>JAIVHO010000013.1 GCA_020201035.1 Bacteroidales bacterium
GCCGGCCATCATTGCCGAAATAACAGATGTAACATCCTCAAAACCGGCACTTGTCCTGAGAAGAACCGGCTCCGGTGATATTCCCCGTGAGATGGCGGTGGCTATACCCGGATATTCAGAGGGGACAGCTCCACTCTCACTTGTGGATATTGAAATGGGGGAGGAGAATAAAACAAACAGGTGGAGAGTGGGAGCAGAAGTTTCACCAACCTACCTCTCTTCCAATCTGAGAGCTGCCAGCAGAAATATCAGCGAAATGGTTTCCAATGAGAGTGCAACACTCTCATACTCCGGTGGTGTGGCGGTAAGCTTCTCGGTAGGCAATAGACTTGCCCTGCAAACAGGAATTTACTATTCATCGCTCGGAAGGGAAATTTCCGGCATTGCCTCATATTCAGGATTCTCAACCATAGCAGGCTCCAAAAGCGGAACTGTTTTTGGTGTTGAAACAACAACCGGAAGAGTCAATACAAACAACCGTGATATCTTCCTTGCCGATATGGCAGGTGACCGGATACAGAGCATTTATACAGCTGATAACTTTGATCCACTGAAGGCAGACCTTACACCCTTTGGCACAAAACTGCAACAGAGCTATGAGTATCTCGAGATACCTTTCATGCTGTCATATCGTGTCATTGACAGGCGCATAGGTCTTAATATAACCGGCGGCATGTCATATAACTTCCTGCTTGACAACAAAACGTATGCAGTAGGTGAAAACCTTAAGGTTCCTGTTGGTTCAACATCTGATCTGAGTGCCCTGCTGCTGAGCAGCGCCCTGGGAATGAATCTGGAATACTCATTCACCGATAAGATTATGGTTAATATGGGTCCTTCAGTCAGGTATTACCTTAACAGTAATGGTCGCCTCTCTGCCGATAACCCGTATACCTTTGGTGTCTGGTCAGGTCTGTTTTATAAATTCTGAGATTTTTGCTCTCAAAAAAACTGCCGGTATCTCCAAATATTCTCCTTTAATTATACGTGTTGAAATTGTTTAACTAAACATTACCTTTGTAGGTTGTGTTTTAACAATATATTAAGGATAAGGATATGAAGAGGAGCAGGGGTATTATGGCAGGAATGGGAGTCGTCATTGCAGTGGTTTTTCTGGTAAACGGAATAACAGGGTTCAGGGGGGATCAGGAGAGTGACACGGGAGAGATGTATATACTGAGGGATGAGCTGCAGAGAATAAAATCTTTCAGTCTGCCTGATACCATCTATTTTGCCGGAGAGAGAGTCCCTCTTGAGAATTTTGATACCCGCGAGAGCCTTGACAGGGAGCTTAATACAAATGCCTATCTCCACTCTTCAACCATGCTGGTGATAAAGAGAGCCAACCGGTACTTTCCGGTTATCGAGCCCATCCTGGAAGCACACGGAGTGCCTGATGACTTTAAGTATATTGCTGTTGCGGAGAGTAATCTTTCTAATGCTGTGAGTCCGGTCAGGGCAACAGGATTCTGGCAGTTTATGCCGGCTACAGCGCGCGAATACGGGCTCGAGATATCAGGTGAGATTGATGAGCGCTATCACCTGGAGAAATCGACGGAAGCAGCATGCAGGTATCTTCTTAAATCTTATCAGAGGTATGGCGACTGGGCCCTTGTTGCAGCGTCATATAACGGTGGTACAACCGGTGTGGACAGACAGATTGGGATACAGGGTCAGCACAACTACTATGACCTTCTGCTCACCGAAGAGACAGCCAGATATCTGTTCAGGGTACTCTCCTTTAAGGTGATACTGTCAGATCCTGCATCCTATGGATTTGATATCCCTGCTGAACATCTCTATCCCGTTATAGAGTATGATGTGGTGACTGTTGACACTGCAGTTACCAGTTTTGCAGATTTTGCCGCTATCTACGGAACAAATTATAAGATTTTAAAAGCTCTTAACCCATGGCTCAGAGAGCCTTTCCTCGATAACAGGCACAAAAAGAGCTATGTGATAAAGGTTCCCGTTAAAGATGCCAGAATTTCAGCCTATAAAAGAGAGGAGTGAGTCTGTCATTATGAGCGGAAAGATGGTCTATGATGATAAGGTAAGGGTTCAGGGCGCAAGAGTGCATAACCTGAAAAATATTACTGTCGATATTCCACGAGACAAGCTGGTGGTTATTACAGGACTTAGCGGAAGCGGTAAATCATCCCTTGCCTTTGATACAGTTTATGCTGAAGGACAGAGGAGGTATCTGGAGACCCTCTCAGCATATGCCCGCCAGTTTCTGGGTGGCATGGAAAGACCCGATGTGGATAATATAACAGGACTCAGTCCGGTTATATCCATTGAGCAGAAAACCACAAATAAGAACCCCCGTTCAACAGTAGGGACGATTACTGAAATATATGACTACCTCCGCCTGCTCTATGCCAGGGCAGGCGAGGCCTACTCCTGGGCAACGGGGAAAAAGATGGTCAGGTATACGGATGACCAGATCCTGGATCTTGTGCTGGAACGGTACAGTGAAAAAAAGATAATGTTTCTGGCACCCGTGGTTAAAGGGAGGAAAGGACACTACAGGGAGCTCTTTGACAGCCTGAGGAGAAAAGGATTTCTGAATGTCAGGATAGATGGGGAGGTACGCGAGATTACACCTGGTTTAAAGGTTGACAGGTACAGGAGTCATGATATTGAAATCGTGGTAGATAAACTTGTTCCATCGGAAAATGACAGGAAACGGATCAGGGAATCCCTGCTCTTTTCACTGGATCAGGGTGAGGGTGTAATGCTTATCCTTGATATGGACAGTGATACTGTCAGCTATTACAGCAGATACCTTATGTGTCCGGATACCGGTCTTTCATACAATGAGCCTGCCCCGCATACATTCTCGTTTAATTCACCCCATGGCGCATGCCCGGTATGTAACGGACTGGGAGTGGTGTCAGAGGTTGATCTGAAGAAGATTATCCCTGATGACACTGTAAGCATACGGAACGGTGGTATAGAGCCTCTTGGTAAATACCGTAACATGTGGATATTCTGGCAGATAGAAGCAATTGCCGAAAAGTATGGGTTTAAAATGGATACCCCCGTCAGGGATATTCCGGAGAATGCCATGAAAGTACTGCTGTTTGGGTCGGATGATGTTATAAAGCTCTCCAATACGCCGCTCGGACTCTCATCCAACTACCTTCTTACATATGAAGGAATAATAAACTATATCGGAAACCAGGAGACAGTATCAAACGGGCGAAACGGAAACGGGGGTACCAGAACAGCAAAACAGAAGCCACGTTATATCCATTCCGCAACCTGTAAGGATTGCGGGGGAACACGATTAAGGAAGGAGTCTCTCTGGTTCAGGATTGAAGGCAGGAATATCGGTGAGCTGGCAGCAATGGATATCAGGGAGCTGACTCTCTTTCTTGAAAATGCCGGTAACAATATGGAGGGTCGCCAGAAGCTTATTGCCGATGAAATTCTTAAGGAGATAAGATCGAGACTCGGGTTTCTGCTTGATGTGGGGCTGGGATATCTCTCCCTTAACAGGGGAGCCAGAACTCTTTCTGGCGGTGAGAGTCAGCGGATAAGACTCGCCACCCAGATAGGATCCCGTCTGGTAAATGTTCTCTATATCCTTGATGAACCCAGCATAGGGCTTCACCAGCGCGATAATCACCGGCTGATTGAATCACTCAGAAAACTGAGGGATTCGGGTAACTCGGTGGTGGTGGTTGAACATGACAGGGATATGATTCTCTCTGCCGACCATGTTATAGATATGGGGCCGCATGCAGGAAGGCTGGGAGGAAAGATTGTGGCAGAGGGACCTCCGGCCGTTATCGCACGATCCGATTCTCTTACAGGGGAATATCTTTCGGGCCGGAAAGAGATAGAACTGCCTGAGAAAAGAAGAAAGGGAAATGGGAAATTTGTTGAGATAAAGGGTGCAACGGGTAATAACCTCAAAAGTGTCAATATAAAATTTCCACTTGGGACATTTATATGTATAACAGGTGTTTCAGGAAGCGGAAAGTCATCGCTTATTAATCACACCCTGCACCCTGCACTGGCAACTATCCTTCACCGGTCTGGCAAGAGTGCCCTCCCCTATGAGGAGATAAAAGGCATCGACAATATAGATAAGGTGATTGAGGTAGACCAGAGTCCGATCGGAAGAACACCACGTTCAAACCCTTCAACATATACAGGCCTCTTTACCGATATAAGGAAGCTGTTTGAACAGACAACAGAGGCTAAAATCAGGGGTTTCAAGGCCAGCAGGTTCTCCTTCAACGTTAAGGGGGGGAGATGTGAAGGTTGCCAGGGAGCAGGATTGAAAAGTATTGAGATGAATTTCCTGCCTGATGTGCATGTCATCTGTACAGAGTGTAATGGGAAAAGATATAACCGGGAAACACTGGAGGTGAAATACCGGGGAAAATCGATCAGTGATGTGCTTGATCTAAGCATCAACAGGGCAGTGGAACTTTTCGGGAATATACCTTCAATAAGTCATAAGCTGAAGACACTGCAGGATGTAGGCCTTGGGTACATAAGGCTTGGTCAACCTTCAACTACCCTCTCCGGGGGAGAGTCGCAGCGGGTGAAACTGGCTACGGAGCTCTCAAGGAGAGATACTGGCAGAACACTTTATATTCTGGATGAACCAACAACCGGATTGCATTTTGAGGATGTCAGGGTACTGATGAAAGTTCTTAACAGGCTGGTTGACAGAGGTAATACAGTGATGGTGATAGAGCATAATATGGATGTGATCAGACTTGCTGATTATATTGCCGACCTGGGTCCGGAGGGAGGAGCTGCCGGAGGAGAAATACTTTTCGCCGGAACACCAGAGGAGCTCGCCGGTTGCAGCGCCAGCTATACAGGTGAGTTCCTTTCCGGCGAGTTTAATAAGAAATAATTTACTATTTTAGAGCCTTAAACAGATTCTTCGTATATGGAAAAAGTTCGTGACCTCGTAAAGGATGCATTTGAATCAAAAACCTGGAATGAGATTCATACAATGGACTCATGGAGGGTTTTTAAGATTATTGCCGAGTTTGTTGAAGGATTTGAAAAACTTGCCAGGATAGGACCCTGTGTCTCAATATTTGGTTCGGCCCGCACTGAAGACACCAATAAGTATTACGGTATGGCCGAGGAGATAGCATATATGCTTACAGCAAGAGGCTATGGTGTTATTACCGGTGGAGGACCAGGGATAATGGAGGCCGCAAACAAGGGAGCTTCCAGGGGCGGCGGTAAATCGGTAGGGATAAATATTGACCTGCCGTTTGAACAGAAACCTAATGATTATATTGACCTTGATAAACTGATAACCTTTGACCACTTCTTCGTCCGTAAAGTGATGTTTATGAAATATGCCCAGGGATTTATTATTATGCCCGGAGGCTTCGGAACACTGGATGAGCTTTTTGAAGCCATAACGCTGATACAAACCCAGAAGATCGGACGGTTCCCAATTATAATGGTGGGAAGCAGCTACTGGGGCGGCCTGGTAGATTGGATTAAGGGTGTTATGCTGGAGGAGGGTAATATCTCTCAGGAAGATATGGATCTGTTCCTCGTTGCCGATACTCCGCAGGAGGTACTTGACCGCATAGATTCCTTCTATTCCAAATATCTGCTCAGTCCAAACTTCTGATATTATGAGATTATACCTGCTGATACCGCTGCTGTTAATATCATCCCTGCTCTCTGCACAGGAGGTGTCGGTATCGGTATCATGCCAGGAGGCGTGGCCCACGGCAAGGGCTGTGCCGGTAATGGTTACATTCCGGAATGTGCCTCCGGGATCCTTTGCGAGATTTCACCAGACCTTTCCTCTGGGTTTTTCCGTAAGGGAGGCAGAGGTTGCAGGCGCTGATTTTTTCAGGGATAATAACCAGATTAACTTTGTATGGCTCGATTTCCCCGCTGCAGAGGTGGTGCAGATTCAATACTTGATAACGCCCGATGAAGCCCTGAGCGGTTCATTCAGACTTACCGGCCGGTTTGACTATGTAGGATCAGACGGCTCAGAAAGATATACAGTTGAGATGCCACCGAAACTTATACGCCTTGATCCCGAAGCAGTAGTTATGCCTGTTGAGTCTCCCGTTAGGATGGTTACCCCAAGGGAGAAGGTAGCGGAATCCCGCAGAGATATTACGGCGGAAAGTGAGAAGAAAGTGGAGCAGCAAGAGGAAAAGAAAGAGGAAAAGAAAGAGGAAATACAGGTCAGGTACAGGGTGCAGGTGGCAATAGCTTCACTTCTCTTTGCAAGGGAGGAATTGGAAAAAAGGATTGGCTGCACGCTCAGCCAGGGCATGACAGTACTCCGTTCAGGAAACCTGTATAAGTATCAAAGCGGTAGTTTTGAAAAATATACCGAAGCATCCCGGTATCTTGAAGAGCTTAAAGAGTGTGGTGTTAATGATGCCTTTATTGTGGCTTACCGGAATGATGAACAGATTCCGGTTGATCAGGCCCGTACACTTGAAAAGAGTTCACAAAGGTAGCTGTTCCCCATGGTAGCTGTTTATGAAGGTAATTATTCCTTCATCCTGCGGTCTATCTCCCGCCTGGCATCATTCTTCTTCAGTGTTTCACGGTGATCATACTCCTTCTTACCCTTTGCAAGAGCAACCTCTGCCTTGGCAAGCCCCCTCTCATTTATAAAGATCCTGGTGACAATAATAGTAAGACCACCCTCCTTTATCTTTCTTTCAAGACGGTTAAGCTCACGCCGGTTAAGCAGTAATTTTCTCTCCCGGGAAGGATCATGGTTGTATCTGTTGCCCCAGTAATATTCAGAGATATTCATACCCTTGACCCACAACTCCCCGTTCCTGAAATGGCAGAAAGAGTCAACAAGGGAGGCCTTGCCGGCCCGTATCGATTTGATCTCGGTCCCGGTAAGTGAAATGCCAGCAATAAATTTATCCAGGAAGGCGTAATTGTGTGACGCCTTCTTGTTTCTGATCATGATATTGCTGTTGTCTTTTCTCATTATTAATTTCAGGCTACAGAATAAAACAGACCGTCCAGCACTGCGCTGAGCAGCCAGGCCAGAGAGAAGTAAACAGTAATTGTTGCAAAGAAAATAACAAGAGTGTATCTTGTTCTTAATGAGGCGGGTACACCGGAAAAGATATCAGTACCCTTCCACGCTATAAAGATGCCGTATAGTCCGGCCAGATTCAAAAAGATCAGCGCAGGGAACAGCCTGGTGATAATCATTGCCGCCATAAATGGGGCTATTGAATAGAGTACAAGCTTGTAATTTTCACTGAAACTTCTCCGTCCTGTAAAGAGAGGAGCAATCTCCGTTACAATAAGAGCAGTAATCTCAACCGCAGCTAAACAGGAGATAAAGTACTTCAATGCTACTGTCAGGGGAAATATAATTGATAACCCATGGTAGGTAAATATTAGCATACCGGTTAAACCTGCCAGTGAGACCAGCAGCGACAGAGGTAACAGGAAGCTTATCCTGAGCTCGTTTACTTCTCTGCCTTCTTCCCGCACCGATTGCCACATGGCGGTTGGATTGACAATTATATCGCGTATTCTTCTGTAGAGCAGATTTAAATTCATGAACACCGCTTATTGAGCGACAAAAATAGTTAATTTTATACAATTAAACACACCATGTCCGGCAACAGCTATAATATGATTGTGGTTACCGGTGCCACGGCATCAGGAAAAACCGCCCTGGCAGCAGAGGTAGCGTACAGGCTTGAGGGTGAGATTGTAAGTGCCGATTCCAGGCAGGTTTACCGGGGAATGGATATAGGTACGGGTAAGGATTACAGCGACTATGTTGTTAACGGATCACATGTCCCCTTTCATCTTATTGATATTGCTGATGCCGGAAGCCGCTACAATCTATTTGAATACCAGCAGGATTTTCTGAAGGTGTACAGGGAAATTACCTCGCGGAGATTGCTTCCTGTAGTCTGCGGAGGCTCAGGGATGTATGTCGAGAGTATAATCAGGGGTTATAACCTTGTGCAGGTGCCGGTTAACCCTTTGCTGCGGGATAACCTCGCCGGGAAGTCACATAATCAGTTGAAGGAGATTCTGGAGAAATACGGACCGATGCATAACAGATCCGATCTCGACACAGTCAAACGGACCATCAGGGCCATAGAGATTGCCGATTATATAAAAGACAACATGGATGGATTCGAATGGCCTGTTATCAAACCGCTGGTTGTTGCTGTAAGGTACAGCAGGGAGGAGAGACGCAGCAGAATTTCGACCCGACTCTCAAACAGGTTGCATGAAGGGATGATTGCAGAGGTTGAATCACTCCTTAAAAACGGCATCCCTCCTGAAGATCTTATCTATTATGGTCTTGAGTACAAATATGTCACCCTTTACCTGACAGGAGAGCTTACCTATCAGGAGATGGAATCGAGGCTGGAGACTGAAATACACCGGTTTGCCAAACGTCAGATGACCTGGTTCAGGGGCATGGAAAGGAGAGGAGTAGAAATAGAGTGGATAGAAGGCGCCCTCTCCCTGGAGGAGAAGGCGGATATCATAACAAACCTATTCCGTAAAGGTTAAATGAAAAACTACTCCTTCAGGTAGGTATCAAGCCACTCAAAAAACTCTCTCTGCCATATCACTGCATTCTGCGGACGTGTTACAAAATGAGTCTCATCATGGAAGAAGAGCAGCCTGCTTGGAATGCCTCGCAGCTGAGCTGCTGTAAACGCCTCCATACTCTGGGTAAAGGGAATACGGTAGTCATGCTCCCCTGTAATAATCAGAATGGGCGTATCCCACTTATCCACATTAAGATGGGGTGAGTAGTTATAACCGGCAGGTCGCGGTATATCCCAGTAGGGGCCGCCCACATCCTTATTGGGAAACCAGAGCTCCTCTGTTGACCCATACCAGCTCTCTATATTATACATTCCACAGTGTGAAATAAATGTCTTGAACCGTCCTTCATGTACCCCGGCAAGCCAGAAAACACTGTATCCGCCATAGCTTGCTCCCACAGCTCCAAGTCGCTCACTGTCAACAAACGGCTCCTCTGCCATATGGTCAATGGCATCAAGGTAGTCCTGCATATTCAGTCCGCCGTAATCACCCGATATCTGCTCTCTCCAGTCGCTTCCGAAGCCGGAGTTTCCCCTCCGGTTGGGTGCCACAACAATATATCCCTTTGCCGCCATCATCTGATAATTCCAGCGGTACGACCACCCCTGACCAAGTGCTCCCTGCGGGCCACCCTTGCAATAGAGCAGTGCAGGGTACTTTTTGGAGGGATCAAACCCGGGAGGATAGATTATCCACATCTGAAGATCCATATTATCGGATGTTTTGATATACCTCTCTTCTGTGTCACCCATTTTGATATTGTCATATATATGGCTGTTAAGTGAGGTGATCATATTCATCTCTCCGCTGGCAGGGTCAATCAGGGCAATCTCTGGAGCCATTGACATACTCTGTACTCCTGTTATTATCCTGTCACCGCTCAGGGTAACAGGACCAAAATCATATTTTCCGCTGCTTACCTGACTGATCTCACCTGAGGCCAGAGATATGCTGAAGATCTGTTTGGTACCCCTGTAGGGTGATGCAAATGTTATGGATGAACCATCTTCACTCCAGTTTATGCTTTCAACATTGTAGTCCCATCCCTCGGATAGCCACTCTTTCTCCACTGTTTCAAGGTTGGCGATAAAGAGTCGGTCCAGATCTGATTCATAACCATCCTCCTCCATGCTCTGCCATGCAATCATTTTACCGTCAGGGGAGAAGACTGGATATTTGTCAAATCCCATATTCCCTGCTGTCAGGTTAAGCACATTGCCGGTAGTAAGATCATGGATAAAGATATCGCTGTTTGTGCTTACTGCATCAGCCTTGCCTGTCAGATGTTTTGATGTGTAGGCAATCATGCTGCCATCAGGACTCCAGGTAATCTCTCCCTCGTCAAAAAAGGGCGCTGTTGGTGTCTCAAACCTCTGTCCCTCCATCAGATCCTTCTCACCGGTAACGCCGGTGCCGTCAAAAGAGGCCACAAACAGGTGGCTGTAGGAGTAGTCGTGCCAGTAGGTCCAGTGCCTGAACATCAGGTCATCAATAATCCTCATATTGGCTTCCGGCATACCATGCTTCTCATTTGGGGTCTGGTCGAGCTTCACCCTGCGGGTAAAGAGTATCCTGTCACCGGCAGGAGAGATGGCAAATGTTTCAAAGTTGGTTAAGCCGTTAATCTTCATTTTACTGCTGCCATCGGCATTCATGCTCCATAGCTCACCGCCACTGACAAAGGCTATCTTTTCTCCGTTGCTGTACCATGCAGGTGAACTGCCGCCATCTTCTGTCAGCTGCACAGGGTCCCCACCGTCACTGGCAATCGAGTAGATATTGGTTACCCGCGCCTCTGTCTCCAGATCATAGGCTGTAGTTGTATAGAGCACCTTGCTGCCGTCGGGTGATACAGCGAATGATCCCAGTCTGTTAAATTTCCAGAGAATCTCCGGTGACATCACCGCGGCACTTTTCTCCTGTTCAGTCAGTGAGTTGTCTATGGCCGGACTGCTCACCTCTCTGTTTTCCATGCAGCCGTAGAACCCGACAAGCATGGTGGTCATGATAAGGAATAAGGTTTTTTTCATTTTTCAGGTTTTTCAGGTCATATTCAGAGCCCCGTAAAGCTTATGCCGGCGCTTAGGATTCACCGGCAACTGCTCCGTGGTCATTGGTTACAGCTCTCAGCGCCTACGGTTTATGGGCAGGTTTTTGGGTGAGGGCTTCCTTGATTTTAGCTGTCAGCTCATCCATCAGTTCAGGATTATCAGCAAGTATCTGTTTAACTCCTTCACGTCCCTGCCCGAGTTTTGTATCACCATAGCTGAACCAGGAGCCGCTCTTGGTTATTATACCATGGTCAACTCCCAGATCAATGATCTCACCGGTTCTGCTGATACCCTCTCCGAACATAATATCAAATTCAGCTTTCCTGAACGGGGGTGCAAGCTTGTTCTTTACTATCTTAACCCTTGTCCGGTTACCGGTAGCATCTTCACCCTCCTTTATCTGGCTTATCTTTCTTATATCAAGCCTTACTGAAGCGTAGAATTTTAGCGCATTGCCCCCTGTTGTTGTTTCAGGATTACCAAACATAACGCCTATCTTCTCTCTGAGCTGGTTGATAAAGATGCAGCAGGTATTGGTACGATTGATATTGGCAGTCAGCTTACGCAATGCCTGTGACATAAGCCTGGCCTGCAGTCCCATTTTGGAGTCGCCCATCTCACCTTCAATCTCTGCTTTCGGGGTAAGGGCAGCCACTGAGTCTATTACAACAATATCAAGGGCTCCTGACCTTATAAGGTGATCGGCAATCTCAAGAGCCTGTTCACCATTGTCGGGTTGTGAGATAAGCAGGTTCTCGATATCAACACCCAGCTTTGAGGCATAGAACCTGTCAAAGGCATGCTCAGCATCCACAATGGCTGCTATACCGCCAGCCTTCTGGGCTTCTGCAATTACATGTATTGCAAGGGTTGTCTTACCTGATGACTCGGGTCCGTAAATCTCGGTTACCCTTCCGCGTGGAATACCTCCTATCCCAAGCGAAGTGTCCAGGCCTATGGAGCCTGTTGAAATAACCTTAATATTCTCAATGGGATTGTCCCCGAGTTTCATTATAGTACCCCGGCCAAAATCCTTTTCGATCTTACCCAGAGTAATCTCAAGAGCCTTTAGTTTCTCTTTATTGACCTCTTTCTTTTCTTTGCTCATACTGGTTGTTTATAGTTGGAAATGTGATTAATTATTTTGTTTATCGGTAATAACAGTTTTTAGTTAAATCACTTTCAGTTAAATTACTCTCAGTCTCATTTTCCACCGTAAATTATTATCAATAGATAATCCGGTTTTTTAATATCCGGCATTTGATGTAACCCGCATTGTGATAATAGGTATTATTGACTATTCTTCTGATGCGCATTATACCTGTAGCGATTTGAATATCTGTTCGGTGTGCTGTTTGGTGTCTACCTTTTTGAATATTTTCTCAATAACACCCTCCTCAGATATGATAAAGGTTGCCCGGTTAATTCCTAGGAAAGTTTTTCCGTACATCTTTTTCTCTCCAAAAGTACCATAGTCGGTCATGATTTTTCTCTCTGTGTCTGCAATCAATGGGAAGGGCAGGTCATGTTTTTCTGCAAATTTTTTATGTGATTTTTCAGAATCAGCACTCACTCCAACCACTTCAAAGCCCTTCTCAATAAAGTCGTTGTAGTTGTCTCTCAGGTTACAGGCCTCACTGGTGCAGCCCGGCGTATTGTCCTTTGGATAGAAATAGAGTACCAGCTTTTTCCCTTTGTACTGGTCTGAGTTTACAAGGTTACCGTTCTGGTCTGTTCCTTCAAACCGGGGAGCCTTATCCCCCTCCTTTAGTTTAGTCATCTTATAAATTTTTATATTAAGTGTAAAATTACGAAGTTTGAGCTGTAAATTGAAACAAAAAACTCTTTTGTTATTAACAACAATATGATATAGTAATATGTTGAGATATACACCATTTACGCATCTGCCGGTAAGGGAAGGAGAGAAGATGAAAAAAGTATTATACGTCCGTCTGGCAATACTGTTTGCTGCAATTATTTTTATGGCGACACCTCTTTTTTCACAGGAGGGAGAGTTCAGGGCTTCAGGTGATATTGCCATTGCCCTCTTCTCGTCGGGAAGATATACTGAGGCCCTTGACCATTTTGAGGTTCTCGGAGAGCAGTATCCGGATGACCCTCTCTACAAATACTACTATGGTCGTACACTGCTGGAGCTTGACAGTGATCTTATAAATGCTGTGTCTCTTCTGGAGGCAGCATTACGGGGAAGCCGGGGATTGAGGCCTGTGCCGGACGATGCAAGGTTTTGGCTGGCAAGGGCATATCACAGAGCGGGAATGTTTGACAGGGCCGTTGATAATTATGACCTTTTTTCTGCCGGTGCCAGAAGGAAGGAGGTTCGTGAGCTTAAGGTTGCTGAATTCTCTGACCAGGCATCAAGGAAACAGGGTGCTGCAGAAGATGTGAAAAGAGTTGATCAACGGGAGCCGCAACCGGTTAATGTCCAGGGTGAGGTGGGAAAGGCAGTGGCTTCAAAAAAAACGGTTGATAAAACGGCAGATAAAACGGCAGAAAAAGCGGCAGAAAAAGTGACAGTAACGGAAAGAGGGACTGATGCTGTAAAAACCGGGCAGGACACTCTAGGTTATAGGATAATACCTGCTGATACCGGGTATGATAATATGGCCAGAGAGGCTCTGGCATTGCAGTTCAGGGCCGATTCAGTTAACAGGCTTGCCGACCGCTACAGGGAAAGGCTGAGAACTCTTGCTGGTGTCGACAGAGCCACGGCAGAGGAGAAGATACTGTCACTGGAGAAGCAGGGATTTGGTTATCAGGGGCGTGCCGACAGCCTTTTTAACCTGCTTACAGGAAGGATTACAGGATCAGAGAATAGAGGAAATATTGAAATGGCGGTTTCAGGAGGTGTTGAAAGAGAGAGGTCAGTATCAGAGTCAGTAAAACCAGAAGGAAAAAGGGTTGCGGCGATCTCTGAATCTGACAGGGTGGTGAAGGAGGATAACAGATGGGTAGCAGGAAACAGGAGTGATTCAGCAGGGATAAGAGGATCAGAAGGTGACTCAGCTGTTGCCGTAAGATCCATCGGTACAGCTAAACCTTCCGTAGTTTCCAGGCCATCCACACCTGTATTGCAGCTCTTCCGTACCGACTCTGGCGTAACGGGTGATATCCCTGTTAATCCGGAGATGCCGGAGGGCCTGGTATACCGGGTGCAGATAGCTGCGTTCCGGAATCCCATTGCCCCATCTTTTTTTAAGAATTTTGCTCCGGTATATGGTTTCCGGCCTGAAGGATCCGATATAACATTCTACTATATTGGCATGTTCAGAAAGAAGAGCGACGCTGACAAAGCAGTGGCGCAAATAAGAGGAGGAGGATTCAGTGATGCCTTTGTTGTGCCGGTGAATAACGGAACAAGGGTATCGCTTGAAAGGGCCGCCGAGATGGAGAAGCAATGGGGATCCAAAAGTCTGACCGAAACAACAATGGATTTTCCGGGAGGAAAAATCAAACAGGAGAGTGCAGAGCCCTCAACACTGGTCTACCGGGTAGAGGCTGCCAGAGTATCAAGGGAACTCAGGGGCGATGATGCTGAGGCTGTAAAGCGTGTGGCAGGAAACAGAGGCCTCGATATAATTACTGCTCCGGATGGCTCTATAGTGTATTTAATCGGAAAATTTCTTACTTTTGAGAGTGCCTCCGGCTATGCCGATCTGATATACAGGAACGGTATTGCAGGGGCTAAAGTGGTAGCCTATCTTGGTGAGCGTGAGATTCC
>JAIVHO010000014.1:0-978 GCA_020201035.1 Bacteroidales bacterium
TGCCGATTTTGGTCCAACCGTTGTTGAGCGGAATGACCCCCTGTTCCGAATTTCTGAGAGATGTTGCGTCTGGAGTGGCAATTCATGGCCCTTTGCCACCTCTCAGACTCTAAAGGCAATGTCTAATGTCCTGAATAATTATGATAATATAGACGAGGTTTCCGGGGATGATTTCTTCAGACTTTTTAAGATTTTTACACTTACACACAGAAAAGAGGGAAAGCCCTATATAGCAGAAGCACTACATCCTGACACCGGGTCCTGGGATGGTCATGATGTACCCGGCCACAGTGAGCATTACTCCCACTCCTCTTATGTAGATCTGGTTATCGCTGATTTAATAGGTATAAAGGCTCAGGCCAGTGACTCTGTTATAATCAAGCCTCTTGTACCTAACCATTGGGACTATTTTATTCTGGAAGATATTAATTATCACGGACATGAAATAACCGTTCTATGGGACAGGACAGGCTTAAGATATAACATGGGTCAGGGCTTTCAACTGATCTCAGACGGTAAAACCATAGCATCGGATCGTGAGATAAAAGAGCTGAAAGCGTATGTGCCTTATAAAAAACCCCCGGTTTCGGAACCCAGACCTGTTAATTACGCCGTAAACAATCGTAACGATTTCTTCCCAAGGGCAATTGCCTCTTTCCCGGGCATTAGTCATCCTGTACAGAAACTAAATGACGGCCAATACTGGTATTTAACACCCACAACAAATCAATGGAGCAATATATATTCTGAAGAGGATCAGGACTGGGCAGGCATAGACTTTGGCACAGAAAGGGAAATAGAAAATATAATTATCTATTTTGTTGAGGATGATGATAAGATAAGAGCACCTGAAAATTACAATCTTGAATACTGGGATGGAACTGTTTGGAAAGAGATTCCGGGACAAAAGCGACAATATAAAAGCCCTCAGGCACGTAAGGGAAACTCCATCACTTTTGAAAAGTTAGCTACAGGTAA
>JAIVHO010000014.1:1161-18633 GCA_020201035.1 Bacteroidales bacterium
AACTCCTTAAACATTTTTAAGTTTGATGAAACAGAGAGTGACAAAATAAGGGTTTTGATGTCACATCCTTCCGGAAAATTCAGTGGCCTTTATGAGATTGAATTTTACAGAAAGTGACCGTGAACATTCGATAATCTGCAACTATTCATAAAGGGCACCGTCTTTCCATCAGTAATCAATCAAATAATCAAACATGAAACTCTTTATCATTTCCCTATTCACCATTTTTTTTACAGTTGGATTATCCGGACAAGTCATTAATAACCTTCCCGGAGCAAAAACAAAAGTAATGACACTGGGTGTTTTTCATTTTGCCTATCATAATCTTGATGTTGTTACAACAGATAAGAAAAATCAGATCTCTGTGCTTGAAGAACCTTATCAATCAGAGATAATCGCTATTACAAACTCTCTTAAAGAATTTAACCCCACAATTATTGCCATTGAAATGACTCCTGACAGGCAACAGAAGATTGACTCGCTGTTCCAGCTTTACAAATCGGATAAGTTGACTTTGGGAAAAGATGAGATTGATCAGCTTGCTTTCAGGTTAGGCAAAGATCTAAACTTAAATAGAATTGTTTGTGTCAATGACTTCGGAAAGCATTATGATGATATAATGGCAATTTTCAATGATACTCTCCGGTCCGCAAAATTTGAAGATTATTTTCTGAAATCACGGGATACGATTTCCGGCAGTAACTTAAAGGGAGAAAAAGTATCCGGCATTGTTGATGAACTATATAGAATAAACAGGCCTGATGCCATTAAAGAAGGACTGGCAGTATATCTCGCCAATCCGTTTAAATATGAGGAGCAATCAGGAGATTTCACGGGTGTTGACTTTGAAACCGGGAGATGGTTCAACAGAAACCTGAGAATATTCCGAAACATCCAGAGAATCCCCCACAGTGCTGAGGATCGCATTCTGTTAATAATTGGGGCAGGCCACCTTAATCTGTTAAATATGTATTTTGAGGTATCAAATGAATTTGAATTTGTTTCCCCATTGCCATATTTAGAGAGTGCGAAAAACAATTAAACTCAGACCAGTATAGCTCAGGAACCGGCATACTCATCCCTGATATTTTTGATCAGTAGACCAGCGTTGGATTATTCATATTTCGTATCTTTTGAAAAATAATTGATGCTTCTCAGGACAAACAAATGTGAGTGAAGCAAAATGATGACCGTAACCAGGCTTAATTAATGAAGAAGTCAGTCTGATCCTTACGCCGGAGTTTATGTCCCGGTTCCCGTCCTCTCTTAAAAGCCAGCAGGGAATCTTATTTTTACTATCATCACTGGTTGAGGTGGCAAAATCAGCAGTCGATCTAATTTGTACCAAAATATCCTAAAAAAGATTGTCGGGTTAAATTTTTAATTTACTTTTAATTAACCTAACCTGTTCCTTATTGATTGATCCTTATGCCGGTATAACATTCAGTCAATACTGAACCAACCTGACACCCTATGAGAAAGTACAGCTGTCTCATTTTTTCAGTAGTCCTGCTGATATTGCATTTCACCCCTTCACACTCTCAGGACCTCACAACAATTTCAAAGCAGGAACCAATTAAAATAAACGGTTCCGTCAATGTCAGACTGCAGTTTTACGACAGTGATAAAACCAATCCTTCCAGAAGTCCTTTTATGTGGTATCTGCAGGGGAGTCCGGTGGTAACGCTCTATGGGATTGTACTACCCTTCTCATTCAGAGTGAGTGAACAGCAGAGGGATTTTCGCCAGCCCTTCAACCAATTTGGTGTCAGTCCCTATTACAAGTGGGTAAAGCTGCACCTTGGATACCGGTCACATACCTGGTCTACCTACTCACTGGCAGGCCATTCCATATCAGGTGCAGGCGTGGAATTAACACCGGGTAAGTTTCAGTTTGGGGTAGTTACGGGGCGGCTCCTTAAGCCGGTAAAATATCTTGACAATCCTGAACATATTCAGGTTCAGACACCGGCATATAAGCGAACCGGTACTGCACTTAGGCTGGGCTATGGAACCGACAGGAACAATATCAGCTTTGTGGTTTTAAAAGCCGCTGATGACCAGGAGTCACTCAATGAGATCCCCCTTGAGTACCAGCTCACTCCTGATGAGAATATGGTTGTGTCATTTATCTCAAAACAGACCATCGCCGAAAAATTCCTCCTGGAGCTGGAGGTAGCACAGAGTCTTTACACAAAAGATATCAGAACCCCTTTGTCAGACTCCACGGGGGCTTTCCTCTCCAAAGCCTTCTCTTTTTTGATGGAAAGCCATGAATCCACCACATCAAGCAATGCTTTTAAGGGCTCACTGGGCTATAGGTCAGACATGTTTAGCCTGGCAATGAGATATGAGCGTGTTGAACCCGATTTCAGGTCTATGGGTGCATACTATTTTGCTACTGATCTGAGCAATATTACAATTGAGCCATCATTGAAACTACTTAAAAACAGGTTAAACCTCGGAGGCAGTGTTGGTATACAGACAGATAATCTGAAGAACGATAAAAACCTCAGGACAAAGCGGACAATTACATCGGCACGGTTAAGCTATGTTCCATTTCCCCAGTACAATATAAGTGCTTTCTACTCCAACTACGGGCTGGCTCAGGAATCCGGATTACTTGCTATTGACACGCTTCGCAACAGTGAGGTGGCGCAGGCAACCCTTCAGTTTGGACTAACACAATCACTTAACCTTACCGGGGAAAAGATGACACACAATCTGATGGCCAGCTTTAATGCCCAGCAGCTGAACGACCGTAATGAGAATACTGCTCAATACAGTGAATTCTCAACGAATATCCTCTCTGTGAGCTATTTTGCCAGCTATATGCCAACGGGCACAAATGCTTCCCTGACATGGCTCTACACTGATTTTGTACAGGATACGCTTCGTACGGTTGTGGCCGGACCTTCAATAGGGGCGGGAAATTCTTTCTTCAAAAACAGGCTGACTGCCGGTATCTCCTTTTCATCCATGAAAAACAAGGTGCAGGATAAAGAAACAGGAACCATAAACACTTTCTCCCTGCAGCTGGGTTATAAGCCCGGTAAAAACCACCGCTTTGCGCTGAGGCTGTATCATCATAAAAACACGGGAAAATCGACGGTCTATTCTTCCTACTATGAAAACAAATTCGACATTGATTACACCTATTCTTTCTGATATGAAGAGACAGAAAAAAGGTTTCAGATATCCGGTCAGTTCATGGATAATTCTATTTATGGTTATCCGGGTTTTAATATGTGCCGAACTCTCTGCACAGCAAATGGTGGTCAATGTGAATGTAAGACCACCCTACAGCACAAAACTTGATCTGTACCCTGAACAGACAAGAGTAATTATAACTTCGCCCTTTTCCGTTTCCGGTAGTTTATCAATACATATCAAGGGAAATAACGGGGTAGATTTGATAACAGGGCCCGATTATGCCGGGTCAACTCTGGATATTTCGGCTAACGAAGTAAACCAGTTTGGCGGGAATGACATATCCGGATATTTTGAATTCCAGAATCTTATCAGCAGGGGGATACCCATACAGGAGATTATTGAAAACGGGTTGCCCGAAGGAAGCTATCAGATATGCGTCAGGATTAAAGGTCCGGATGGCGGCTTTCTATCTCCTGAGGAACCTCTGGGTTGCAGCAATTTCTTCACCATCCGTTATGGTGAGCCACCGATGACCATTAACCCGCTATGCGGAACCAGGATCAGTAATTTGCCTGTTCAGAATATAGTATTCAGCTGGACGCCTGCCACAAATGCACCTGCCTGGACCCAGTACACCCTTAAGATTGTAGAACTGTCAGACTCAACCCAGAATCCTGATGCAGCAATGCTTACAGCTACCGAGCCGGCATTTTTCGAAACCACACTGCAGGGCAGATTTTCATTCCTCTACGGTCCTGCCCAACCCCTTTTGGAGAAGGGGAATATCTATGCATGGCAGGTGATTGCAGAGGAGAGGGAGACAGAGGTCAGGTTTTCCAATAACGGCCGGAGTCCGGTCTGCTGGTTTAAATGGGACCCTCCGGGGATGAAGATGGTTGAAATGGCAACTACTCCGGCAGTAACGGAAACAGGAGGGTTTAACTTTACAACCATATCCAATGAAGATCATATCCCCATTTCAATAGTATCTGGTAACCTGAACTATAAATTTAAAGGAGATGTCCCGGAAACAGTTACCACTCAGATTTCACAGGGAGGTAATTCACAGGGAGGCATTTCTCAGTCGGGCAACTCCCAGGGAGGAATTTCGCAGGTGGGCGTTTCACAGGTGGGCGTTTCACAGGGAGGTATCTCTCAGACGGGTGTTTCTCAAGTGGGGGGTTCACAGTATGCCATTGAAAACATCGGATTTGGTGTACCATATAATAAGGATAATATCAGCCCGGCCAATTCAAGACCTCTTGGGAATGTAAAAGTGAGTCTGATCGTGACCTATGTGCTGAAGGGGAAGATCAACAACCAGGAATACAACGGCCAGCCGGTTAATATGGCTGATATCAGGGAAAGCGAAAAATTCGCAGCTCAATATCCTGATCACGAGAGGGTAGTGGCCACAACCACCACAGCTTCAGACGGAAGTTTCTCATTCTTATTTATGAATACCAACCAGGAAACCGGTCTGATAGATGCAAATGCAAACTGGAAATCGGGTGGAGGTGATTTCTTCGACCAGATGTCGGGTCAGGTATATAAGGTTTTCCGTCTCAGGGTAGAGAACAAATACTACTGCAGTCCGGACGTCAATATTAAGCTCGATCCCTGGCAGGCTCTGGAACTGGGGACTATCGTTTCGTACGTCAAGAGTTATAACCTTAGTGTTCATACAAAGTGGACCTCTTCCAAATTCTGGCATACAGCAGGGGGTCAGCAAAAGGATCTTGACGAGGTAAAAACATCACTTGTCAGAAAAACAATGGTTAACGGAATACCACGTGATGAGGTTATATACCCTGTTTCAGGAAGTCTGAACACCTTCAGCATCTACCCAAAAAATCTTGATACCGATTATACGGGGGGTGACGGGAGGAGAACTTTCACCAATCTGGTACAGCATGACCCGGACAACACACAGGACCGCTACCATGTGCTTTGCGAACCTGATAAGGATGAGGGTTTATACATATTTAAGAAGAGAGAAAGACCCTGGTATCCTATTCATCTTTCAGACAAACAGAACTTCCCCTTTAACTCTGTAAGGGCTGAAAGTCTGAATTCCGGAATACAATCCCCCGGGGGAGACACCTATGGGGAGAATATAACATGGAACAGCCAGCTGCAGGTGAAGACATATGAGTTAACCATGGAGCTCTATCCCGATGATCCGCGTATAGCAGGGAAAGTAGAAACCGAACAGGTGGGAACTAAACCTCTGAGCAATGTAACCCTGATGCTGCTGAGTAACTACACCAGATCAGGTAATAATAATGTCCTTGTCCGCAAGGCCAAAACAGATGCCAATGGCTACTATGAGTTCAACAAACTCGACGTGGAGCTGGACACCACCATTACCTTTCAGGAATACACCGAGGTATTAGGACCCGACAGAACCCTTTTCTGCTTTCCAACAGGGTTTAAGGGCGATACCCGCCATCCGGGAGTAATGGTGTGGGGGCAACAGGCGATACTAAACTTTAAGCTTGAACCAGACGGTCTGCTCACAGGATATGTTACCGATGAAAATGGAAATGCTGTAGCTGCAGATGTTCGGGTAGATGATCTTGCCTTTGCCTCTACCACTATGCAGTTTGAATATGGCGGAAGCGGGGCCGGTAGTGGTGGTGCAGGGGCCGGAGGCAATGCAGGGGCCGGTAGTGGTGGTGCAGTATCCGGTGGCAACGTTGGTGCAACAGGTAATGCCGTAGGCGGTGGCAGCGGTGGTGCCGGAGGTAACGCCGGTGCCGGTACCGTAAGCGGAACCGGAGGAGGCATTATGGCAACAGGAGCAGTTAACAACTACCAGGTGAGTGGCGGAAGCACGGTTCAGATGAGTTATACCAACACATCACAGTCATTTATGCCCACAGATGTGAAACAGGTATTCACCATAAAAGCACCTTCAGGGAATGGCCGCACTATAACCATTGTCCCCAGAGATCCCGGATATTCATCCGAGACCTACACGGTGGATGTTCCAAAAGCCACCTCTGCACAAACCACGCCGGAGCTTAAACAATATGTGCTGCACAAAAAGAAAAAACGAATTCAGTTTATGGTTGCGGAAAAACCTCCGGGTAATATTTTTATAACAGCCAGTTTAAAACCAGTGCCCAATGCTGAAGTAACACTGAAGATTCCGGGCGCTGATATTACCCGGACAACTGATCAGAGAGGAAATGTACTGTTCGAGTTTGAAAACAGCGACAACTCCTTTAATTTCGAAATCCAGTCTCCCGTAAATGCCGACCTTGAAGATGCTACATACACCCTGAATGATGTGCAGGACAGGAAGAGCGCTTATGTCTACCCTCCTGCCCTGCTCAAAAAGGCAACACGTATTACCGGTAAGGTAAGTCTGGGCAATGAAAATGTTCCTGTCAGCCTTAACCTTGAAGGGGCAACCGTTTATATTGATCTTGGTAATGGTGAACGTCTTGAAACAAAAACAGACAAAGGCGGCAATTATGTTCTGACAAAGGTGCCCAGGCAGCCAATGATGATAACGGTATGGGCATCCAAATCCAACTCGGCACCCAATATTAATAGTCAGTCAAAGAAGATCATACTTCAGGATATCAATAAACTGAACTTTATGCTCTCCTACGATAATGAGTTATTTATTGAAAACATATATGGTTTTGAGGCAGACATCAAGAATAAGGAGAAACAGAGTGACGGAACCTACCTTATCAACGGTGCACTGATTAACCTGCCGGCTAATCCCAACTTTAAACCTGAGGAGAGCGGCCAGACTATCCCTTTTACAAAACTTAAAATTAAGGAGAGCGGCAGTACTACCTCTTCAGGAATACCAATAGGTGTACCTGCTGAAGCTGAATTTAAATCAAATCTTGCAGAACTTGTACTGTTGCTGAATGAATCTTTTGGAGTAGTACAAACTCCATCCAGTGGGGAACTTATCACCATTAGTTCTGAGAACAACAAAGGCCGTATAAAGGGTAAAGCGGGCATACTGAAGAGCTCATTCCACTATTCAGGCAGCTATCTCTCATTCCAGGAAGATATTCCGCTCTTTCTTACCCCACAGCCCGGCAGCTCTGACGCATCGGTTGTATCCCTTACCACGGATGACTATCCTTCCATGCGATGGGGCCTAACCGGAACCGGTGGAAGCAACATTCAGTTCAGGCTGCTTGATTTTGATGCTGATGCCTCAAGGGCAACCGCCTGGCTTGAAGGAGATAAAATCGGACTTCCAACCGTTATCACCACAGGTGCTATACCAGGGATGGTTCCCTCAAATCTGACTGTTGATCTGGGTGAACTTATCCTTAGGCCAGACCAGATTGATCCGGTAACCGGGAGCCAGCCTCTGAAATTTAAACTGGAGAAATGGGATTTTGAAACTGCAGGATGGTCGTTTCAGAAAAACACCGGAGGAATTTATATCCCGCATGGCACCATAAAAACGGGACTGGTGGATGTCCCGGCCAAGAATATACGTATCACTCCCAATCAACTGAAAATAGAAGCATTTGAGATGAACAATCTTACATTTTCAGGGGTGGCACCACTCAACATCCTGACACAAAACAATTCATTTGGTTACAACCCCAGCACAGGGTCAGATAAAAAAGCACACTGGGAGCTCAGAATCATTGGGACAGGGGGAGCTCCGGGAGTATCTATTTCAAACCTTCCGGGGATGGAACCCGGGACCGAACTGAAGTTCCAGTCCTTCTCCCTGTACAGCAACGGAGAACAGCAGATTGATATGGGTAACCAGCAACAGGTGCTTATCTTCCATAAGATCCTGAAAGTGGAACCAATAGCATTCTCAGGAGGTGATAAATATTTTGAGATGTCCTGCTCCATTGATCTGGGTGTCCCAAGGATTAAACCGGGAAGTGGTATTATTCGTTTTTCAAGACCCGATCAGGAGATACTTTTTACTCTTTATCCCTTCAGCGTCAACTTTGAGGGACCCGGGGGAGTCAAATTTGTTTCAGGTATTACTCAGGGAGATCAGAAGCTGGAAGCATCAGGCTTTACAGCCGTGGGCTCCATCAGGGATAAGGAGGGAATCGACCTTAAGGGGAAACTGCACCGGACAATAAATGGTGCATGGGTAGAGGTAGATCCTACCGGACAGAAAATGCCCCTTGGATCAGGAGTTACCTCCCTGAAGGATATTGAAGGGAGGATGGAGGTTTTATCCAATATCAACGACTGGTCCAAATTTACCTTCAGCGGTTATTTAGACGGCTTCACCGGCATGCAGTCGGGTCTCAAAAAGAGCTTTACCGTTCATGGCAGTATTACTGCTGATAATGAAAGTCTTGAGGTGACAAATATTCCGACACCCTTTGGAGGAATGGAGCTGACATATGATATTCAGAATGCCCGACTGACAGGTAGTATTGATATAGACAAACAATGGGGCGCCCTTCACATAAAAGGGGCTTCCAATATAATGGTGGATGAAGCCGGATGGTATTTTCTCATGGCGGGGGAGCTAACGGCACCCGGGTTTGGAAATATGGCCGCAGGCATGCTGATAGGCGATTACAGGGTTATGAAACCAGATGTTGTGCAGACTCTTATGCAGTTTGCCTACAATAAGAATGTTCCGTCAGCATTTACAACCGGTGTGTCAGGGTTCTTCTTTACCGGACGCAAGGATGTACCGGTAATAAATATCCCTGAATTTGAGATCAATCTTGGGGTTATGAGTGCCAGCTTGGGCCTCTCGGCCGGACTGGATGGAAGGTTATGGATGGGCTTCCAGGGCGGAGGGAATGAGTATGGCATAGGTGCTATGGCCTTTGTGCATGCCTGGTTCAAGGCAACCTCCATTACCTGCACCAAGCTAAGTGCAGAGGCCAGGGTTGAACTTGGGACTACGGGGATATACCAGAGTAATACCGGTCTGTTCACGGCTGCAGGATGCGGCAGCTTTACCATCAGCGGATCGGCTCAGCAGTGCTTCCCCACCCCATGCTGGGATGGTATTTGTTGCACCGGATGTATAGGGGGTGGTGTAAGCAAGAGCATCAAGCTTGATCTGATGTTTAATTCAAGCGGAAGCACCAGCCTGGATTTCGGATTTGGCAATTGCAGCGGCCAGAGCAGTTTGACCGGAAATTAGAACTTTCCGGCATATATATAAGATGATAAATGATTTACAGTAACCTGCAGATAGAGATGCAGAAACCAGATCAGAGCAAACTATTAAAATCCGGAATAATGGAAAAGAGGCATATTTCCCTTCTAGCAATAATCCTGGCAATCCTGATCCCGGCTACCCCATCCGCTGCCCAGGACCACCGGCCCACCGCAGTAAGTACTGAAAACGGTATCTGGATATATCTCGGAAATGAGATTCCTGTTGAATTTAAATACCAGATATTAAAAAGGGAGGGAGAGGGAGAGTTCAGGCTAATCGGTACAACAACCTCTTCTGAAGATCCATTGATCATGCGTGAAAGAATAGAGAAATACCACCCCCTGTTCAGTCATCTTGATAAACCGGATGATACAGACCTTGACCATTTACAGGATTATATATCCCGTAACCGTACAACCGACACCCTGTACATTTCCAATCTTCCCCTGATGCATCTGGCCCTGGGAACAGCTTTTCTTGATCAGGAGACAGAGGAAGGAAAAACATATCAGTATATGGTGCGGAAAATTACCGGGAGGGACCAGCAATCCGGGGAAGAGTTAAGTAACAAAGTGCAATATCCGGTTAAAACAGATATTCTGCAGCCGGTATTTTATGACAAACAGGAAGGCCGCTCACAAATCATTTTGCGCTGGTACGTTCATGAACAAAGAAACCTTAACTCATTTGTAATTTACCGCAGGGTATTCGGAACAGGGGAATTCATGAAGATAGAGGTGGAAAAAGGATTTACAACATCCTCAGACACCATCTTCCTTGTTGCCGCCGACACCATCACAGAAAATCCGGCACTCTATGAATATTATGTCAAACCTCTTGATATCTATGGAAACAGCGGAACCGATTCGGAGGTAATCAGTGCAGGCACAATTGGCAGCAACGGTTATCCGGTACCTGAATACTTCAATGCAACGGGAGGCGACACCGGCTACGAGATTAAGCTGTCATGGAAATACACTGATATGAAGTATGTCAGAAGCATTGAGCTCTACCGCGGGAAATCATTCGATGGTAATTATACCCTTATTACAAGGCTATCGCCGCAAGACACAACCTATACAGATATTGTACCTATAGCCAATGAAAATTTCTACTACTATCTTGTAATCAAAGCAGCTGTTGAATCGAGTTTTCCCTCTGCCAAAGTATCGGCCATGTACAGAAATCCCGGCGATAAGCCGGCGCCACCCGATGAAATAGATGCTGAAACCATCCCCGGAGGTATTAAAATTCACTGGAGCTACAGAGAGCCTCACGCCAGAGGATTTTATGTCTACAGGTATCTGTATGATAAGGCTGAGTATAACCAGATATCCGAATTAATCCCGTCGGGCACTGAACTATACAGCTTCAGCGATACTTCAAGCTATTTGCATGGCAATGATATCTACCGATATGCCGTGCGGGTGGTTAACGATGTAGAGGTGATAAGTGATTTTTCGGAATCCGTCAGTGCCACTCCGGGTATCAGGGAAATTATTGAAAGCCCAGGGAACCTCCGCATAAACAGTAGTGGAAATGGCATTCTGCTTATCTGGGATGATATGCGAGTTGCAGTACCTTCACTGCTGGGTTATAAGCTGTACCGCAAAACTAACCAGGAAGATAGCTGGTCTCTTTTACCAAAAGACACGCTCCGCCATGATGCCAATTATTTCAGCGACACAACCCTGATGGCAGGAGAGAGCTATACCTGGGCCGTTACCACCATAGATATCTATGGAAATGAGAGCTTAAAAAGCTATCCTGTAACCTTCAGACCTCAGGAGGAGTATTATGTCTCACCCCGGATATCCACGGTGGTAAACACCCCCGATGGTATTGTAATAAGCTGGGGGCAGATAAATGATCAGGATGTGGCTTTTATCAATATCTACCGTACCCGACCCGGAGAAGGTACCTCGGTAATTGCCATGCTTGAAAAAGAGTCAGAGGAGTATCTGGACACATCCGTTTCAGAAGGGGAACTATATATCTATGAAATCTCCCTTGTGACGGAGGATGGCCGGGAGTATGCCAGAAGCAGAGGGGTAAGTATCAGACGGATAGTGTCAGGAAACGATTGATATGTTGACAGCAAATAGAGTGGAGTATACCAGAAGCAGAGGGGTAAGTATCAGACGGATAGTGTCAGTAGTACCACTATTCCTGAATTTTTGAGTAATTTCATCCGGAGTTTTTAACGTTTACCTGCAGAATTCTTTAACTCTGCAATTAGATTATTTCGCTATGATACCCATCCCGGAAAAAACACTATGCGCTCTTTCACTGATATTTGTATTGTCCTGCTTAATACGCACACCTAAGGGGGGGTCAGATGAAAAGAGAAAAGTATTGTCATACAGAACCAGTTGAAATAATGAACGAAGAACAATGCCCTCTATGCCACTCCCTCTCCCCCGAGTATTTCAGGGATAAGAAAAGATCCTTGCTTCTCTGCCCGTTTTGCAAGGCTCTTTTTGCAGGAAAAAACTATCTTCCCGACAGGGACACAGAACTTATAAGATATACTGAACATAATAATGATGTTGATGATCCAAGGTACCAGAAATTCGTACAACCGATTACCGGCAGTATTCTCAGAGACTTTACCCCTGAGGAGAGAGGGCTCGATTTTGGTGCCGGAACAGGTCCTGTAATTTCAAAACTGCTGCAGGCAAAAAATTATCAGATCAATCAGTATGATCCCTTCTTTCACGATAATAAGGAACTGCTGAGTCAACAGTATGATTATATTGCCTGCTGTGAGGTAATTGAGCACTTTCACCGACCCGACAGGGATTTCTCTCTGCTGCGAGGCCTGTTGATGCCAAAGGGAAAGCTCTATTGCATGACATCCATATATAATGAGACCATTGACCTGAAAACCTGGTATTATAAAAATGACCTCACCCACGTTTTCTTTTATCAGGAAGAGACGTTTTATTATATAAGCCGGAAATATGGGTTTTCCGATATCAAAATCAAAGACAATTTGATTATTCTGTCGGTATGAGATGCTGTTGGTACAGAATACCAGATACACCAGCACACATAACCTGTATTCTGAGGAATATCAGCTTAACCCTTTACCATCACCACCCGGGTCAGTCAGAGCTGTTATGCCTTTATATGTCTCCGCAAAAATTCTAATGTGACAATAATTTATTAACTTGTTCCTCTTACAATATTAATCACTTAAAAGCACAATTAAAATGGAAATTATCGGAACATTGCTTATCGGTGCCTTAGCCGGATGGCTCGGCAGCACCATCTATAAGGGAAGAGGTCTGGGTCTTTTAGGAAACATCATTGTTGGAATAGTGGGCAGTTTTGTCGGCTACTGGCTTCTTGGTGAACTTGGGATTAATCTTGGAAGTGGATGGATAGGCGTCATACTGACAGGAGCCATTGGAGCAATAATTATTCTGTTCCTTTTCAATCTGATATTCAGAAGCCGGTAAAAATTATTTTGCTAAAGGCATGTTCTGATTGACCATGCTACAGCGAAGGCAGTTAGAATCCAGATCATCGAATCGATAGGTATACCGGCAATATCTGAATTCGGCCTCTACCTGCCAGGGCATAAAACCGGTAATGCGAATGCCTGATTTCCTATTCAATGTAGTAAATGTTCGCATACCCCTGGACTTTTGAGGTGTATTTATTGCATATTCCAATTGCTTAATAATGAAGCCATAGCACTCTTTGTTAAACATATGCGGCCATAATTTGTATAGTAATATAGAGTATGGGAGGTTCTGTTAAAAATGATGAGGAAGCTGTTTTTATACTGATAACGTATATAAATACCAAATACACAAAGATATGAAGTATTATATCGAAACAACCGTGAACAGGGAATTCGGAGAAACCATCGCTATGGTTAAGGAAGCGCTGAAAAAGGAGGGGTTCGGAGTACTCAGTGAGATTGACTTCCGCAAAACACTGAAGGAGAAGCTTGATGTTGAATTCAGGAACTATACTGTTCTGGGAGCATGCAATCCGCCATTTGCATACAAGGCATTGCAAACAGAGGATAAGATAGGGACTTTGCTGCCCTGTAATATAGTGATTCAGCAGATAGACGATCACAGCACTGAGGTTGCAGCAGTTGATTCAACTGTTTCAATGCAGGGTGTTGACAATGATAAACTGAAAGAGATTGCGAAAGAGATCAGGACCAGGCTAGAGAGAGTAATTATGTCACTTAAAAGCCAGGAGCATAACTAAATTGCTTCTGATCCCCGGCCATTTAAATTGAGAATATGACAGGGATTTGGTATCAGATAGAATAGTTCCGGATCAAATCAATTATTTTTGACAAGCATCCGGCTCAATCGCTAATCTGTTTTTCTGGAAACTGATACGCTAATACCAAACCTATGAAAGCAAAACTGATAACCCTGACTCTCTCCATGCTGATCCCTCTGCTTCCGGGATGTAAAAGCGACCCTGTTGGTAACCCTGTTGACGTTACAGAATTAACTGTTTCATCAATCCACCAGGCTTACACAGATGGCACCTTTACCAGCGAAGATCTGGTTAAGTCTTACATTGAAAGAATTGAGCAGTATGACACCATCCTCAATGCCATTACCGTGATCAATCCGGATGCAATGGCAAGGGCTGAGGAGCTTGACCTGGAGTTCAAAAGAACAGGGAAACTGAGACCGTTGCACGGCATTCCGCTTATTGTAAAGGACAATATCAACACAAAGGGACTCCCTACTACCGGAGGGTCTATTGCTCTGGCAGGTTTTATTCCTGATGAAGATGCCTTTATTATTCGCCGTCTGGTTGATGCCGGAGCAATAATTCTTGCAAAATCAAATATGGCCGAATGGGCTTTCAGCCCTATGCACACCGAGAGTTCCACGGCCGGTACAACCCATAATCCCTATAACACGGACCATGTTCCGGCCGGCTCAAGCGGGGGTACTGCTGCAGCCATGGCGGCCGGCTTTGGTACGGTGGGACTGGGAACAGACACCGGAAACTCCATAAGGGGACCGTCATCACACTGCTCACTGGTGGGCCAGTTTCTTGATACGGACGGACTTGTTGGGGCCCGTATAGGTGTGCTCAGGATCCTGAGCGATAACAATCCTGATCCTGAGGTAAGCCTGCTTTTTGAGCAGGCCCTTAGGGATATGGAGTCGGAGGGAGCAAAGATTATTGACCCGGTTGTGATTCCCGATTTTGATCTTCTGAGACGCAATCACTGGTGCGCTGATTTCAGGAAAGATATTGAGGATTACCTTGCAGAATATGTCAAAAGTGACACAATGAAGAGCCTGGAGGATATAATAAGGGCTGGAACACGATCCGATTTTGCGGCTTCACGGCTGGAGTCGGCAGCCGGGAGTGGCACAGTTGAGGAAAGGGACGCTGATCAGTGCCTTGATGTGTACAGTGATCCCGGTAGGATAGCCTTTCGCGAGGCCATTGAGAGGGTAATGGACTCACTTGAGCTTGATGCAATAGTGTATCCAACATGGAACAACAAACCAGCCCGTATAGACAGGTTTCAGGAGGATTACCTGGGGGATAACAGTCAGGTGATAGCTCCACATACCGGTCAGCCGGCCTTTACTGTACCGATGGGATTTACAGAGGGGAATCTTCCGGCCGGAATCCAGTTTCTGGGCAGGATGTACGATGAACCTACGCTGATCAGGTTAACCTTTTCATATGAGCAGGCCACCCTTCACAGAAGGTCGCCGCAAATGTCAGCTACTGAGCGGTAAAGGCTCTGGAGCCTGCAAAGATACTCTCAGCTACTGAGCGGTAAAGGCTTCCAGGAAAGCAGAGATACAACGGTACCATAAATAATCAGAGGGATTCCCGTAAGGGATTCCCCTGATTTCATGCCGAATAAACGAATAGTCTTTACTATTTACCGTTCTCCTTTTCTTTCTCTTTCTTTTCGAAACTGGTTTTATAGAACTTTATCATACGGTTCCACTGGTCATAATAGTCAGCCTCATCGCTTGCCCATCCTGCACCATGGCCACCATTGAAATAGTTCACCCAGACAACCTCCTTACCAAGGCGCCTCATTGCATAATAGAGCTCCCGGGAATTAACTCCCGGGACATTCCAGTCGCCCTCACCGGTAAGCAAAAGGTGCGGGGTTGTTATTCTGTCAGCATGCAGCACTGCCGTTGTTTCAAAATATTTCAGGGGAGCCTCCCATAGTGAAGCCCCAAGCCTGTCCTGGCCGTTCTCTGCTGCTGAGTAATTTCTTGTACCAATCTTTGGGCTGTCACCCAGGAAGCTTATAATATTTACCTTACCCGAGATATTGATTGCAGCAGCGAACCTGTCTGTTTGTGTGATAAGCAGGGAGGCTGCATAACCTCCATAGCTGGTACCGTGAACCCCAAGCTTGTCGGGATCAACCAGCCCTCTTTCGATCAGCATATTAATACCTGTGGTAATTCCTTTCACCCACGCTTCGCCGGGATAGCCTTCAATTAAGTTAACAGAGGGTCGGAAGCCGAAGAAGCCCTCTCCGGTCACTATATTCATATTGGCATTAAACCCGTTATCAAAGAAGGTCTCATAGATTTCGCAAACAAGCGGGTATGTCTGTCCCTCCTTGTAATCCACAGGATAATAGAGTATCCCGTAAAGCTCCTTCCCGTCCACATCGCGGTATTTTACAAGCTCGCTTCTGGTAAGCTTTTTGCCGCTTATCCACGGGTTTGATTCAGTAAGTCGGACCGGATTTCTGAAGGAGTCATCAATCATATAGTAGTCAGCAGGTGTATCCCCGTCCGAAAAACTATAGATAAACATTTCTCCATCCTTTGTCATCATCCATCTGCCGTAGATGTTTGAATCCTTAAACAGGTCAGTAAAGGTTTGGGAGATCAGATCATACCTTACCAGACCCCTCTCCCATCTGTCGCGTGCAGCGTAGCTCATATACCAGTATCTGCCGTCAGGACTCCATTGTTCAATTGACAACCGCGGCTCCTTCTCAATATCTTCAGGCAGTTCATATACAAGCTCCATCTGCCTTGATTCAATATCAATCAGCCAGTACCCTTTCTTTGAGGATGCCAGAATTTTTGTCTGGTCGGGTGACCATTGCATTACCGAGAATTTTGCCTTTGCTGTATCGCCTTTCACTATCTCGGTTGTGTCCATGCTTACCATAGCAGGCTCTGCTTCATAAACTGATCTTATCATTACCTTCCCGGAATCAGCATATGCATACTGTGTATTATCCTCATTCCAGTTAGCTGATAAGCGGCTTGTTGAAGGCTTTGCAAGCGTATCGGTAATTCCATCATTGTCCAGTTGCAGAGAGTAGAGCCCGTACTTTGTGCCAGAGCCTCTTTCATAGGTTGTCTTTAACGGCTCAACCACCATATAATTCATTCTGTCAACCTGCTTTGTGAAATTTATTGATGTGTAGTTCCCTTCGGGAAGCAGCTCCTGTGCCTTGCCTGTTTCCGGATCCAGCAGAGCAGGAATAGTGAGTGAGTTAAAGTTTGCTATAGCATCCCACTTAAGGAAAGGCCTGCTGGCGTCATAAACAATCCTGGGACCTACCGTTGCCTCCGTATACATTGAATCAGCCTTCTGCTGCCATCCATCCCCGCGGAGGGATAATAAAATTCCGCTATTGTCCGGGGCCCATGTAAAAGGAGTGTTTGAGGCTATCTTTTTGTCCAGCTTCAATTTAACCTGGCGGAGTTTCTGTTTCTCAAGTTCATATGTAAATATCCTGTAATCCCCGTCAAGGTAGATCATCACTGCCAGCTGCTGGTTATCGGGAGAGATATCCATTCCTGAAAGGATAACCTTATTATCAAACAGCGGCCATGAATTACCGGTTTCGGTATCCAGTACCCTTATATTCGCAAAGGATGGCGAGACATATGAAGGATCACGGTAACGCTTGTGGTCAGTTCCCATTCTGTCACGCCTCGTTGCACTGGTTATAATAAGATATTTTCCGTCATCTGTCATATCACGTATGCTCTCTGATACAAGATTAAGAGCATCTTCAGGGGTGAAGAGAGTCTGCTGTGCCACGGCCGAACTTCCGGATGTTATCAGCAGCAGTGCAACAACACATTGTAGCATGTAATACTTTACATTTATTAATTTCATAGTTGTGAGTTTTTTAGGTGTTTCAAGGTTATAGAATATCTTAA
>JAIVHO010000052.1 GCA_020201035.1 Bacteroidales bacterium
TCCATAACAACCCGCAATTTAAAGGCCATGGAGTAATCCTTCTGACTGCGCCTAACATACTCGTTCTCATATTTTTCACTCATAACATTACATTTTTGTGTAACGCTATTTCAGGACGGGACCCTTTATACTATAAAAAAGGCGGATTCTATTATCCGCTTTTTTTTTGTGGGTTCCATTCAGTTTCATCCTTATTTATTTACCCGGCCAACAAGTGGGGGATAATCGGCAAGTATTTGGTTTTGATAATTATCTGCAAGAAAAGTATTATTTCAATTCCTATTTAACATAATATTAATTATAGGCAAAAGCGCTAACAAATTGCGTATACGCAGTATTTAACATAAAATCAGATGTGGGCCGCCAGGACTATATCGGCAGATATTATGTTAAAGCTATTTGCGGGCTATAATTATCCACTATGTTAAATAATACTCCCACCGCACATCTGTTATTATGAATAGCGCAAGAGTTTTTCATGTGCATTACGCATTTTCAAACACTTGCTTACTCAATGGACTTTAGGATATAGCTGGTACTTCTTCCTCCTCCAGATTCTTTTATCAAAATACTTTTGCTTATTAAATCCTGTATATCCCTTAAGGCAGTATCCTGTGAGCATCTCATCATTTTAGCCCATTTGGATGTTGTTAGCTTTCCATAGAAATCATCCAAAAGCTTATTTATCATTTGTTTCTGCCGTTCGTTAATAATTGTAGATGAGTGTTTCTTCCAGAATTTTGCTTTGTCTAACACTTTAGATAATAATAACTCTGAGGATTCCAGGGCATTTTGCATGCAGCTTAGATACCAGTTTAGCCATTCGGTAATATCAAGAGATCCTTTTTGAGTTATCTCCAGGATGTCATAATACTCTTTCTTTTGTTGTTCTATCTGTGCTGACATACTGTAAAAGCGATGTGGTGTTTCATCGGCCCTGCACAATTGCATATCAGCGATAGCCCTGGCAATTCTTCCGTTCCCGTCATCAAATGGATGAATTGTAACAAACCAAAAATGTGCAATACCAGACTTCAAAACCGGCTCAATCGTTTCTTGCTTATTTCCGGATGCATTATCCATATTAAACCAACTTAGAAATTGGTACATCTCCTTGTCAAGCAATTCACTCTGAGGGGCTTCAAAATATACTCTTTCCTTTCCCATTGGTCCTGAAACGACCTGCATCGGACCCTCAGTATCATCTCTCCACTCTCCAACCCTAATTTTTCTCATATTACTACGCCCTGTAGGAAATAGTGCTGAATGCCATCCAAATAATCTATCTTCTGTTAAATTCTGATTGAAGTTTTGAGTAGCATCAAGCATCATCTCTACGACTCCTTCAACATTTCTATCAGAAGCTATCAGACCGGGAACATCCATTCCCAAACGCCTCGCTATTGATGAACGAACTTGATTTGCATCAAGGTAAGAACCTTCAATCTCATTGGATTTTACAACATCAATTGTTAATGTCTCCAAAAGTGCTTCTTCTTTAAGAGAGAAGCCAATTGCTTCCATCTTACCATGTAATTTTCCTTGCAAATTCCTTACATTGCTCAGAGGGACCAATATTTGTTTGTCATCCCATATTAATGAGGGCCATTCTTTCCTTTGATGTATATACATAAGCTTATTCTCCGTAAATTATGCGGTAAATATACAGCTTATTCTCCGCATAACAAATTTATCTCCGTATTATTTGCGGAGAATATAGTATTTAATCTCCGCATTTGAGACATATTAATAGAATTGCACACCCATTCCGCTCCCTTTGCCCGCCATAGCCTTTGGCGTCGGCGGGCTTCGATCGCAAAAAGAGTGTTTACTTCTTGCTCACAAGTAGTTTTCTTTTGCCCTCCCTCCTATTATCTAGTTGCTCATAAGTTAGCATAGAATACATAGCTATGCCAGTTCCATCAAACCTAAGCTATATTAACATAATGCAATTCATTATAGGCAAATACGCTAGTAAATTGCGGATCCACCGCTCAGGTGGATTTAACATAATATCAGTTGCGGGGTGTCAGCACCGTAACGGTCCCGTCCCGGCACACTACCTTGCCCAAACTGCCACTGGCAGTTCGTCCTATGTTAAAGCAATTTGCGGTCTGTAAACGCAGTAAGCTTCTTTTTAATCCCCCTAATAATCGATCCTGGTGATGCTATACACTTGTTCTGCTAGGACTTTTTTTTTGTGATTTAGAAAAAACTGATTTACTTGAAAAGCATTTTGATTTTTGAAGTATTTGTAACGTCCTAAAAACTTTCAACACAACAAATCCCATATTCTATTGCTTTATCTGTCATTTATTAAATATATTTATATCTATATTGATTTGCTTTTCAAAAAAGTCTGCTGTAAATCATGAAGAAAATAGTAATAATAATATTCTTTCTTGTTGGTATATTATCCTATACCCTTCAGTGTCAAACATTTGAAAGATTTTCAAAGGGGACTCTTTACACTGGAGGCTCGGTTTCATTTAAGAGCGAACAATTTGAAGATATTAATTCAATCCGATCATACCATCACTATTTTAATACCCTGGACTCGGAGATATCAGTTGGTTATTTCTTGCTAAATAAGTTTTCTTTGGGAGCTAAGTTAAACTACTATTTTGAAAGTCAAATATTTGATAACAGATCCAATCCGGATAAAAATTTAACGAGGGATTTGCTTTTTGGTCCTGTTATAAAGTATTATTCCAAGTATAATTTATTTGCATTCACTTCATTTGCTTATGGGATTTCCAAATATGGTTACGATGATAGCTTAGTAGAATGGAGAACTACCTTGTGGAATGCTGGAATTGGTTACAGTCTGATGCTAAACAAAACAGTTGCAGTTGAACCACAAATAATATATAGGGTAATTGAAAAGAAAGATCAGGCTTTTATAGAAGGTACTGAGATTTTTAAAGGTTTTATTTTTTCGATGGGATTTCAAATATATTTCCATAATCCCGACAATTAATCAAACAAAGCAAAGGTCTTGATCCTGATCGTACATTTGAGCAATGTTGGATAGATGGCCTACAGGCACTTGAAGATTCGGGAATTGTTGCTCAAGTATCTTGTGCTTTCACTTGGCCTGCGTGTTTAGCAGTTATTGTAGCAGACTGTGCACTTGAGCAAATTGGGGTTCAATAAAGAATATTATTTCACAAAAACATTAGTTATGAAAACATTTGAGAAATACTTAATGCTTTTATCATTTATTCTGGCTTTTATAGGGTCAGTAGGAATATTAACTGGAATCATATCTATTGTACTCTGGATTTCAGTTCTCACCTATCTGTTTTTAGGATTGAGAGTATTGTCATTAAAGGATAACAGAGGTAAACGATTGCTTCCCTTTGTTATATATTATCTAATAGCTTCAACATTGGTGACTCTTATATTTGGGATTAATGATTATCCATTTAAAATCATGTTTTCCTATATTACTGGGAGCCTTTTGATTATAACATTAATTCTATTGCTCTTAAACAAAAGGAGTTTGAGTAATAATTATCCGGGGAACTGGTTTTTGCTCAAGGTTGCAATATGCTTTATGTTCGCTTTTATCCCATTATGGACTAATGCAATCCAGAACGTCTAAATTTAAAATATTGGATTTCAGCACAATTTATTGCAGGGATCTCGCATTTAGCATTTATTGCAGTTTTTGGCTGATATTTATCAACTCACACAATTTCCTTTTTCTTCGCTCAGGCTCTTATTTGCAACTATACTCACCTGGTTCATCTGGCTGAAAATTATTCCATTTCAAATAAATCACCCCTGACTTGGGTCTGTAACCTTCACAGATAATAACGGCCATGGGGTCTGAAGTTAATCGGATCAGATCCATTCCTGCAGAGTCAGTAAAGAGGCCTGACAGCCGCACCATATTAGCCCAACCCGCTTATGCTGGATAAGGCTCCGGCAATCAAAGCTATTTTCCTGCCGCTGGTGCCCCTATCCAGCCTGTTACGCTGAAGTTGTAAACATGTTCCACGGGGCCGGTTGAAGTTTCATGAACCTCACTGTGGGTTTTATTAATGCTGATCGGAATAGTCAGGGGGATTTCACCACCACCCGTACCTATGTCCCTAAGTAGCTTAAAGTCAACTGTAAGCAGCTCATAGCCGGATATATCCTCATAACCATCCTCATCTTCTTCTGCCGATCCCGGGTCTTCACCGATATCATAAATCCCCGTAAATCCAAAACCGTTTACACATTGAGAATTCTTACAATCCGACCCTTCCAGGTCTATTTCAACCGGCCAGAAATGGATCCCGACACGGTCCTCTCCTTCCGCTTTTGCTCCAAGAGAAACCTTTATCTTATATAACTCAGCCGGTATTTCTTTTTCAGCCCTGCCTATAAGCAGGGACTGGCCATCCTGGCACGGATGGGTCTGAATTACTTTTAATCCGGGCACCAATGCCCTTGGGCCGGATGCATCAAAATTCTGAACGACCATATAGTGAGAGCCAATACGGTTAATTGTGTACAATCCCGAATGGGTGAATCTTATATCCGAAGAAGTATTCACCCTCGTTGGAGGATCTCCTGCCAGGAAGTGTTCCTCATACAGGGCTTCAACATTCAAATGCACCCATACATCTGCCTTATCCTGGGAAGTTGCGGAAATGCTGATAAAAATCAGGGAGCAAAACAAGATTGCCGGAATAATGGTTTTTTGTTTGTTTTTCATAATAGACTCCTTTTCCTTTAATTTTTTATATTGGTCGTCCTTTCCGTATTTGTGGCATTGCAACGTGAAGTGAAGAGGTCAGTATTACCCGAGGTAAAAAGTTCTAAAATTCTCTTTTCGATAACTCAAATCACAGGGTAACTACTGGCTTCCTGTAAGTTAAGCATGCTGGCGTCCCAATTACTGGGCTAGGTTCACAATATAAAATTATTAAATATAAAGTCACGTGTCAATTTTTTCTAATTAATTAATTGTTGGCGTTAAGATTCACACCTGGTATCATTCACCTGATCCATTCTTTCCAGAATTTCCTTTCCCTTCGGCCAGCCTCGCTGTTGAGAATTGTCATTCCGACGGAGTGCAGCGACGAGGAATCTGGTACTGTATATTTACCAGGCTAAACCTGCACGCAAATGAATATGGCAGGTTAGAATCATTTCCAAATAATATTATCCGCTTTCCATTTGTTTTTTGGCAGGTCTTCACCTGTTGGATAGCCTATGGGAATAACATTTAGTGGTATATGTGTTTCTGGCATATTGAGCTCTTCAATAACCGTTTTTGTTCTGTCATCATATGGATATGCTGCAGTCCATACAGCTCCTAAACCCATACTCTCTGCGGCAAGAAGTATATTTTCAGTGGCTGCAGAACAGTCCTGCACCCAATAGCCTTCTTCTTTTAAAGTGCCTGCCTTGTCCATATCACCGCATACCACAATAGCGGCTTGTACCTGCGACAACATCTTAGCATAGGGCAACTTTTCGCTTAATAGATCAAGAGTCTCACGGTGAGTAATAACATAAAATACCCAAGGTTGCCTATTGGCTGCTGTTGGGGCTGCCATACCCGCCCTTAACAAGGTCTCTATCTGCTCTCTTGAAATAGGCTGGCCAGTAAAATGGCGCACACTCTTTCGCATATGTATCACCTCTAATGTTTTATTCATATATCTTTGATTATAATTAGCTACAAATGGTTTGCCATCAATATTTTCCATTGACATATCGGCCCTGGGTATCAAGCTCCCCGTTTCATAAAAACTCCCTCCTGCGTAAATAATAGGATTCAATAAGTTTATATCAACATTACCATTAGCATCCAGGATGGCCACATCCGCTTTTACATCTATAACTTTTCCGATAAACTGCCTGTGCGAACCGAGTTCGTGAATAGCTGTAACTTCGCACTCTATAACGATAGGAAACTCTTTTATATAAGGGGCATTTACAAACTCAGCTTTAACAGGCGTGAGCCCGGTCTCTTTAAACTTATCTACATCCCTACCCGAAAATCGACCTGCATAACTTACATACTTGGATAATTGGGACGAGGGTATGTTGACTGTAAAAGACTTTGTTTCTGTTACATTACCATATGAATAGGTAGCAGGGCGCATAGAAACCGCAATACTAAGCGGATCAGAGTTGCATATGCCTATCCATGCAGCAGTCATAATATTAGGCTTACCATCTTTATCATAGGAGCCTATCACCATCGCAGGTTGGGGGTATAAATAACTTTTAATACCCACCGACCTCTTGCTAAACGGAATTATTGTAGAATCTGATGCTGCCAACGGGAAATTCTCTGATGCAACAGCTGCTGATTTTGTGGGCTTCTCTGAACCGTTTTCTTTGATGGTCAAAAGAATTGCCAGAACCAATACGGCAGAGGCAAGAACAAGGTTCAAAAATTTACTCTTATGCATTATTTTATATTTTTATAAGTCAATATCTTTAGCTTTCTTATATGATATAGTATCCAATAAACATCCTGTGGGACAGACTGAACACCATGGTTTGTTAAAAAACAGGGATAAAAGTAGAACCATAAAACCGAAGATAATTATTCCTATGCCTATGATGCGAAAGGAGAAGAACATAAAAGGTTCCAGGAAGAATAACTCGGGAGTAAAGCCTATTAACAATGCGCCTGCGATAAGTGTGAGATATATATCTCTCGCAGTTATATCCAACAATCGTGTGGGTAAGTTTCTCCTTTTGAAGGGTGTGTAACGGTTTGTAAGCTCTTGTAATGCTCCCATGGGACAGAGATAGTTGCAGTAAAATTTGCGCTTGCCAACAAAAGAGATGCTTAATGCTAAAATAAATATCACACTGATTTGCCAATTAGCCCGCCAGACAAAACCTTGCTGTAACCATCCATATAGTAAATTTACAGAGAGTGCATTATTGAGGATTAAACCCATTATAACCAAAACCAATACCAAATAGATTGTGCGGTATCTTGCCGTTCCCTTTTTGTAAACCATCACAAGCGATAGCAACATCAAACTCAGAAAGAATATGTCCTTAATTGTTGTCCAATGGTTTGTTTCAGTAACAACTGATGCTCCGGATCCCATAACTGAAGAGGCTGTCTGCCTGACACCTGCTATCACAGCATTACTTGTGTGGGTAGCTCCGGAGATAACATCAACATGGAACTGAATAGCATCTTCTAATTTGACTCCTTGCCACTTGCCAATAAATTTATTACCATATATGGCTTCAATGTAATATGCAGTCTCCCTGTTCGGCAATAAAGTAATTTTGGTAATGGTTAAATTATCATCAACGCCTATCAATAAAGGCACGTCGCCTCCATAACCAAATTGTTGGGAGTAATCGGATGATAGAAGTACTGAGCCTATTTTATTGTCATTATCATTATAAACATCAAATGCTCCATATCTATTTTGATCATAATATGCTGCCGTGGGGTAAATCTCCTGTATATCTTCTAAAGCTACCGTAACTTCTACCTTATTTTTGTGGAATATAAAATCCCGGCCCCCTCTATATGCTATGGCTACCAAAAGAGTTATTATTAGAAAGTATTGGTAAGCCGTTGCCTGGATTTGTTGTTTATTCATTTATGTAATCGTATTAAATTCTCAAATTAAGATAGTAATGCGAGGTTCCTATGAAATATTTAGTGTTCGACTAAAATAATAATAATAGGGATACTCCCCGCAGGTTTTCCTCAAATGTTGTACTTTGGTCTTTGCGAAAACTACTTACAACGTGGGCGAAATTACAGAAAAAAAAATATCGGACAGCCCCCCGGGGAATTTAACCACACCCTCTCGTCCGCCGAAGCGGAACGCGAAGGTGGATTAAAGGCAATTTTCAAAGGGGAAACCAAATGAATTGACTAAAAATACATCATATTTTATCGTCGAGCTACGAGCTACGGTGAGTTCTGGTTAGCCATTTTGATAATTAACTGCCACCGCATTTGCTTATGCGTAGTATTTACCATAATTTCAGTAATCTGTTAACTGAATTACCTTTTAAGATTTCTTAATAATTTTATCCGCAGCCAGTCTGCCTGTAAGAATTGACATAGGTACACCGGCCGGACTATAAACCCATTGTCCGGCCTGAAAAATATTGGATACCGGGGTAAATACTGACCGGTCCGATATCTGAATTTTGTTTACCACAGGAACAGTATCCTGAAATGACCAGCCAACAATTGCGCCTTCTGAGCTGTTTACCCGGTCACGTATGCTCAGGGGTGAAAATGAGAACTTTTTAATGACCTTCCCTTTAAGCATGGGAAAAACAGATTCTGATATTACTTTAATAATCCGCCCTTCAAATTCATTTTTGAACTCATCATACCAGCCGGCTTGTGCAATTTTATCAAACAGGTCATATTCAGCCAGCAGGCTTATAATAAGACCTGTTTTACCCTCAGGAACAAGGCTGGGGTCCTTTAGCCCGGGTATAGATATTTCATATGTATTAAGTGCTGTAAACCTGTCAAGCCACTTCAGGATATCTTTTTTATCCTTTCTGTCAAAATTGGCAATAATTTCATCCAGCTCCCTGCGGTGAATTTCACCAAGCCCTTTCCGTGACGGAGTATAGAAAAAATGACCATGAGCTATCTTCCTGAAACTATCAAGGGGTGAATCAACTTCGATGAAAACAGTAAAAACAGAGTCTCCTCCCCTCCTATCCAGCATCCTCATTTTAGTAACATGAAAGTCACTTTTAACTTTTGCAGATAATCCGTCAGTATCAGTAATATTATAAAATGTTTTCAGGTCAGCAGCCCAGACAAGATTATCGTAATAGTAGTTATAGCCTTCACTATCTGTCACATAGCTCTTATCAGCATCTACACTGACAATTACAGTGCCCTTTTTAATCTCCCCTCCATATTCCAGAAATCTGTTATTAACTGCATCAACAAGGGATTTAACTCCACCAAGGGGGTAGAAATAATCGAGATACAATGAGAAATAGCTCATTGCAAAAAAAGAGGGTGTATTCTTAAAAAAATGTTGTGAGATGATATCGCGAAGTGAGGGATCATGGATCATTGTTCCCAGATACTCCTCCACCGGCATATTCATCCTGTTTATTTTACCTACTGTGAGAGCAAACCTCGGAAGCCATGGCAGAAGTTTTCTGAAAAGAAATTTCCTGTCGCCGGGAATATCTTTAAAGACAGGATTCTCAATACCATAAAGCACATCCATATGCTTCATTATCCTACGGATACTTTTAAGTAACTTATCAATATCGGATAAACTTTCAGGGTATAGTTTAATAAGAAGTTTCCTGTAGTCATCAAGATTATCTATGCTCTCGATATTTATAATATCCTCTTCAACACCCAGTGAAACCGGACTTTTTACATATTCAAGCTCTATTCCCAACTCTTTTAACATAGGAAATACAATACCTGCATCAAGCAAAGCCCTCACTCCTGAATCAAAAATAAATCCATCACGGGCAAATGAATTTACAAGCCCTCCTGTTTCGTTGTTTTTTTCTATTAACAGAACCTTTTTTCCTGAACGGGCAAGGTATGTTGCAGATGTGAGTCCGGCCATCCCTCCGCCAACAACAACAGCATCATAGTTTGATAAAGGCATATTTCACTCTTTTTCAGTTTGAGTATTTAATCTTCCAAGATCAAGGCTGATCTGCCATAATTCTCTGGCAGTCTCCATATCCAGTGCAGGAGGTGCAGGTTCTTCCATTGCAGTCAGATTAAAGAACTTACCGCTTACCTCATCCATTTCGTCTGATACACCCAGATAGTACAATGCTTCCGCTGAAATCTCCGGAGATCTTAAGGCCCTGTCAATTACATGTTTTTTGAACCACTGGTATCCAGCTCCGTTTTCACGTCCTGTTTCGGTTTTTACGGCACCAGGGTGCATAGCATTTATTGTTACCCCTGAACCATTAAAAAGCTGGTCAAAAATAAGTATTGATAAAAGCTGGGCGGTCTTGGCTGAACCATAGCTTTTTAAGCCGGAATAGCGCCTTTTCTCCCACATCAGATCATCCATTCTTAGTCCCCACGCGGCAAACCGGTGTCCTTCAGAACTGACAACTATTATCCTGGCTTTGTCCTGAGCCTTCAGTTTTTCCACCAGATAGTAATTAATAATAAAGGATGAGAGGTGGTGAACCATAAATACTTTTTCAAGTCCGTCAGTTGTAGATTCCCTTTTTGTAAGGTAAACCCCCGCATTATGTATTAAAACATCAATTGTAAAATTGGTATGGGAAAGCTCCTGACCTACTTTATGCACATCGTCAAGTTTGCTTAAATCAGCAATTCTATAATCACACTTCACATTGAATTCACCCTCAATTTCGTCTTTAAGAGCATCGGATTTCTCCTGGCTGCGGTTGACACACAACAAATCTGCTCCCATTGATGCATATTTACGGGCTGTCAGGTAGCCGATACCAGATGTTGCACCTGTTATTACAACCAGCTTATTCTTAAAATCATCGTTACATATCTTTGGATCAAGCCGGTTATTCCTGATCATTGCGAATATGTTTGACCACTCATATTCTTTAAAGTACTTCCAAAACTTCTTGTTCTTCATATCACTTATTTGCTCCCGCTTTCAATAAATCAGCTAATCAATGGGGTTATGTATTCCACCCAATATTTTAAAAGTCCAGTTATTCTCAATTCTTCTAAAACAATAGATTCCGGTTTATAGTTAATATTTCCTGAAAGATTATTCACAAAATTTATCTCATCCAAATTTCCTTTTCATAAACCTCCTGTAGGCCTTGCCGAATCTGGGGATATTGTCAAATATATCTCCCCATAAATCATAATAATCTCTCTGTTCAATTATCTTACCTTTCTCGTTGATTGTTAATCGGCTCGAACCATAAAGCACAGAACTGGGATTCTTCTTAAAGCTTATGGTCATTTCCCATTCAATAAAGATTATATTATCTTCCTTTAAAGCCCTCACAACATTCATTTTAAGATCTTTGGACCTTTCAGCCAGTCGTTGCGTCATTGCAGTGAACTCGTCCAGACCATTTATTTTCTGAATAGTATCCCAGAAAAATATACTCTCATCATAGTAAGGCAGGATATGTGACCAATCCGGTTTACCTTCAGTGTTATACGTCTTTGACCATAATTCTTTAATATGATCAGCATCCATAACTTTAAAACTCTGGTCTTCTTCTGTTCTTGACCCTCTTTCAGACATAATCTTTTTAATTTTAACGGCCTGCATGTTGACCATAGTCAGGTCAGGTTTTAATCCTGCGTCTTCTAAAATAGCATTTAATTGGAAATATATTGCTCTACATACATCTTTTTCCCGGAGATTACATAATTCGGCCTGTCAATATTAAAAACCAAAGTAAATACTTATATTGGTTGAGGTGTCAGATTTAAGATTTAGAATTGCACTGTATGAGCCGATGACTTAATTGATGGATATTTGCAGTACTACAACGAAATGATAGAAGTAAAGTCTGTTTCAAAAACATATGGCAATATTGAATCACTGAAGGAGATCAGTTTTAATATACGCAGAGGTGAAATATTTGGATTACTCGGACCTAACGGAGCGGGCAAATCGACAACGGTTAATATCCTTAATACTCTGCTTAAGCCTGATTCCGGCGAGATTTATATTGATGGACTCAACATATTTCATGACCCGGATAAATGTAAGAAAATGATGGGGGTAGTCCCGCAGGAAATTGCCCTGTACGACAACATGACTGCATACGAGAATCTTATATTCTGGGGAGGATTATATAATGTCCCAAAAAAGGAACTCAGGGCCAGTGCTAAAAAGATACTTGAACTGGTTGGGTTAGCAGGACGGAATAATGACAGGATAAGGACTTTTTCAGGAGGCATGAAGCGAAGGATTAATATTGCCTGCTCGCTGCTGCATAAACCGCAAATTCTTATACTGGATGAACCTACTGCAGGCGTTGACCCTCAGAACAGGAATCATATATTCGACCTGATAGAAAAACTGAACCAGGAAGGTATGACTGTTATCTATACAACCCATTATATGGAGGAAGCTGAGCGCCTGTGTGACAGAATCGCAATCATTGATCTGGGAACAATTAAAGCAGAGGGTACCCTGGAGGAATTAAGAGCCCTGAACGGATCGCCCAATGCTAACCTGGAATACATATTCCTAATGCTTACAGGTAAATTATTAAGAGACTGAGATATGTTAAAACTCTTCAGGAAGGATCTGATACTGTTTCTTAATGACCAGAAGTCATTTATACTTACATTTCTTGTTCCGGTAATACTTATCAGCCTGTTTGCATTTGCTTACGGAGGAGTAAATGATTTTATTGACAGCTCAGAATCGTTCCAGCTACTTGTTGTGGACCAGGACCAATCAGAACTATCCTCTGAATTTCTTTCAAACCTTTCATCGCTCAATGGGATGCATATTGTTTACTCAGATTTGGATTCAGCAACTAATCTCATTATAAGGGGAAAATATCCGGGCGCTCTTATTTTCCATCCTGGATTTCAGGACTCTGTTAAAATCAATGCCGGTTTGCCGGTTGAATTGATCTTTGACAGGGAACAGGAATTTGAAATTGCTATGGCACAGGCCATTATAATAAACAGCCTGATATCATCAGTAAGAAAAATCGAGATGGATAAATATATTGAAATTAACCGTGCAATAAGTAATCAAATTCAGGAAGAGACTGGCATCACCCGGACTAAAGCTGGTAATATCAGTCAATCATTCCTGAAAATGACATCAATTGTAGGTGAGAAGGATGACCTGAATCTGGGATTAATACAGGCTGTTGCAGGTACGTCAATATTAATGTTACTATTCAGTGTGGCAGGTATAGGAACCAGTATTCTTGAAGAAAAAGAAAACGGCACTATCAAGAGATTGTTATACTCACCCCTTAAAAGCCGGACTATCCTGTACAGCAAGATGCTGTTTGCACTCTTTGTGGCGATACTTCAATTAACTGTTATGTTTCTTTTTTCGTGGATCTTCCTTAATCTGGATATTACGGTTAATGTTGAAGCCATGATCTTAATGATTATTTCTACAGCATTCGCAATTTCAAGTGTGGGTATATTCCTCGCTTCTATTGCAGTATCCCGTCACCAGGCTTCAAGCCTCAGTACTCTTGTTATACTCGTTATGTCAGCTGTTGGAGGCAGTATGATACCCTTGTTTGCCATGCCTGATGTTATGAATAAGATTGCACCTTTCAGCATCAACTACTGGGGAATACAGGGTTTTTATGATATATTCTGGAGATCCCTGCCTCTTAGGGAGATTCTGCCGGAAATTTTTGTGCTTACAGGTACAGGAATTGTATTGACAGTTATCTCAATCAGGTTATTCAGCAAAAGCATATTTAAAATTGCTTAGATTGGTTGAGTTGATACTTTGAAAGAATGTACCCGCTTCACCCGGTTTGCAATACACCTGTCTCCAATCATTCTTAAAAAATAGTTAAAATCAACACTTTAAGACTTATTTAACACTATTGTAAGTAAATTTATATGTCGGCTATACGTATTACAATTACCAACCACCAATTCTGCATAATTATGAAGGAGGTAATTTTATCGATGATTCTGATGGGAGGATATCTTATACAACCAGTAAAAGTACTCAGGTACTCCAGCAGATTAAACGGCCATTTCTAAATCTATGAAAACCTGTTGGATACTATTTATTATTATCACAATGATTATGTCATGCACAAAGACTATTGATATTGATCTGCCGGAACATAACAGTAAGCTTGTGATCAATTCCATGTTTACACGAGGCGAAAGAATTGCTGTTAACATATCCAGAAGTACATCAATAGTGGGTGGCATTCCACCAGGTATTTTCGGTGCCACTATCAATTTATATCGGGACGGAACACTGGTAGAAACAGCAATTGCCAGCGACAGTATCTTCCTTGCAGGCTTTGGCCCGGCCGAAAACGGGGTATATAGTATTGAAGTATCCTTCCCGGGATTTGAACCGGTTACAGCGACTGACAGCATGCCTTCCAAAACTTTTCTGAGTTACGCCGAGAGTACAGATGAGATATGGATTGATGAAATCGGGATGAGACATAAGCTATTGAGATTGAGTTTTAATGATTCTGATCCCAACAAAAACTATTATGAGTTGAAACTGAAGGTGCGCTTTCTAAAACCGAATTATCCTTCCCCAGATTATACGTATGCTACAGAACTTGCAAATATCGGGGGAGTTATTGATCCAATACTTACTGATGCGGAGCAGTATTATGGTTTTATCAAGGGATTCCTGTCCTTGAAATATTTGCAGGAATAATGAATAATCAATCCGACGAGTACGAGCTTATTGTAGAACTCAATTCTGTTTCGGAGAATTACTATAATTATAAAAAACAACTTGGAGTCTATCTCAACAAAGAGGATGGTGACATATTTGAGGGTATTCCGGACCCTGTAAATCTCTTTTCCAATATTGAAAACGGTTACGGGATTTTTGCCGGGTACCTGAGCGACCGGATTATTCTGAATATTTCTGATAAATAATGAGATTAGCAATAACAGTTGCAATATTATCAGTCTGGTGCAGTTTTCTTTCAGCTCAAAAAGTCACTGTCTCAGGTCATATAACTGACTCAGAGACAGGAGAAGTACTTATTGGAGCACATATTTATGATACTGAGTCGGGATCAGGCACTGCTTCAAATGAATATGGCTATTACAGTATCTCTTTATTAAGTAACAGAGTCTACAACCTGGGTTGCTCTTTTCTCGGGTATAACGACACTGTAATAGTATTATCCATTTCAGATGATGTAATCCTGAATTTTAGTCTGAAGCCAGGCATTGAGATTGGCGAAGTAAAAGTAAATGCTTCTGCTTATAAACAGCCTGAGAAACATGGAACTATTAATCTCCCGGTTATACAGGTGAAGCAACTTCCCTCCTTTGGTGGTGAATTCGACCTGATGAAATCACTACAGCTAATGCCAGGTGTACAGTCTGGTAGTGAAGGCAATAGTGGACTGTATGTGCGTGGTGGTGGACCCGATCAAAACCTTGTCCTGCTTGACGATGTACCCCTGTACTACGTAAATCATCTGGCTGGCTTTATATCCACTTTCAATGCTGACGCCATTAACAATATTAATCTTATTAAAGGCGGATTCCCTGCACGATATGGAGGCAGGCTATCATCCATCCTGGATATCAGAATGAAGGATGGCAATATGAAGGAATTACATAGCTCAGGTTCAATAGGCATCGTATCGTCAAAAATCACTGTTGAAGGTCCTATTAAGAAGGATACATCTTCCTTTATCCTGTCTGCCCGAAGGTTTATGTACGACCTTATTACAATGCCTGTTACCAAACTGGCAGAAGATAATGTAATAGGATATACTTTCTATGACCTGAATGCCAAATTAAACCATAAATTCTCTGACAAGGATCGTATGTTTTTAAGCTGGTACTCCGGAGATGACAGTTCTCTGGCTATATATAACGATCCCGGAGATGATAATGACAGGTCAAAAGTCAGGATAAAATGGGGTAATATGGTAGCTGCATACAGGTGGAATCATATTTATAACCAAAAGTTGTTCAGCAATCTCTCACTAAGCTATTCAAGATTCAGGTTTAATACCAGGGCTACGGATATCCAGGATACTGGCGACTCAGAATATAATTACACGGGGCAATTCAGATCGGCTATATCTGACCTTGGAGCAAAAATCGATTTTAGCTATTATCCGGGTCCAAATCAATCGATCTCTTTCGGAGGTGGAACTCTGCACCATACTTTTAATCCATGGACTAACTCATATTACATAACTGAAGGAGGAAATGTTATTCTGGATACCCTAACTGGCAGCAATGATTTCTATGCCTGGGAGCACTTTTTATATCTTGATGATAAAATAAATATTGGTCGTTTTCTAAATATTAATATGGGAATCAGGGGTTCCTGGTATACCTCTGATAAACTTAATTATAAACGGTTTGATCCGAGAATAACATTAAACCTTACCCCAGGTGAAAAAACTCAGGTAAGTGCATCTTATACTGAAATGCAGCAATATGTACATCTTCTAAGTTATTCTAATGTGGGGATACCAATTGACCTATGGATGCCTGCAACCAAAAGTGTTCCCCCTTCCCTTGCCAGGCAATTGTCATTCGGGTACACAAGGCAGCTCAAAAATGGAGAGTATGATATATCACTTGAGTATTATAATAAAAGGATGAATAATCTTATTGAATATAAGCCGGGTGTATCTATTATTGAGTCCACCGAAGATTGGCAGGAGCTTATTGAAAAAGGTGGTAAGGGCAGATCCTATGGATTTGAACTTATGTTTAGAAAGAATTCCGGAAGAACAACAGGATGGATTGGATATACCTGGTCAAAAACCACTCATCAATTTGCAAATCTGAATAATGGAGAGCCATACCCATATAAATTTGATCGTAGACATGATATCAGCCTGGTCTTTATGCACAAACTAAGTGATGATATTGATATTTCGGCAACCTGGGTTTACGGTACAGGAAATGCCTTCTCCTTGCCTGTAGGAAAATACAATGCAATAATAGACGATGGCCAGTATTGGGAAGGTGAACCTGAGAGAATTTTCTATCCGGCATACCAGTATGAAGGGAAAAACAATTACCGTATGAGGAGCTACCATAGATTGGATATAGGTGCAAATTTCAGAAAGGAAACAAGATTGGGTGAAAGAACATGGAACATTAGCATATTCAATCTCTATAACAGGAAGAATCCTTATTTCTATTATATGGACTATAACTGGTTCTCTGGAAAAACTACCTTGAAACAAAAGAGCTTGTTTCCATTTATGCCTTCGGTAAGTTATAGTTTCAAGTTTTAAGAAGTCACACCAAATAAAAGTCGCAACCGGATCGGGTTTATAAAATCCTGCTGGAGAAATAAGTATAAAATAGAAAGCAAGATACTAACCTGTTCCGGGCAGTGGCTCCCGCAGGCATATCCCTGACAATTTTCCATAAGGGAGTCTGTAACTTAGTGCGGTGTTAACAGCTCTTTCAGAAAAAATAGTTATTTTAGGTAAAAATAAATTCTATGGAGACATTGATTGATCAACTGCGTGCCTTTATCGAACTAACGATTTTTGAAACCAAAAATTTCACCCTCACTGTCTCCAGTATTCTGATTGCCCTGATTATTATAATACTGACCGCTATTGCCATTAAGCTGATAAAGCGGATTATGAAGGGTCTGGTAAGCAAAAATGTCTTTGATGAAGGAACATCCCATTCATTGTTTCAGATGATAAAATACGTGATCTGGACAATTATTTTTGTACTTTTAATTGACAGCATGGGCTTTAAGGTATCAATACTTATTGCCAGCGCGGCAGCACTTCTTGTGGGTGTTGGATTGGGTCTTCAGCAGCTTTTTATGGATGTTGCCAGCGGTATTATCCTGCTGATAGAACGAACTGTAAAAATCAATGACGTTGTTGAGCTTGAGAATGAAATGATAGGGCGGGTGGTCTCCATTGGACTCAGAACATCGAAGATAAAAACAAGGGATAATATTATCACAATTATCCCAAATTCAAATCTGGTAAACGACAGGGTTATCAACTGGTCACATGCAGAGGAGAAAACACGATTCCATGTTGACGTTGGAGTTAAATATGGCAGTGATATTGAACTTGTTACCAGTGTACTTCTTGAATGTGCCAAAGATCACACGAGGATAATGGTTGTTCCTAAACCATTCGTAAGATTTGTGGATTTTGGAGAGTCAAGTCTTGACTTCCAGCTGTTTTTCTGGACCAACGACTCCTTTATGGTTGAAAATACAAAAAGTGATCTTCGCTATAAAATTGACAGGGCTTTCAGGGAAAACAAAATCGAAATTCCTTTCCCACAGCGCGACCTCTACCTTAAGAGCATGCCTGACCAGAAATGATATTTCCTAATAACTCTAACCTCCTAATCAGCCATTATGAAAAAATCCGCCCTTTTCGTTTTATTACTTCTCTTTTCAGCTTTTTATGTCACAGCTCAGGAGAGGATTATATCTGTTGACACAGCCGTAGTAACAAAAGGAAACATAACCATTAATGGAAAACCTTTATCATATACAGCCACTACGGGTACTCAGCCAGTATATATTGATGATAAAATTGTTGCAACACTATATTATACCTACTATACAAGGGATATCACCGGGAACAGGGATAACAGGCCCCTGCTTATATCCTTTAACGGCGGACCGGGATCGGCATCAGTCTGGATGCATATAGGCTATACCGGTCCAAAAGTGCTTAAGATAGATGATGAGGGTTATCCTGTGCAGCCGTATGGAGTTAAGGACAACCCCTACTCTGTTCTTGATGTTTCTGATATTTTGTTTGTTAACCCTGTTAACACAGGTTATTCCAGGATGGTGAGGGACAACGAGGGTAAGTGGCCCGACGAAAAACTTTTTTTCGGGATCAATGCTGATATCAAATATCTGGCGGCATGGATTAGTGATTTTGTTTCCCGCAGCAACAGATGGTTATCCCCCAAATATATTATCGGGGAGAGCTACGGAGGCACGAGGGTTTCAGGACTCCCGCTTGAGCTTCAGAACAGTCAGTGGATATACCTTAACGGTGTAATTATGGTATCGCCAGCTGACTATAAGGTATTTGAATCGGACATCCCCATTTCATCAGGTATAAACCTCCCCTACTTTACGGCAACAGCCTGGTATCATGAGATGTTACCCGCTGCACTGCAGGAAAAGGATCTTTCTGAGATACTGCCGGAAGTTGAGGAGTATACACTTCATAACCTGATCCCGGCTCTTTCGAAAGGTGGTTTTATCGGTGAGGATGAGAAGAGAGATGTGGCAGGTAAGATGTCATACTACTCTGGGATTTCTGAAAAGGCAATTCTGCAGCATAACCTTGATCTTCCAACCAGTTTCTTCTGGAAGGAGTTATTGCGTGAAAAGAGCGGATTTACAATTGGCAGGCTCGATTCAAGATACCTTGGGCTTGATAAGACGCAAGCGGGCATACGCCCCGACTTCAGTATAGAGATGAACACATGGAATCATGCATTTGCCCCGGCAATAAACTACTATACCAGGGAGGTACTTAATTTCAAGACTGATATAAGATATAATCTATCCGGAAATGTGAGGCCGTGGGACAGAACAGAGAATAGTGTAAGGGAGAATCTCCGTCTTGCTATGGCAGCAAATCCATTCCTCAAGGTTATGTTCCAGGCTGGTTATTATGACGGAGCATGCACATACTTCAACTCAAAATACACCATGTGGCAGATAGACCCTTCCGGAAAGATGAGAGATAGATTCAGTTTCAAAGGATACCGTAGCGGTCATATGATGTACCTAAGGAGCACTGATCTCAAAACTGCCAATGATGATCTCCGGGAGTTTATTAAAAACAGCACTCCGGGAAGCACTCCTGCCAGGTATTATCCTGAATAAAACCTGACGGAAATTAACACTGGTAAGCAGAGTAATCCACTGATATATGCGAACAGTGACTTCAACTATGGCACCTGTTCTATTCGTATCTGTTCCTTGAAGCTATTATTCAATTAATCAATCACATATAGCTTATCGTTAAAAATTGAGAGGCTGCCAAGAGTGACAGTCTCTTTTTTACTGAACTTTTATTATCGGCAGGGTATATAGTTTACTGCCACTGTTAAGAATCAGCATATACCGGCCCGGTGAAAGGGCTGACATATCGATCCCGTCTCCTGAGTATAACCGTGGTTCATTTATCATAATACGACCGTTCATATCGGTAATCGTAGCACCAAGAAAGGGAATAATATCCTGCTCCCAAACGGCTTTCAGGATATCACGGACCGGATTTGGCCATACCCTGAGTGAAGTCTGCACAGGATCGTCAATATCACTTGCCACACTGACTGTGATGATAATTGTATCCCCGGCAGCACAGCCATACTGATCCTCTACCCACACATTGACAGAATGTGCACCCACGCCCGCATCTGTTCCGCTAAACGAGTAGAGTGCAGCACCTGTGGTACCATTCCATAGATATGTCTGATAACCGGTGCCTGCATCAAGCTGAACCGATTCATCCTCCTCTATATCCATATCGGCTCCCAGATCAATATCAGGCAACGCCCTTACCAGGACAGAGTTGCCCAGACTTATGGTTGTAACGGTACCGGTTTCCCTGTCAGCAGCATCAAGTGAGACAGTGTATTCCCCGGACCCGTCATATGCATGCCTGACCTCTTCAATTGTGCTCTCATTACCATCACCAAAATGCCATGTCACCGAATCTGCATCAACAGTTACAGCAGTGAACAGAACAGAATCCCCTGCACAGACATCAGTTATATCTGCTGTAAGAGTTGCCCAGGGATATAACTTCTTAACAAACGACTGGTAAGCGGTACCGCTCCATCGCCCTTCAGCATCGCGAAACTGAATATTTATAACATATTCTCCTTCAGAAATCAGCCGTAAATCAGGCTCCTCCAGAAGAATATAGTCAGCTTCATGCTCGCTGATTTCAAAACTTTGCATGGTCCCGTCCGAGAACCAGTATCTGTAGCCGGTTATCCGGTTATCCGGGGCAATGGCCTGGTTCCTGCTTATAAAGAATTTGGTGACAGGGGCACTCAGGAATCCTGTATTATCTATAAACCAAATGGTTAAGGTATGCAGCCCGTTCGCATGTGATTCCATATCCAGACTTGTCAGCAGATTGACCTCACTCTCACCGGAAAATTCAATTGTTCCGGTCGCGGCAGCATTAAAGTCCACCATCCACTTAAATTCTCTTACAGTCCTCTCCTCATTTGCCAGTGAAACAGGTGGTTTAACAAAGAAAGTGGTAATCGGACTGCTTTGTCTGCCACCGGTATCTGTAAAAAGGAAAGCTATGGTATGCAGGCCGGGCGAAAGAGATTCAGCATCGAATTGGTAGCTGAAATTAACTGCCTGTGCATCCGGAATAACTGTTTCAACAAATCCGGAATAGTCATTATCCAACCAATATCTTACAGAGACTATATCGGCAGATTCAGGAGTTCCTGCTTCACTCCGGATAATAAAATAACCTGATTCAACAGCAGACCACAGGCCTTCTTCGTCCATCACTCTTATATGCACGGAATGGAGTCCGGCTGCAAGATGAGATACATCAATCTGATCTGAAAGGTTCACTGTTTCACCTGCCGGAAATGATATCGTCTCAGCCGTGCTGTATAATCCGTCAAACCAGTATTCGCCAGATACAAGGGAGTTCTGGGAGAAGAGGCTGACAGAGAGTGTAAGGAAAAGTAATAAAAGGGTTGTTCTCATAACATCTCCCTTTATTTCTCCTGTGCTGCCACCCTTATCTCAACAGGAAGCAGGCCGTTTACAGTTTCACCGGCAATATTAACCAGCCTGATGTGCGGTGTAAAGGGAAGTCCTCCCTCCTTAAAGGGTGATGATCCGCTGAAGATGCTGATATCGCTGCCATCGGTACCGGTGCCTATCCCTGCACTACCTTCCTGAAGGCGGAAGTTGTGCAGATATGAAAATACATTAAAATCACCCTCAATATGTTCAAACAGGGTCAGGGGATCCACACCTGAAATATTGTTCTCCCCTGTATTTGTTCCATTAGGAAAGGTGGCAAATCCTTCATATATATTATTGGCAAAATGATTATTGTAATTACTGGCAAGGCTTCCGCTCCATGTTGTGTAGGTCAGTACATTGAACACCGAATTGGTTATCAGTGATCCGGTTGTGTTTGTGAAGGCATATGATGCACCAGCTCCGGAAGATTGTTCTCCCCTGTAGACTATAAGCCTGTCAAACCGGCTGTTTCTGAAGCCGGTAAGTAACGACCTGACAAGGCTTTTCTCCATCAGGATATTGCTTCCATAGTTGGCATTGACAGAGTTATCTATAATTGTTTCGCTAACTATTGTATTAATTTCTCTCTGCTGACCATCGCTGTACTTCAGATTAAGCGAGCCATCGATCCTGCATCTTGAAATGGTTACATCAACTGCATCGTTTCCGTTTGAGCCCAGGTTTACATTTGATGAAAAATGGATTCCGGTAATATAGGAGTTGTCACAGTCACCATAAAAGTTTGCAGAACTGTTTATACGGGTAGAAAACGTGGCAATGGTAGAGTCAGGATGATATCCCACTCCTATCCAGACAAGTGATTTGTATATTCCAGGCAGGTCAAATGATCCTCCGGGAAGGTATATGGTGTCTCCCGGCTCAGCTGCCGTATATGCCTCTGCTAATGTACGGTATACGGATGGTGTGCCATTCTGGACAACAAAACTGTGTTGTGACTCTGCAACTGTAGGAAGGAGACAGATCAGGGATAGAGTTATAAAAGTTCTTTTCATACTTTTTCTTTGTTTATCTGGTTGGTTAATTACCAGCTAAAAATAGTATGTACCGTGAAATTTGTTATACCCAATAAATAAAAAAAACAGGCCAGAAAGTAAATAAATCACTTCCGGCCTGCTTTTAAATATGTGATGGGCTTTACCCATGCTGACACCCGGGCAATCAACCCGGTGGCCAGTGTCAGTTACCTAACGGTCAATATCGGTATCAATAAGTCGCGTACCCCAGTCCCTGCTGTTCATTGGCGGCGGCTCTGCTCCCATTATCTTCTCTACAAAGAAATCCACTATTCTGCGTTCACCATACAGTCCGCCCCACTCATGGCCCTTACCGGGCAGTGTAAGAAGATCAAACTCCTTATTTGCCTTTATCAGTGCATCTGCCACCTGATATGTTGAAGCCGGATCAACATTCTTATCCATCTCGCCCACTATAAGGAACAGATCGCCCTGCAGCCGGTATGCATTGTCCACGTTAGAGCTTTCACCATACTCCTTTCCAACGGGCCATCCCATCCACTGCTCATTCCACCATATCTTATCCATCCTGTTATCATGGCATCCACAGACTGACACACCAACCTTGTAGAAATCGGGGTGAAAAAGGAGAGCACCTGTTGAATTTTGTCCCCCGGCAGACTTACCGTAAATACCAACCTTGCTGATATCCATCCAGGGGCGTGTTGATGCCGCATCCTTTATCCATAGAATCCGGTCGGGGAATCCGGCATCTCCTATATTTTTCCAGCATACATCCTGAAACGCTTTGGACCGGTTTGATGTTCCCATACCGTCAATCATTACAATCACAAACCCCAGCTCAGTAAGGGAGTGCCTGCACCTGTTATAGTAGTCGGTAAAATCCTTTGGTACATGATTTCCGTGCGGACCGGCATAGATATACTCAATAACCGGATAGGTTTTTGCAGGATCGAAATTGGATGGCTTAAGTATCACTCCCCATATATCTGTAACTCCGTCACGTCCCTTTGATACAAACACCTCTGGCATTTCCCATCCCGTGGCAAGCAGACTGCTTATATCTGCCTCCTCAAGTTCCATAGTGATTTTACCGGTTGCTGCATCCCTTACAACAGAACGGGGAGGCATATCTATCCTTGACCAGGCGTCAACAATAAATTTTCTGCCAGGCGAAAGAGTGGTTCTGTGGTTTCCCTCACCTGCCGTTAGATGTTTTAGCCCGCTGCCATCAAAGCTGATTCTGTAGAGATGTACAAAATAGGGATCACCCGGTTCTTTGCCACTGGCCTCAAAAAGGATTGTACGTGCGTCAGGATCAACATGAACCACCCTGCGGACCACCCATTCTCCCCTCGTAATCTGATTTTTGACTTTACCTGTAATGCCATCATACAGATAGAGATGATTCCAGCCATCACGTTCCGAGGCCCAAATTATCTCCCTTCCATCATTAACATCATATCTGAACTTTTTTCCGCTGTAGTCTATAAATGTCTCAGCCTTTTCATCGATCAGAACCCGGGAAGGTGTATCATTTGCATACATCTCAATAACCTGATAGAGCTGGTGGCCCCTTTTGTTATATTCAAAGGTAACTTTTTTACTGTCGGGACGCCACTCAGGATTTCCTATAC
>JAIVHO010000053.1 GCA_020201035.1 Bacteroidales bacterium
CCCTCTGAATATCCGGGTATAGCCACCGCCATCTCACGGGGAATATCACCGGAGCCGGTTCTTCTCAGGACAAGTGCCGGTTTTGAGGATGTTACATCTGTTATTTCGGCAATGATGGCCGGCTTTACCACAGGCCCGGTAATAACAGCTACAGTGGAAGGTATAAGTTGTGCCTCAGGAGGTAATTCAATGGTTTTATCACCAACCTCATCCGCTTCACTTCTGTCAGATACTGCCAGGGTCTGAACCGGGTCTTCAGTTAAGGTGATAAGAGGTTCTGCCTGGTTCATAGTGGCTTCAGTCATCATCTCCGGACCGCGGGATGTGGTAAACCATGCAAGCATACCCATCGAAACAAGCACTGCCACTCCGGCGACAGCCCTGTAGAATATGCCTGCCACTCTTCTGCCCGGGATTACCGTGGAAATATTATCCCAGGCATCAGAAGGTGGTAACACCTCCATGTCACGGAGACCGTTCCGGAAGAGCAGATCAATATTTGAATCGCCATTAACCATTTATCATTCTTTTCTTTATGCCCAAATAAATCTCAACCTTCTTCTGAAGAATCTGTCGCGCCCTGGAGAGGTTGGATTTTGATGTCCCCTCAGTAATGGAAAGCATTCCAGCTATCTCACGATGCGAGTAGCCCTCAATAGCATAGAGGTTAAATACCATCCTGTACTGTGGTGGAAGCCTGGTAACCATCTCCAGAAGATCGCCTGCCTCCAGCCCTGAATAATCAGAATCATCTCCTGCATCATTAGGCTCCGCAACATTTTCCGGATCATCAACCTTATTGAGGTAATACTGACTCCGGTACTTCTCAAGGGCTGTGTTTACCACCACACGCCGCATCCATCCTTCAAAAGAACCCTCTCCACTGTATGAATGGAGGTTGGTGAATATCTTAATAAAACTCTCCTGCAGAACATCACTGGCCTCTTCCCTGTTTCCTGTATACTGCAGGCAAACGGCAAAAAACTTTGCAGAGTATCGTCTGTAAAGAAGCTCCTGGTCCCGACTGTTGCCATCCAGGCATCCTCTCAGTATTTTCTTTAGTTCCGGCAATTTACCATCTGTTAAGATGATAAATATATAAATAAATTACCGGATGAGATACACTTAACGATAAATGATCCACCAGATAGAAGATGAAAAGAATTGATAAATGGTTGCGTTGAAATTTTTACAGATGGATTACCTCGCCCCATGCTGCAGCGGCAGCTTCCATAACTGCCTCTGACATAGTTGGATGAGGATGAACAGATTTTATTATTTCATGCACGGTGGTTTCCAGCTTGCGGGCAACCACAATTTCGGATATCATCTCTGTAACACCAGCTCCAATCATATGTGCTCCCAGAAGTTCACCATACTTACCATCAAAGACAAGTTTAACGAATCCATCCCTGGCACCTTCAGCAGAAGCTTTACCGCTTGCTGAAAAGGGGAATTTACCCACCTTTACATCATACCCCTGCTCTCTGGCTGCCGACTCTGTGAGTCCGACCGAAGCAACCTCCGGAGAGGTATATGTACAAGCGGGAATATTACCGTAATCGAGTGGTTCCGTCTCTTTGCCGGCAATCTTTTCGACACATATAATTCCTTCGGCGGAAGCGACATGGGCAAGTGCCGGTCCGTGCACAATATCTCCGATGGCATATACACCTTTAACACTGGTTCGATAAAACTCATCCACAACGATTTTACCCTTTTCGCTTTTCACACCAGCCTCTTCCAGGCCTATCCCCTCAATATTGGTCTCTACTCCCACAGCTGAAAGGACTATCTCCGCCTCAATCTCTTCCGTTCCTTTTTTTGTCTTTACCGAAGCCCGGCAAATCTTACCAGAGGTATCTACCGACTCCACCGAAGAGCCGGTCAGTATCTTCATTCCTGCCTTCTTAAAGGATCGTTCCAGCTGTTTCGAAACCTCTTCATCTTCATTGGGCACTATAGAGGGAAGAAACTCTATCAGCGTCACCCGGGTTCCCATTGTATTATAGAAATTCGCAAACTCACTCCCTATGGCTCCTGATCCTACAACTATCATTGATTCAGGCAATTTTGGAAGCGTCATTGCTTCACGGTACCCGATGATCTTTTTCCCATCCTGTTTTAGTCCGGGCAGTTGCTTCGATCTTGCCCCTGTGGCGAGGATTATATGATCAGCAGTGTACCCCTTCGTTCCGTCATCGTTCTGAACAGTCACACCACCTTTGCCGTCGATTTTCCCGAATCCCTTTATCAGGTCAATCTTATTCTTCTTAAGCAGAAACTGAACTCCCTTGCTCATTCCGTCTGCAACACTCCTGCTCCTTGCCACTACAGCACTGAAATCGGGTTTTGCCTCCCCTCCCAGGGTGATACCATAATCAGCAGCATGTTTGATATAATCATATACTTTGGCACTCTTCAGCAGTGATTTGGTTGGAATACATCCCCAGTTAAGGCATATACCGCCTGGTTCTTCATTCTCAACAACTGCTGTTTTAAGTCCAAGCTGTGATGCCCTGATAGCTGCAACATATCCTCCGGGCCCGCTTCCGATTACAATAAGATCATACTTCATGATAACTTTTTTTTTCTATTTAACGTCTTTATAAATAACCTCTTTCCTGTATAATTTATTTTTGATGTCTCTCCTGCTACGCGATGAACCAGTCTTTCCCTTAATTATCCTTGCCATCACCCATCCGGCAACCATCACAAATATGATTGTGGCACCTGTTGGAATATCAAGGTACCAGGATGCCGCAATCCCACCGGTCATACCAACAAATCCTGCAACCACCGACCATATCATGACCTTTTTAAAATTCTTTGTAAAGAGCATCACAAAATTAGGCGGAATGGTAAGCATGGAGAGAACCAGCACTACCCCTGCTATCCTTATATTCAATACTATAACCAGAGATACCAGAACTATAAGCAGATATTTAAAAAGGGTAACATGCCTGCTGAATGTTCTGGCATAGGCTTCATCATATGATATATACAAAATTGTACGATAGAAGAGTGCAAAAAAGAGTATCATAACAAGTGATAGGACCATCAGTGCTGCCAGATCACCCCCCCCGATGGTAAGAAGGCTTCCGAACAGGTAGCTCATAAGGTTAGGGGTATATCCCGGTGTAATGTAGATAAAGATAACTCCCACTGCCATCCCGAATGCCCAGAGAAAGCCGATTGCAGAATCCTCCTTTACATTTTGTTTATGTGACAGGTATTCAATACCCATTGCCGATACCATACCGAAAAGGGCTGCTCCCACGATAGGATTTACTCCCAGAAAATATCCCATACCTATGCCTCCGAAACTGGCATGCGTCACCCCTCCCGATAGAAAAACCAGTCGCCTCGAAACAATATAGGTACCGGCAATACCCGCTGTAATACTTCCAAACAGGGCAGCCAGGATACTTCTGATCAAAAAATCATAATTAAATATTGATATCTCCATCAATGTGTTTTTGCAGAACCGTATGGGGAATATCCCCGTGCGCAATAAGCTGAATGGGGCAACCATAGTCCTTCAGCTGGTCATTGGTTATCCTGCCTGAATCATGGTAGTGAAGCTTCCCGTTTACACAGGCAAATGATTTTACATAAGCAGATATCGTTCCCACATCATGGGAGACCATAACAACTGCCATCTTTTTGTTCAGCTCTTTCAGCATATCATAAAATCCCTGTTCAAAAGAGGAGTCAACAAAGTTACCTGGCTCATCAAGCAGAAGCAACCGGGGTGATCCAATGAGTGCCCTTCCAAGGTAAACTCTCTGTAGTTCACCTCCTGACAATTCAGAGAGGCATCTGTTTCTCAGGTGCCATATACCAAGATCCTTCATCACGGTTGCAGACCGTTCCCTGTCAGCACGCTTCATCCTGGCCATTGCTCCCCTCGACTGCATAAGTCCTGACATAACAATATCACGTACCGAGACAGGAAAAGAGATATCCCCTTCTGACATCTGCGGCAGATAACCAATATTATATGGCGTAAGCAACTCCCGGTTAAAGATCACCTCACCGTAAAAGGGTGTCAGGAGACCCAGCATCACCTTCAGAAGTGTTGTCTTACCTCCTCCGTTGGGTCCTATCACTCCCATAAAGTCATTATCGCTGATCTGCAGGGATACGTCTGAAAGGACCGTATCACCATTGTATCCGGCACTGATATTTTCAAGCCTTAACAACCAGTTGTGTTCCTGCATAAAGTGCTCCTAATTTATTATCCAAATATAACAATACCATTCCATCCTGCACGCCTGTAGATTCAGTTTCACCGCCTGGCCACTCGCCGTTCCTGGGGCCCTGCCTGAGGAGCGTTACTGCCAAATCCACGGCTGAGGGCTTCTCCAATGGAGATAACCGTCTCAGGCCATTCCCTGTTCAGTGGGTCTATCTCAACCACAGCAGCGTTTATCTCGTCTGCTATTGCTTCGGCGTTCCTCCTGTCAAACTCCTTCTGAACAAAGATAACAGCAATTCCCTTCTCCACTCCCTGATCAATAAAGCTCTTCATCTGAGCCGGTGATGGCTCTTTACCGTCTACCTCTACAGAAACCTGATTAAGTCCGTAATCCCTTGCAAGATATGTCAGCGCAGGGTGAAAAATCATAAATGATTCACCCCGGTGACCTCCCAGAAGGGAGTCCAGTCTGGCAGCCACCTCGTTGATAGTTATAACCAGCCTGCCATAATTCCTTTCAAATTCTGCAGTACGGTCAGGATAGATATCCTTAAGAAACCTGTGAATATCGTCGGTAATTTTCAATGCGGCGACCGGACTGGTCCAGAAGTGAGGATCAACCCCGCTGTAATGAAAATGATCACCATGCCTGTGTGCCTCACCATAAATCAGATCCTGGGAATCGGCAAGCCTCAGTAGCGCTATATCCTTGTTAATCCCTGTTATCCTGTCACCCCAGGCCATTTCATAACCGAGATAACCATTTATTATTATGGCTGATGAACCGGCCACTCCACGCAACACTGACGGTGTGGGCTCAAAGGTGGCCGGACTGGCACCCGGAGGTACAATAACATTCACTTCAAAGTCACTGCCTGCAATCTCTGCAATAAAATATGCAAATGGTGCTATGCTGGTTGATATAATTAACCTGTCGGTGTCATCTCCGGTGCTGCCCGCTCTTCCGCACGAAACAGCTACAAGGGCTGCAGCAATAAGGATTGTGATTCTCATATGGGTTTCTTTAACAACAAATTTAATGTATAACACGCAATTAACATAAGTGTTTCTAAAGAATGACCTTTAAACTGAATCTGAATAGCAGTCCCCAAGGTCATACTTATTTCCAAAGAATGGAAGATAAATGGTATTATACCCCAGGGCAAGCCCTGGACCCTTCTTTCCGTGGCAAGCCCCGGGGAATTTAACCACCCCCTCTCGTCCGCCGAAGCGGAACGCGAAGGTGGATTAAACTGAATCTGAATTAAAAGTATTAAGTGCAGGCAACAGGCCGCAGATACAGTACCCCGGAAAAACAGTTAATTGTTAATTAATATTAAAAAGCAGAGTGGGTGGCACCCCCTGATCTTGTTCTTCATATATTAGTTATTAACTTCATCGCCTTTTAAACCAAACATCTGTTATGAAGATAACTAAACTAACAACTATTCTGATCATTACTTCAATGTTCAGCTCTGCCTCGCTGAATGGTCAGACAGGATACCCTGACCCCGGAAAGCGAAGATCAGCAGAAAGAGAGATGGCGGCAGCATATCCGGACCTGTGCAAACTGTCATCTGCAGGCATCTCAGCCGGAGGAACAGATATACCGGTAATTACCATTGGTAAAGGAGATACCGGTAATAAACCCGCAGTGGCAATCATTGGAGGGATTGACAGCAGGTATATTGCAGGCACTGCAATAATATCGGGTTTTGCAAAGATGCTCCTTGAGAATTCGAAAGATCCGGAGATCAGTGCACTGCTTGACAGGGTAACTTTTTACCTTCTTCCGGATATTAATCCGGATGCCACCTCGGCATTCTTTAGTACCCCTTCAGCTTCAGTCAGGGGAAACGCAAATCCATGGGATGAGGATCGCGATTTCAGTGTTGATGAGGATCCGTTTGAAGATATCAACGGTGATGGTGTAATTACCATTATGCGTATTGAGGACGAGGCAGGCACACATATTGAATCAGGTTCAAACAGCGCCGTGATGGTTAAGGCTGATCCTTCCAAAGGAGAAAAGGGAAAATGGATTATCCATACAGAAGGACGTGACAACGATGGTGACGGTCTGTTTAATGAAGATGGCCCCGGTGGGGTATTTATCAATAACAACTTTTCTTTTGACTATGAAGAGTGGGGCAGGAATGCCGGAATACATGCACTATCAGAGAATGAATCAAGGGCTGTTGCAGATTTTCTGTATGACCATTACAATATTTTCGCCGTAGTAACATACGGTCCGGACGACAATCTGTCCAAACCATGGAAGTCAGCACCCGGGCAGCAATCTTCACCACAGCAGGGAAGGCAGAGATCACAGATAATCAAAAATATACAGAGGGAAGATGAAACAATTAACCAGATGGTATCAGCCCTGTTCCTGAATGAGACCGGTTTTACGGGCACCCCTTATAATATGCGTGAACGAGGCAATTTTGCAGAGTGGGCATACTACCACTACGGAAGGTACTCCTTTGCCACACCGGGCTGGTGGGTTCCGCAGACACGTGACCTCACACCTGAGGAGAATATTCTTAAATGGGGCTCTGAAAATGGAATGGAAAACCTCTATGTTGACTGGAAACCGGTGGAGCATCCTGATTTTCACGGGAAGAAAGTAGAAGTTGGAGGGATAAAACCTTTTGTGATGACTACCCCTCCCGAATCGATGTTAGGTGAAATAACAGAGAAAAACTACAATTTTCTTGTTAAGCTGGCTGGAATGCATCCCGACCCTGTTCTTACCGGACTCAGGGTGGAGCATCTTGAAAAAGATCTCTACAGGATATCCGTAACACTGCATAACAACAGTATGCTGGCAACTACCAATGAACTGGGTGACAGGAATAAATGGAACCGCCGTATGGTAATTACACTTGAAGGTGGTAACGATCTCACTTTTATATCAGGAAAACCAAAAGAGATTACAGGCAGGCTGAAAGGCAACGAAACACGGGAGTACAACTGGGTTGTCAGAGGCAGGGGTGAAATAACCATTAATGCAGGTGCAGTAAACACCGGCTTTTCATCGGTCAGCACAAGTCTGAAGTAGTCAAAAAAAATAAAAATAAAAATATATACTGATGAAAAGTCAAGAGACAAAATATAGACCAACACCGGTACAAAGAACGGGTAGTACCATCTTCAATCTGGGAAGGAGCCTGCTGGTTTCACTTCTGGTTGCTGTGACAGCTACTCTTACCGGACAGGAAAACAGTAATTTCTTCAAGGCAGCAGGAACTCCTGCCAATACGAAAGTAAGTATAAGCTGGAACCGCTATAATACATATGATGGCATAATGGATATTTGCCAGAGGCTTACAAAAGCCTACCCTGATCTTATTAAAATGGAGTCGGCAGGAAAATCTTTTCAGGGCAGGGATATTATAGTGCTTACCGTTACCAATTTCAACAACGGAAAACCTGAAAACAAGCCGGGGTACTATATTGACGGCAATATCCACTCCAATGAGATACAGGGAACAGAGATGGCGCTGTATGCCGCATGGTACCTGACTGAGATGTTTGATGAAAACGATTTCATCAGGGAACTGATGGATGACAGGGTATTCTATATCCTTCCAACCATCAACCCTGACGCCAGGGAGGATTATATCCATAATCCCAATACCGCTTCTTCACCAAGGTCCGGTCTGGCACCAAGGGATGATGATCGTGACGGACTGTTTGACGAGGATGGTTTTGAAGATATCAACGGAGACGGGAGCATCACCACCATGAGACGGAAAAATCCCAATGGACGCTACCGTACAGATCCTGCTGACCCAAGACAGATGATCCCCGTACAGGAGGGTGAGCAGGGTGAGTATGATATACTGGGAATGGAAGGTATTGATAATGATGGTGACGGACTTGTAAACGAGGACAGGCAGGGATCCTATGACCCCAACCGTGACTGGGGTTACAGCTGGCAGCCAAACTACATCCAGGGCGGTGCAGACAAATACCCCTTCACCTTTCCCGAGAACAGGAGTGTGCGGGATTTTGCACTTAATCACCCCAATATTGCCGGCGTTCAGTCATACCATAACAGCGGTGGAATGATTCTCCGGGGGCCATCCATGGAGGGAGGCGGTTCTGAGGTATATACCCGCGAGGATGATAACGTGCTGAACACAATAGGCAAAGTGGGTGAAAAACTTATTCCGGGATACCGTCTCCTTGTTATATGGAAAGATCTCTATACCGTATACGGAGGTGAGCTCGACTGGTGGTATGGTGCAACAGGAGCCTACACTTACAGTAATGAGTTGTGGGCAGGATTTCTTATGTTCAATGATCCCCAGAATAACAACAGGAATGAGTTTGAGAAGCTGCTGCTTCATGGCGACACCTTTACGCCATGGAAAGAGTTTGATCATCCGGTTTACGGTAAGGTGGAAATCGGCGGTTACAAGAAAAATTTCGGCCGCATACATCCCGGCTTCCTGCTGGAATCAGATGCCCACCGTAATACCGCCTTTGCACTTTACCATGCATCCCAGCTCCCGAAACTGGCAGTCAGGGATATAGAGATAAAGAATCTCGGCGGAGGACTCAATGAGGTTACGGCAACAGTAACCAACAGCCGTATTACACCTACCCACTCAGGACAGAACCTTAAGTACCGTATTGATCCACCCAATTATATCTCCATTGAAGGGGGCGAGGTAATTACAGGTATGATAGTTGAAGACAGGTGGATGAATGTAACTGAGGAGCAGAAAAGGAACCCTGCAACAATCGAAGCAGACAATATACCCGGTAACAGTGAGGTGACAGTAAGATGGATTGTGAAGGGAGGTAACAAATATACCGTAAAAGTAAAAAGTGTGAAGGGAGGCGTTGCCGAACTTACAAAATAGGCAATAAGAAAACAGAGCGACCAGAGTTACCAAAAAGAGGTGCCGGCTGATTAATTGCAACCGGCACCTCTTTTTGTTTAATCAGGCTGAAAAAAACACTTTCTAAAACGATGGGACAGTGATTCCATTTGATCTGAGAGCTATCCTGATACTGCCTGTGGCCTCCCTCGCCTGCACAGTGAATTTCCATGTGCCGGTTTTGTCGCTGTTCTCACCATCCAGATTAAAGGACTTGTTCCAGTCAACACTGCCCATATCATCAATCATCACCTCGGTATATAGCTTCCCGTCCGGAGAAGTAATTCTGATCCTGACCTCCCCTTCATCGCAATGCCCTGAAACATTAATGTAAGCCCTTCCGGCATCCTCTTCAATGTCAAAGCTGAAATAATTTTTGACACTCGATTTATCAAACCTCTTGGAATACTGAACAGATGATGTGTTACCTGCCGAGATGGCAGAACCAGGATATATAGCTCCGTCACCCATTACAGCATAATTTCCCTTCACGTCATAGGCAATCCGGCGCCTTTCTCTCCTCAATCATTCTCCTCTCCCGGACACTCTTCTCCTGAGCACTCCTCTCCTGATTACTCCTCTCCTGATTACTCCTCTCCTGATTACTCTTCTCCTGAGCACTCTTCTCCTGATTACTCTTCTCCTGATTACTCTTCTCCTGAGCAGAAACACCCAGAGATATCACAACTGAAACCAGGGCAACAAGCATTAATCTGTAAATCTTTTTCATGCTATTGCTATTTTTGTTTTACATTCTTTAATTATCAAACTTATCTGTCGGCATATACAGGTACCGGAATCTTTCAGGCTATTATCTCCTGTATTTACACTTTTCCTCCCCTTTGTCATAATCTTACTATTCAGGCATTGGCAGGAGTCCTTATTATATCACCTCCTCTGGTAGCAAAGTTAGTGTAACAGCAGGCCGGTTAGTGTTAACAGAGAGTTAAAGCATGGTTAATCAGGGTAGTGTAACAAATAATCATCTATTTTTGAAAAACAGACAACTGTCAGATTATTTTGATACCTGATGTTTAAACAGAAAACCTTTATACCCGTTGCAGGTGCTATACTGATCTTTATTGCATCCCAGATCATTATAGTTACGCAGGTATGGAGACAGAGGGAGGAGGTTTTCAACCTGAAGTACAGATTGGTTGCAAGGGAAGCCGTGCAGGAGATGATGTATAAATCAGGTCAATCCGGTTTTGACCGCGCCTATTATATTATAGACAATCTTGCCCCCGTTTATCTTCTTAATATTGAAAACGCTTCAGGTAATGAAGACTCGGTAAGGATCAGTCAGGATCTTATCTCGGTTGTCAGGGAGGTACTGCTTACAGACCAGGAGATAGTACCGTCAATAAAAGAGCGTTTCAAAAGGCTGGGATTTAAAGAGGATTTTGATTCAGAGGTTGTGATAAAAAATCTCGTATTGCTTACCGATGAAGGGATCCCGCAGGCGGATGCCCTGAATCCCGAAGAGAATATTACAGCTTCATCAGACAGGCATATCTTTTTGAACACATTCTATGGAGAGGGAAACTTCTACAGGATTTCATTTGATTACTATATTGATATTGCAAGCAAGGAGTCACAACTGCTTAAGGGAATAATGATGACGCTGCTCCTGAGCCTTTTCTCCCTCCTGGCTCTCACTGTTATCTTTGCTGCCACCTACAGGAGTTACCTGAATCAGAAGAGATTATCTGATCTTAAGACCGATTTCATCAACAATATGACCCATGAACTGAAGACCCCGCTCTCAACAATAAGCGTTGCAGGAAAGAGCCTGTTGATGGATGCGGTAATTTCAGACAGGGAAAAGATAGAGTCAACGGCCATGCTGATAGGAAAACAGACTGTACATCTCAACAACCTTATCAACCTGATACTGGATATAACCATATGGGAAAGGGAACAGTTCAGGATTAAACAGAAGAGATGCAATTTAGAAAGTCTTTTAAGGGAGGTAGCCGATGGTTTTCGCAACGGATGCGGTACCGATTGCACATTTCATGAATCATATGATCTCAGGGGAGCCGAAGGTAACCTTGACCCTGTATATTTTCACACCATGGTAAGTAATCTCCTTCAGAATGCATATAAATATTCGACTGAGAATCCAACCATTGAACTCAGGGCAACCGCAGAAGGTGATAGTGTTCTTATAGCTGTAAAAGATAACGGAATAGGTATCTCCCGCGAAGATCAGAAATATATTTTTGATAAATTTTACAGGGTTGGAACAGGTGATTTACACACCACAAAAGGCCTTGGACTGGGGCTTTACTACGTATCCCGAATTGCTGAAGCTCATGGTGGAAATATAATTGTAAGCAGCAAAAAGGGCAAGGGCAGCGTCTTTACTTTAGAAATACCAAAAATTTAACCAGAATCATGAAAGTTTTAATTGCAGAAGATGATATTGATTTCGGGAATATCCTTTGCCAGTATGTTACTATAAGCGGATTTGAGGTTTCTATAGCCCGTGACGGAAATGCAGCATGGAAACAGTTCACCGAAGAGAGGCCTGATATCTGTGTCCTGGATGTCATGATGCCGGGAATGGACGGCTTTACTCTTGCCGGCAGAATAAGGAAGGAGTCGGCACGAATGCCCCTGCTGTTCCTGACGGCACGCAATCTGAAGGAGGATATCGTCAGGGGTCTCAGTCTGGGTGCCGATGACTATATTACCAAGCCCTTTGACCCGGAGGTGCTTATACTCAGACTCAGAAATATTCTTAAAAGAAGTTATCCGGGAGTGAATGATAAGTACACCATAGGTGGCTCAAGCCTCAACTTTAATACACTTGAGCTTTGCTGCAACGGATCCAGAGAGAAACTTACACTCAAGGAGGGCCAGCTGCTGCGTTACATGGTCTCCAACAAAAATACTATTCTGCCGCGGGAAAACATACTCATGGAGGTATGGGGGGATGATGACTATTTCCTGGGCCGTAGCATGGATGTATTTATCAGCAGGCTTAGAAAATACCTTAAAAATGATCAGCAGGTACAGCTCAGGACAGTAAGAGGAACCGGCTTTATACTGGAGGAGGTATAAAAATACCGGCACCTTATATTATAGCAAGGTGCCGGCATAATCCTTATTCAGCGTTCTGCCTGTTCAGTTAAGCTCCTATTTCACACGAAGGCTCCTATTTCACCAGCTCATAACCGAGATCATACTCCTTCATGATTGCAGGAACACCTTCCTTCATCCATACAGGCATTGGCTCGCCCTTAAGATAGTGGTTGAAGAACTGGGACATCCTTATCTGGAAATCCTTCTTATTTGGCATCTTCTGCGGCCAGTGGGGCTCCCCTGGATAGTTCAGCATCCACACCGGCTTATTAAGACGCCTCAGGGCAATAAAATACTCTATCCCCTGATACCACGGCACGTGACCGTCTGAATCGTTATGCATTATAAGAATCGGGGTAGTAACCTTATCCATGGTAAAGAGAGGTGAATTCTCGAGATATCTGAGTGGTGATTCCCAGATTGTAGAGCCTATCCGGCTCTGTGTATGCTCATACTGGAACGACCGGTTAAGACCTGTAGCCCACCTGATACCTCCGTATGCACTGAACATGTTAACCACCGGAGCTCCTGATTCTATCGCCGCAAACAGATCGGTACGGGTAGCGAGGTAGGCAACCTGGTATCCGCCCCAGCTATGTCCCTGTGCTCCTATCCGTTCCGGATCAACAAATCCCTTCTCTATCAGTGCCGTTATTCCCGGCATTACACAGTTAAAGGCGCTCTCTCCGGGGTATCCGTCTTCATACCAGACGTCAGGATTAAAAACCAGATAACCGTTACTTGTATAGTAGTGGTAATCAATGGTTGATCTGTGCAGTTCCGGTGTGCGGTAACTATAAAGGCCTGATGAGCTCTTTTCATAAAAATTGACAATCATCGGGTATGTAAGTGAAGGGTCAAAATTGGCAGGTTTATAGAGTAATCCCTCAAGCTCCAGGCCATCCAGAGAGGTCCAGCTAACCAGTTCGGCTGTGCCCCACAGATACTCCTCCTGCTGAGGATTAACATCACTTATCCTGTTTTCTTTTTTAAATTTCAGATCGGTTACCCACAGATCGGGAAACATCTCAAATGTCTCACGCGAATAAACTACTGCATCATCCTCTTTTGCCTTCACCGGCACTGACAGGTTGTACGGGCCCCTTTTAAGTTCCTGAGGCATGCCCCTGCTGCCGGCCTTCCAGCTATAGTATCCCGACTCACGGGTTATCTCGTCGGATCCCATCAGCAGTATCTCCTCCCCGGAGGTAAAACTCTCCCTTTCCCTGTCAAACTGCACTGCCGAGTAGGTTATCTTATTCTCTCTACCATTCAGTGTCAGATTAACCGGTTCTTTGCTTCCGTCAGGATCAACCAGCCAGATATCATAACGATCATTCAGAAGAATACCGGCATCATTATCGAGCCAGCCGGTAGGCCTGTAGGGCCCTCTCAGGTTGGGAACATCATTCAGTTCCTGTGCTACCTCCAGGGTTGCCGGAGTGGTGATTCTCTTCTCTGTCCGGGTGGCAATATCCATAGTATAATAGGACTCTGAAATATAATCATACCATGCAATATACCTGCCTGCCGGTGATACGTTAACCGAGGCTCTAAGATCCTTTTTCAGCAACTTCCGCTCACCCGACCTGCAATCAATCAGGTAGAGGTCAATATGTCCAGGCCCTCCTTCCCACATCGACTGAAGTTCATATGGCACATCTGTGGTGGCCACTGCCCAGTCCGAGTCTCCATTATCCACCAGCTGAATGTCCGGCACTTCGGGTGTCGCCAGCTGAACAAAACTACCTGATTCAACATCTGCCATTCCCATCCATGTCCTGCGGAGGGTACGCGTTCTGTTTACCACCTGCACAGTATGAAGGGTACCTTCAGTACCGTGCCATATATCAACATCAGGATATTCCTCTTCCAGTATAGTGGTATCCTTTTCAGGCATAACCGGTGCTGTCCCTAAGAAAATGCGCTTACCGTTCTCACTGAACAGGAGCCGGCCATTTTCACTTATCTGCCATCCCTCCGTAAGTCCCTCAATGGAATTGTCTGCCAGCAGGGAGGCCTCTCCATCGCCATTCCAGTACCAGAGGCTGTTCTCACCCTTTTTGTCTGAGTCTTCACTACTAAACAGGAATGCGGCAGCCGATGCATCATCCCTGATAACTATCTGATTGAATTCACCTTTACCCTTTACAAGTTCAATTGTTCTTCCCTGATCAGGCAGGAAGATATATGCTCCCTCTTCAAACTTATCGCCATCACCGCCTGTAACAAACATCACTGCAGGCTTATCCTCAGCCAGCACATAGGATGTTACAAAGGGAAGGGTCACAGATTGTGCCCCGGCAGTGTTAAAGAGATTGAGATGGTAGCCGTTTTTCTCCGACTCCTTTTTGCCATTTGGTTTATCTCCGTTAGGCTCCTTATTGTTCACGCCTTCTCCTTTTACAGCCTCCGGCTGTGTCTGCCAGGCAATCCAGCCACTCCATTTGGACGGAACAGTTACCCTTACGCTACTCTTTATCTGTTTTACAGTCTCACCTTTTACAGGATCATAAATCAGAGTGGTTTTCAGAGGCATATCCTCTTTTTTTGTCTTTTTAAGCTTAAGCTCCCGCACCAGTGAATCAGCGGGGTTCTGATCAAATACAAGAAAACGGGAGTCGGAGCTGAATTGAGGGGATGATCCGCAGCTGAAAGAGGCCACCTTTTTTCCGTCTGACTTGTAGATAAACAAATCTCCGTCGCCCTTCCATGGCTCTGCAACGTAGGCAACGTATTTTCCGTCTGGAGATATTACTGTTGTTGTAATTCTCATCCATGCTTCAATGGCATCATGGTCAAGCGGCTTTTTTTCCGTCTGGGCTCCTGCAGGAGATAAAAACAACAACAGGGCCACAATAAACAAAACTGATCTTTGCATATTATTTAAATTAAATTAATATTATAATCCTTCAGTGAGGGTAATTAAGTCAGTCGCCCCGGGGAAAGTCCCCTGTTCCGACCCTGATTAATAACCGGCAATTACCGCCCGCCATGTAAATAAATCAAACAGGATGTTAAGATACCAAAGAAAGCTGATAACATAAAATGTTATACATCACTTAACTGTGAAAAAGGAATTATCTCCTGCCCTGTTTCCTCAGTTCAGCCAGGATCAATGAATCAAGCAGTGACGCATCATCACCACGGGCTACAATTACTCCATCGCTGTCAACAAGATAAAAGAAAGGAATCTCTGTTACATTATACCTGACGGCAACACTGTTATCCCACAATTCCAGATCAGAAACATTAACCCATTCCATGCTATCCCTTTTAACTGCATCAATCCAGTCGGAAGCCGAGAAATCCAGTGAGACCGAAACCACCTTTAATCCGCTGCCCTGGTAGCGTCTGTAAAGCGTGGCAATTTCTGCAGTGGCATCTGTGCAACTGCTGCACCATGATGCCCAAAAATATATAAGCAACGGGCCATCACCTGTCGTTTCTGAAAGCCTGAATGATGTACCTGTGTGAGAAGGCTGTGTAAAGTCCGGTGCAGGATTACCCGGCTCCAGGCTGCGCATCCTGTCAATACTCTGCTGTAAAATTTGGTATTGTGATGATGTTTTAACCCCGGGGGCAAGAATCCCGGTAAGCTGATCGAGTGAATCGGTGCTCAGATCAGCCTGTAGTGAAAGAAGAATATAGGGAGAAGCAAATGAAGCCGGATGCTCCCTTACAAAACGGAGTGCACTGCTTACAATATCAGAATTAATCCTTTCCGTATCAACAGACTCAATAATAACATTATCACCGGAATATACCGCATCATGATGATTATCAAAGAGGGTCAGAATCCTCCTGTTAAGTGGCCTGATCATCGATTCATATTCACTGTACTCACTGTCAGTAACCGAACCATCAATCACGGCACAATGAATTGAATCAGTGCTTCCTGTAAAAGAGATAACTTCATTCTCCAAAAAAAATAATTTCTGTTCGCGGTATCCCTTTGCCGAGAGGATATATGGCTCAGGGGTTTCAAGCCTGCCGGCAAACCTGAAGGAGCCATCTTCAACCCGTGCTGAATCAATAATTTCAGCACCACCGGGCCCCGGCCTGGCCAGATAAACATATATATTACCAGCGCCGCTCAGTTGTCCGTTCAGCACAAACCCCGGATCACCATCACAGGAGAGAATCAGTACCGGCATAAGAAAACAGATCAGTTTGCGTATCATATTAGCTGTTTTGATGAGCTAGGTTTTTCGTCCGCAATTAACAAAATATTTCTTCAGCAACCTGGATGCAGCAGAATAGGAGGTTATACGTCCGGCACGCAGCAGATCCTCCAGTTCAGGAAGCATTTCACTGATATCGTTATCGTTGTAGAATGAAGTCTTGAGAGTCTCCCTTATTGATTCATGCATTCTGTATATTGCCTGGCTTTTCCTCCATTCGAAAAAATAGCCGTTCTCCTTTGTTATTGTAACGTATCTGTTGATAATATCCCATATCTCCTGAATGCCCCTGGCTTCAACTGCGCTGCAGGTAACAACTGTCGGGTGCCATCCGGGTTTATGCGGGGGAAGCAGGTGCAGTGCGTTGTGAAATTCATTTTTAGCCACCTCCGCCCTGTGCAGGTTGGATCCGTCGGCCTTGTTTATGGCAATGGCATCAGCCATCTCCATTATTCCCCTCTTTATTCCCTGCAGTTCGTCTCCGGCACCGGCAAGCATTATGAGCAGAAAAAAGTCGACCATTGAATGCACAAGTGTTTCACTCTGGCCTACTCCTACTGTTTCAACAAATATGGTATTAAATCCGGCTGCCTCACAAAGAATAATAATCTCCCTTGTTTTGCGTGCCACACCACCAAGGGTTCCGGCTGAGGGTGATGGTCTGATAAAGGCGTTGGGATCTGACGCCAGCGTTTCCATACGTGTTTTGTCTCCCAGAATGCTTCCCTTAGACTGCTCGCTGCTGGGATCAATCGCCAGCACAGCAAGCCTGTGACCCATTGATGTCACAAGCTTTCCCAGTGTCTCAATAAAAGTGCTCTTTCCTGCACCCGGAACACCCGTAATACCGATCCGTACAGAAGCTCCCTTGTAGGGAAGGCATTTTTCAACCACTTCCTGAGCAACAGCATAGTGTTCAGGAAGGGAGCTCTCAACCAGAGTGATTACCTGACTGAGGATAGTGCGGTTCCCTGCCACTATCTGCTCTACATACTGATCAGCAGTATACTCCCTTCTCTTCCTGCTTTTCAGCCTCTTCAGAACATCTGGATTTATATTGGGAGGCTGTTCTATTCCTTTGTTTACCGAGAGAGCGCTCCTGCCACCCTCTCCAGTTATCTCTTCAGGCATAACTATTTTGAGATCTCAGCCACTTCACCTGAAACAATAAGGTTTATCTGGCTGTTTTTGGGATCATTGGTGATAATATTAATTACCTTATGCTGCCTGCCCTTTCTTACCCCTGCATCAAAAACTGCTTCAATTGAGCTGCTTTCTCCCGGTTTGATTACGGTATTGGAAGGGGTTACGGTTGTACATCCGCATGAAGACCTTACTTTCCTGATAATAAGGTCACTCTTGCCTGTATTCCTGAAAACGAATTTAACATCAGCCTTCTCATGCTGTTTGATAGTACCAAAATTAAATTGCGTAGTCTCAAAAGAGGCAACAGGGGCATTGGCCAGCTGATCAGACGACATTGAGGCAAAATCTTCGGTAAGGTTTGCCGAAACCACCATGTAGACGTTATTTACAACAGCATCATCAAGCACCAGTCGGACCAGATCATTAACATATCCCCAGTCATTCTTTTTAGCACCGTCATATGTTCCCTCGATAATTCCCTTCTCGCCTGGCTTCAGCGTTTCTGGTCTGGACCTTAGCTGCAGGTGAGCGGGCACCCTGTCAAACCCTATCTTAACCGGCTTATCTGAAGTATTTATCATCTCCATTACCCTGATCTTCTTTTCTCCCCGTGCCACATCAGTAAAGGCAAGGTGGTTGCTTTTAAGTCTGACTGATCCTACCGGGAAACGATAAATCTCCTCTGTAGTAAGCTCCCGGGGTGATACGTCACCCTCTATCACCAGAACTGTTACCGACGGATTTGTATTGGAGTAGACGGTCACTGTCTTCTTAAATTTTCCCGGACGGTTGCGGGGGTCGTAAGTTGCCTTGACAAATCCCTTTTCACCCGGACGTACCGGACTTTTTGTCCATTCGGGAGTTGTACAGCCGCAGGAGGCAACAACCCTTGTAATCAACAGGTCACTACTTCCGCTGTTTTCAAAGGAGAATGAGTAAGTCTGAGTACCTGCCTCCTCCCTGAACTGACCATAATCATGACTGGTTTTGGAAAATTTGATCATTGCTCCACCGCTTGCCTGGGCCATTGCAACAACTGCTACAGTCACAAGCGCCATAATTGAAATTAACCTTTTCATACTTTCAAAATATTTTTGTTGATACTCAAACCATATTATTCATAAATCCATGCTTTCTCCCACCTGACCTTTGCCTTCTCTTTTACTGCCTGACCTTTGTCTTCTCTTTTACTGTTTTACTGAGACTTCAAAACTCAGGATCTGGTTGCATACGGCTCAAAATTAATAAAGTTTAACCTTTTTACATATTTTAAAGCATAATATCTTAGCTTTGCTGAAGCCGTAATCTTTTTGGAATAGAATTTGATGAAACAGTTCCTGATTTGGCTGAATTTAAGGATTGAAAGCCTCTGCTAAACATATAATTGTAACGGTAGTCCTGCTGCTGTCCCTAACACCTGTAAGCGGACAGTTTTACAACGGCCACCAGATGCTGTTCGGTAAAAACCGGCTGCAGCATTATGATTTCTACTGGTCCTATTACAGGTTTGATAATTTTGATTGCTATTTCAATGAGTATGGTCGCGAACTCGCTGACTATGCCTCAATGTACGCAATGGAGAGGATAGCTGAGATAGAGGATTACTTTGATTATTTCCTTGAGAAGAGACTTATACTTGTTATCTACAATAAGCAGGCCGACTTCAAACAGAGCAATATCGGACTTATTACCGGTCAGGAAGATTACAATATCAGCGGCTACAGCCAGACCATAAAGAATAAGGTAATGATCTATTATGAAGGAGATCATAAAGCATTTGAACGGCAGATTTCAGAGGCGATTACCGAGGTGATGGTCAACGAGATGCTGTATGATGCTGACAGGAGTGACAGGGTCAGTGGCTCTTCAGTGATTACGCTGCCCGACTGGTATATCAGGGGGCTAAAGCGATATGTTGCGTTTGGATGGGATGAGGAGACAGAAAACAGGGTAAAGGACGGGTTTGAACAGGGCCGGTACAAGAAGCTGATGAATCTGGAATATGAGGATGCCATTTTTGCAGGACACTCTTTCTGGAGATTTATTGCTGCAACATACGGGGAGCAGATTATTCCGAGTATTATTTACCTCTCAAAAATCTACAAGAATGTTGATGAGGGGCTTATGTATGTTCTCGGACTGAAGCTTAAGGAGATAGAAAAGGAGTGGCGTGAATGGTACGGTGAGTATTACTCAGAAACGTTTGTTGAATCTCCGGTACCGGAGCCAGGAACCCTTCTGGAGAAAACAAAAAGAAAAAGAAGAAGTGTTATACAGGATGTAAGGATAAGTCCAGGTAACCGCTATGTAGCATGGGTTACCTATGACAGGGGCAAAAGAATCATCAGGCTTTATGACACCGAGACAGAGAATGAGAAAAAAGTATTTGCCAGGGAGCCCAGGTATGACCAGAAACCAGATAATACATACCCCGTTTTGGGATGGCATCCCGGTGGAGATATTCTGACCTTTATAAACGAGGAGAAGGGAAGACTTAAAATATACTTCTACCGGATATCAACGGGCGATATGGATGAGAGAAACCTGCTCTACTTTGACAAGGTGCTCTCCTTTGATTATGCACCCTCCGGCAACAGGATAGTGATGTCAGCAGTTAAGGACGGCCTTACCGATATCTACATTCACACCCTGGCATCCGGAACCAATCAACAGGTAACAAGAGATGTGCCTGATGATCTTTACCCAAGGTACATAAAGGGAGAACCCGGCAGAATAATTTTCAGTTCAAACAGGCAGAATGATACACTTTCCGTTGCCTACGACCCCAGTATAGGATTATCACCACTGCTTAATCTTTTCAGCTACGATCCGGATAACGGTGATGGCATACTGACCCGACTCGAGGGAGAGCGCTTTACCAACAGGACACATCCTCTCGGGGAATCAAACCGAACCTTTACCTACCTTGGAAATGACAATGGTACAATAAACCGGTTCAGGGCTACATTTGACAGTGCTGTTGCATATATTGACACAACAACACATTACCGCTATTTTATCGATTCTGAACCGTTGTCCAACTACAACACAAATATTGAAACGCATGACGCTAATACCGGAGGAAAGGTAGCCCGGGTTATGTTTGAAGATAACAGTTACAACCTCTACTTTGGTGAAGCGGCTACCAGCCCTGTTCCCGAAGACGAGATAATCATATCTTCCTTCAGGAGGGAGCAGAAAAGGGCCCTTGAAGTGGCAGATTCGATTGAGACGCTCCGAAAATGGCTGATTGAGCAGGACAGGATACGGCGCGATACAATGACGCGACCCCTCTATGAGTATTATGCAACGGATGACCCAATAGATATCAACCACTATATATTTGAAAAGGAGAAGCAGAATCTTTACGAGATGGAGTGGCGAAAGGATTATCTGGATATTGATATTACAGGGAAAAGGCTGAAATTTCCCCCTGTCAGAATCTACCAGACAGCTTTCTATAATAACTATATTGCCTTTCAGGCAGATTTCAGCTTCCTCAACAACTCATATCAGGTATACAGCGGGGGTGCACCGTGGTACAACCCGGGACTTAATATGCTCTCAAAAATTGGCATAGTGGATCTGTTTGAAAATTACCGCATAACAGGTGGATACAGGCTAAGTGCTGATTTCAACAGCAATGAATACCTCCTGAGCATTGAAAACCTGAGGCAACTTACTGACAAGCAGCTGATATACCATAAACAGGTATTTAATTCGGTGAATGATACAGCATATTTCAAGATCAACAGCCAGAACAGGTATCTTGTGTTTACCCGGCCGTTTACACCTGCACTCGCAGTAAAGGGAAGCGTGATTTTCCGAAGTGACAGGTATACACCTCAATCCACGGATGTCAGAACCCTTAATGCCGAATCATTCACCAGACACTGGGCAGGACTGAAAGGGGAGCTTATTTACGACAACACAATAAAGCGAACCTCAAATATCTACTTTGGTACCAGATTTAAGCTCTTTGGAGAGTATTACAGGGACATCGGGCTTAAGAGATCAGATATGTTTGTTGTTGGAGGTGATTTCAGGCATTATCTGCAGATACACCGCGATCTGATTTGGGCCAACAGATTTGCATTCAGCTCAAGTTTCGGACCTACAAGGCTGATCTATTACCTGGGGGGTGTAGACAACTGGATGGGATATCTCTTCAATGACATTCCCATGTTTGACAACTCCGTTGCGGTTAACCCTGATCAGAACTACGGCTTTCAGGCCCTGGCAACAAATATGAGGGGATTCAGCCAGAATGCGCGTAACGGACCAAACTTTGCCCTTATAAACAGTGAAATCCGGTGGCCGGTAATACGCTATTTCGCAGGGCACCCTGTAAGGTCCCGTTTTCTTGACAACCTGCAGGTTGTTGCTTTCGGGGATATCGGTTCCGCATGGAATGGCATCTCACCATGGTCAGGGGACAATGAGTGGGAAAAAGAGGTAGTAACAAGCGGACCGGTGACCGTAACCCTCGATACAATGAGAGACCCGGTAGTGGGAGGTTTCGGTTTCGGAGTAAGATCAATGGTTGCAGGTTACTTTATCCGCGCCGACTGGGCATGGGGAGTGGAGAACTCCGACATACTGCCCAGGGTTTTCTATCTCTCACTAAGCCTTGATTTCTAATATGACTGCCATTACAAACCAGTATATTACCCTTATCAGAAGAAGGAGCAGTGAACTGCTGCCCACGGCAATCAGAATAAGGAGAGAGCTTCATATGAATCCTGAACTCTCATTCAGGGAGGAGAATACAGCACATTTTATAGCCAGACAACTGGACAATGCCGGCATTCAGTATATGCCTGATATCGCCGGAACAGGAATTATTGCCACCCTTGACGGAACCAACAGTGACGGACCGGTGGTGGCCCTTAGGGCAGAGATGGACGCACTGCCGGTAAATGAAAAAAACGATATCTCCTACAAAAGTATTAACAGCGGGGTAATGCATGCCTGCGGGCATGATGCCCATATGGCGATGTTAATCTGTGCCGGCTTACTGCTCAGGGAGCTATCACATCTCTTCAGTGGCAAAATAGTGCTGCTCTTCCAGCCGGGAGAAGAGCTGCTGCCAGGTGGAGCATCCCTGATACTGAAGGAGGGCACACTGCGCAGGATTAAGCCGGATGCCATTATTGCCCAGCATGTATTACCCGAAATGGAGACCGGTTATACCGGTTTCAGGTCGGGTCGCTATATGGCTTCAAATGATGAGATATACATTTCCGTTAAAGGGAGGGGCGGGCATGCTGCCCTGCCGGGTGAAAGCACGGATCAGGTAACAGCAGCAGCTGAACTGGTTTGCATGCTGAAGGATAACATTCCTTCTGACGATGCCGATAATCCGGTAGTGCTTGGTATAGGTAAGTTTATTGCAAACGGGGCAACAAATGTAATCCCCGAAAAGGTGATGATAGAAGGAACACTAAGAACCTTCGATGAAGTGATCAGGGAGAAGGCTCACAACACAATTCAGTCAATTTCCGGCACTGTTGCTGATAAATATAAGGTAACCGTAGATACAGAGATACGCCGTGGCTACCCCGTTCTCTTCAATGATCCGGGACTTACTGTCATGGGACAGAAGGTTGCTGCCGCTGTTAGCGGAGCAGAGAGGGTGACACAACTGCCACTCAGAATGAGTTCGGAGGATTTTGCATGGTATTCAAAGGAGTTTCCGGTTCTCTTCTTCCGGACAGGAGTAAGAAAGAAGGATTCAGATATCCGCCCCCTCCATACAGCAGCTTTTGATATTGATGAAAAGGCTATGCAAAACGGAATAGCCACTATCGTAGCAATTACTCTTGAAGCACTTCTGACGCTGAAGAGAGGATAATACTTCTCAAATCCTGCGTACCCCATAAGGGTTGCAGGGAAAAAACCTTATATCAAACATGTCTAAATAACAAATAATGGCCCGGGAATTTTCCCAAATTGAAAAATAAAGATATTTTTGTACCATTAACATTTCAATTCATAACTAAAAATAATAGAAGAGATGGCATATGTAATTAATGATGACTGTACTGCTTGCGGAACCTGCATTGACGAATGTCCTGTTGAGGCAATATCTGAAGGTGAGGTAAATGCAGATGTAAAGGGTGCCTGTCCGGTAAACTTGCGGATCGTGAAATCATCACTGATAAACATCAGATCATACTCAAGAAGGTATTCCCACATCTGCCTTTCGTTATTAAGGCAAAACTTCATCTGGTCACCGGTAAAGCCAAAAATCAGGGTATCGGGCTCAACAGGAAGCATTGACCTGGTAAAATAGAGCAGCTTTCCTTCATGAATCATTGATGAAAGCAGTGTTGCCGATTCCTCCTGCCTATCTGAAGCGGGCCATGTGGCTGAAGCCCATGCATACATACAATCCGAGGGTATCTTTTCAGGAATCATAAACCTTCTTTCATAGTTGTAGATCCCCAGCATGGAATAGTACCGTGAGTCAGATCCCATATAGCGGTCAAGGCCTATACCTATCTCCGATCTACCCACAATAATACTATTGTTAAAGCCGGTAATGCAGGTGAACAGCCTGGGTACTGCAGAGTCAGGGAAATAATAAAGATAGTGACTCCATGCCGATGACAACTCCTCCTCAAGCCAGGTAACGGAAGGAAATATTTCCATCACACTTCTGTAAACCTCACGGTTAGTTCTGTCTCCCGAAAAAAGAACAAGATTTTGCTCCCACTCCGGGTTCTCTGGCTCCCCTATATTTATCACATATCCGAAAAGTCGCAGAAAATCGCCATACCTGCTCTGCAGCATCCCCAGGGAAGAGACTACCGAGCC
>JAIVHO010000022.1 GCA_020201035.1 Bacteroidales bacterium
ATGAATACAAACCCGAATCTGACTCAGAACCCGGGGTATAATTAATGTTTTCCTGAAAATATATTTTAAATCTGATTATGTATTCAATAAAAAGACCGGGTATTTTCCCGGTTTTTTTATTGGGGTTCAGGTTATTGAATTCTTCCTTTTCTTTTCTTAAACAGGCAGGATGATGTTGAGGTTCTTTTGCGCTCTGATAAATAGACTTGCCGTTTATAATAACTCTCTGGCATATTTTATGCGGAATAAGACAAGGCGTAAGTTGAAAGGGAAACCGGAAGGGAAACCAGAAGATAAGGTATTGGGTAAGATAAATTGATACAAAGAATTTATTACTTTTAAGTATTATATAATTAAGGACATTATGAAAAATTTTCTGACACGCATGTGTAATATTTCGGCTAATATGGGGAGAATGACTCTCATTTTTGTGATTCTTTCAGTTGTTGTTCCGGACGTTGTAAAAGCCCAGAATGCCATTTCAGACAGAATACCACAATACCTCTTCAGCGAATTTGCTGACGGAATGGTAGTTAAAAAGAACGGTGAAAAAGTTGTTACTCCGCTGAACTACAACGTTGTAACAGAAGAGATGATCTTTACAAGGGATGATAAGTACCTGGCGCTTGGAGGAGTGTCAGGCATTGATACTATCTACCTTAACGGGATGGTGTTTCTTCCTGTAAATGGCGCTTTCTATGAACTGGCTGTTGGAGGTGAAAACAGACTGATGGTGCAGTTTTCGGGTAGTGTAAGGGTAGAGGGTGAAGATGTTGGTTATGGAGTAACTTCACAAACAAGCAGGATATCTTCATTGTCATCTATAACAAATACCGGTGGTTTATACAATCTTGATCTTCCTGAAAACCTTCTGATATCAAGAAACATAACTTATTACGTTGAAAAAGGCGGTTCCCTTGAAAGGTTTGTAAATGAAAGGGCGCTTCTTAAGATCTTCAGGAACAGGAAGAGCGAAATCAAAAAGCTGGTTAATGAACTGGAGGTTGATTTCGGTAACTATAATAATGTTGTATCTCTTTTTGGAGAGATAAACAAGTTAAAATAGTGAGGCCGGCAGTGGTCACACAAACAGGTTAATGAATTCTGAAGGCATCCTTCCCTTATCTTTTATTAAGAGGCTTCATGGCCAGATGGGCAAATCAGGAGCTGATAACCTGATATCTGCACTCGGAGAAGATCCAGAGGTAAGTGTAAGGCTTAATCCCCTCAAGAGTAGAGATCACCTGTTAATTTCAGAACCGGTGCCATGGTGCAGTGAAGGATGGTACCTCTCTGAGCGTCCCTCTTTTACCCTGGATCCCCATTTCCATGCAGGAGCCTACTATGTGCAGGAGGCATCAAGCATGTTTCTTGAGCAGGTAATACGTCAGTCTGCCGGAGAGATGCAGAATCCTCTGGTTCTTGATCTTTGTGGTGCCCCGGGAGGTAAATCAACACACCTCTCTTCCCTTATTCCGTCAGGTACCATAGTTGCCAATGAGGTGATAAGGGATCGTGCATCTGTACTGGCTGAGAATGTAACCAAATGGGGTACCGGAAATATTGTTGTTACATCGGAAGATCCCTTACGGTTTTCAGCCCTTGAAGCCTTTTTCGATATTATGGTTGTGGATGCACCCTGTTCGGGTGAGGGGATGTTCAGAAACAGTTTGGTTGCTGAGCAGTGGAGTATTGAAAACACTGTTTTGTGTGCAGAGCGGCAACGCCGGATATTAATGGATGCCTGGCCTGCACTGCGCAGGAACGGTTTGCTGGTCTACAGTACATGTACCTTTAATCCGGCCGAAAATGAGGAGAATCTCGCCTGGCTGTCTGATAACGAACAGGTGGAACCGGTACCACTGGTAACAGAACCGGAATGGGGTATTGAAGAGGTAAACTACCGGGGTATTACAGGTTATGCCTTCTATCCAGACAGAGTACGTGGTGAGGGCTTTTTTATCTCAGTGCTGAGAAAACTGGGGGGAAAGGATGAAAGTGATACAGCGGGCAGACTAAATGATCTGAAGATACCGGGAAGAAAGGAAAAGCGTGATGAAGGGAACAGGAGAATGAATTTGCAGGCAGAGCGTGGAGGGGGGAGGAGTGATACCGAAACCAGACGAAAAGAAATGTCAGGGAGGGTATCCGGAAATCAATCGGCAGAGGGATGGATTACAGGAAATCAGCTATCACCGGTAATGATTAATGATTTAATTATTCTTCCTGCAGCTCCGCCATCGTTGCTCTCTTTGCTGAGGAGAGGGCTAAATGTTGTTAAATCGGGTACCATTCTGGGTGAAATAAAGGGAAAGGATATAGTCCCTTCACATGAGCTGGCACTGTATAGTAACCTGAATATGAATGGTTTTTCTGTTATGGAACTGTCTTTGGATGATGCCCTGAACTATCTGCGTCGAAACACAGTTCCATTCAGGGGCGGAGAGAAGGGGTGGAATCTGGTAATGTTTGAAGGATCTGCTCTGGGATGGATAAAGAATATCGGTTCGCGGTATAACAACTACTACCCGGTAAACTGGAGAATCAGAATCTCCTGATTACATCAGCCGGCTTTGGTTGGCTGTTGTGATGCCATTTTGGATGACTATGTTTATAACATTGTGCAAATAGTTGAGACTTCTGACGGTTTTTTGATAGCTCACCTCTGAAGTGAGCCGGATTTTAGTTAACTTTAAGACAGGATTATCTGGAAATCAAGAAACTGCACCGTTAAGCTCATGTCCTTCAGAAAGATCATTGATTCGGTTCCTGCTTTTTATGAACCTTTACTCCCGCAGGTTTTTCAGACAGAGATTCCTCCGGAACCATTCTCCGATTGTCTTAACTGTCCGATGATCGATACACCAGGTGAAGATCCGGGCAGTAACCTTTCAAAGCCTTTTTCACCATATACCAAGTGTTGCACCTTTACTCCCAGGCTGCCTAATTATTTGGCAGGGGCAATACTGACCGATAACGATCCGGCGATGCAGGAAGGCAGAAAAAGGCTCTCCGACACGATCATGTCAGGGCAAGGTATTTTTCCCAATGGTGTATACCCTACTCTTGAATACCACCGGTCATATATCGAAAGGAGCCGGAAGGAGTTCGGCAGGGCCAGAGATCTTCGCTGTCCCTATTTCACTGAAGGCAGGTACAACTGCACTATCTGGAAATACAGGGAGACGATCTGTGCATTGTGGTTCTGTCAGCACCTTGCGGGAACAAGGGGAAGGGAATTCTGGGATGCGGTGATTGATTACATGAAGTTTATGCAGGAGTCGCTTATCAATATGAGTGCATATATGTGCGGACTTCAACCGGTCGATCCTTACGGTGAAGGAGGGCGTCCTGAATATCATGAGCCGGAAGATCCGGCGGAAGCGCGGAAAAAGCGTGCAGAGCTTTGGAAGGAATGGGTGGGGCATGAGACCGAATACTACATCAAATGCCATGAGATCATTATTAACCTGGAACATGACCATATACTTAAGATACATGAGAAGGGAGCCTCCCTGGCAAAGAAAATCAAAAGTATTGCATCTGAAATAATCAAGCTGCCTGAATACCTTGTTCTTAACAAAGATCTGGCACATGCCTCCGGCGAGGGATATTATCAGGTTGAGCTCAGAAACTACATTGAGATACTGCAGAAACAGATCATATGGTCATTCAGGCTTCCAAAACTCATATTGGATCCGTTCGACGGAAAATCAGGTACTACAGAGGTTCTGAGACAGATTGCGGTAAATGAAAAGATAAAAGTCGAACCAGAGATACTTATAGCACTTTGCCGGCATGGAGTTCTGGCAGAAAAAAAACTTGACTTATAAGAAGCTGTTGTTTAATTTTGATAAACAAATTATCATACTATGAATACAAGAGCACTTTTCACCCTGGGTTTGTCATGTGCAGTAATACTGTTTGGCAGCTTTATGGTCAGAGAAAGGGAGGAGGCATTGAATACTTCTCCGGATTACTATCTGTTGCAAGGCGACAAATCATTCTCGGTCTTTGTTTCTAACCTGCAGAAAATGGAAGCGCTAATTTACGTACCCAAGAGCAAACTTGCGGATGTGAAAGCCTTTAATCTTGCCCTTGTCCCTAAAATGAAAGCAGGTAAATTTAACAAGGCAATGGCAGGCTCAACCGGTGATTATGTTCAGGTATATCCGTCTGACGGCGTTTCCGAAGCGGTTTCCCTCGGTTTCGAGAAACTGGGCATGGTATGCTATGTTAAGCAGGAGAAAGTCAATGCCAGGGCTATGGATATGTTTTCAATAAAATTTGAAAAAGGCAAGGTCTTCCCCAAAGTCGAGAGTGTGGGGATCAATGCAGTAAGACCCGAGGAACTACAGATCAAATGG
>JAIVHO010000023.1 GCA_020201035.1 Bacteroidales bacterium
CCACCATTACCGTCTATGTCAACCCGACACCACGGTTTACCGTAGCGATAGCAGATACCATAGTGTGCGACTCTACCACTATCACACTTGATGTTACCGACCTATTGGGTAATGTTCAGGGCGATAAGGTCTATGATCTTACCACCACATATAATCCGGCTGCTATCGCGGGCGTACAGGTAAACGGTGAGTACCCGATAACAGAAGATGTTACCGACCAGCTTATAAACCTTACCCAGGAAGTACAGACCGTTATCTATAACTTCCGCTACCGTCTTAACGACACTCGCAACGGCGGCGCCCCGTTCTGTGACCATGGCGTTGACACCACAATTACTGTCTATGTCAACCCGACGCCACGCTTTACCGTAGCGATAGCAGATACCATAGTGTGCGACTCTACCACTATCACACTTGATGTTACCGACCTATTGGGTAATGTTCAGGGCGATAAGGTCTATGATCTTACCACCACCTATAATCCGGCTGCTATAGCGGGAGTACAGGCAAACGGTGAGTACCCGATAACAGAAGATGTTACCGACCAGCTGATTAACCTTACCCAGGAAGTACAGACCGTAATCTATAACTTCCGCTACCGTCTTAACGACACGCGAAATGGCAGCAGCCCGTTCTGTGACCATGGCGTTGACACCACCATCACCGTTTACGTTAATCCGACACCGAGGTTTACCGTAGAGATAGCAGACACAATAGTGTGCGACTCCACCACTATCACACTTGATGTTACCGATCTGCTGGGCAATGTCCTTGGCGATAAGGTCTATGATCTTACCACCACCTATAACCCTGCAGCAGTTACCGGTGTTTCACCCGATGGTGAATATCATATTGGTGATGATTTATTTGATCAGCTTATTAATCTGACAGATCAGTACCAGGAGATAAGGTACAACTTCAGGTATATGATTAAAGACAATCGGTCAGGTAACAATTTTGGCTATTGTGATCATGGTATCGACACAACAATAACTGTTTATCTTGAACCCACACCAAAGGTCACTTTTACAATAATAAATGATACATTATGTGACGGGGAGGAGTTAAGTTTTTCACTCTTTACCCCATCTACGGCTGTAATAGGGGTAGAGTATAATATCAGTATTACGGATGCCCATCCGGAAATATCGGGATATAACAGCAGAATCGGTTTATCAGGTACCGATAACCCAATAACAGATGTGCTTACAAATTCAGGCGATACAGCACGTATGATTAGGTATATCCTTTCACCCTTTACCCTTGATGTTAACGGATTGCAGAAATGCTCCGGGATAAGGGATACCATTGAGGTATGGATCAACCCAACACCACGCATTATACCAATAAGTTCGTTTGACAGGATCTGTGATGATGAGATGGCAGTGATTGAGCTTACCACACCTACCGTTATGACACATGGTCAGATAAGATTTGACTACAGTGTTGTGGTGACAGGAGGTTCAGGAGACGTTACAGGAGATACCTCGCCACAGGTTAATCTGGAGCCGGGCCATCAGATAATGACCAACTTCCGGAATACCTCCGATACAGTGCAGGCGGTCTATTATTATACTATACCTCGGTCAGCAGGTACAGGCTGTCTGCCGGGAAGTACTGAAGTTACAGAGGTAAAGATAAACCCGCTTCCCCTTCAGGAGATTGTTGTTACAAACCCGCTTTCCTGTTTCGGCGGAACCGATCTTGCTCTGGAGGCTGTTCTTGCAAAAGGAACTGGTCCTATGGATGTTTTCTGGACCGGGCCTGATGGAGCAGTATACTATGACCCGACAATAACCAACCTTATTGGTGGTTTATATATGGCTACCGTTACAGATAATTTTGGATGTGTTAATGCAGAGAGCATAATTGCTACTACAGACCCCATTATAGCCTCTTTTGCTACAATCAAAAAGCAACCATATCTAACCGATCTGAGCTGTCATGATGCTTCGGACGGTCAGATAAGGGTATGGGTGACTTCTTCCACTACTGAACCCCCTTATGATTACTGGGTGGTGCATAATGATGCTGATACGGTTGCCTCAGGATGGTTGTCGGGGCGGGTTGATATTATGGATCCTACAACCATGGACACTATTTACAATCTGTCGGCAGGTAAATATTCGCTTATCGTAAGAAACAGTCTGGGATGTATAATAAGTCCACGTCCGGTTACACATATAAGACCACCGGATCCCATAACATTTACATATTCCATATCAGACTATTCAGGATTTAACGTATCCTGTAAGGGGTATGCTGACGGTGAGATAACGATTGATGAGGTCGCAGGTGGCGTAGGAGATTATACATATTTCTGGTATACCAATAGCGGTACTATTCCCGGGGATAATACCGCACCATCAATCTCCGGTGTTACTGCAGGAAAATACTATATTGAGATAACGGATGGTTTTGGGTGTGTGAAACTTGATAGTATTGTCGTAAATGAACCCGATGGTATTACACTGGAGGGAAGGGAGTTATCCCTGAGTAATGATGGCAGTTTCAATATCTCATGTCACGGGAATAATGACGGTTCGATAAACCTCACATTCAGCGGAGGATCCGGTATTGTGAGTTATGACTGGAGCGGGCCTGTTGGAGCCGGACTTGTGCAGGATCAGGAGGATCAGTTCAATCTGATAGCAGGATATTATGAACTGGAGGTTACTGATAATAACGGATGCAAGATGTGGTTCGATACAACACTTGTAGAGCCCGATCCCCTGGCGGTAGTAATAAGTGCCACTGAAACGCCCGATGCGATGTACAATATCAGTTGTAATGGAGGAACTGCAGATGTGGATATTACTGTCACCGGAGGTAGCGGGTCAGGATATATCTATACCTGGACAACCACAGACGGTACCGGAATTGTGCCGGATGATGAAGACCAGGCGGGTATTACTGCCGGAAGATACTATGTAAGCATTGAGGATATTAATGGATGTCTGCTGATTGACAGTATCGATATTACCGAGCCTGATTCCCTGATAATAGAACTTCTGACAACAGATATCACATGTGAATCGGCAGGAATGGATAATGGATCCATTGATCTGACAGTAACCGGAGGAGCTGACAGTTATACCTATAATTATAGCTGGAGTCAGGGCAGTACAACGGAAGATATCTCCGGACTTACTGAGGGAAGATATTATATAACAGTAACAGACCAGTATGGATGTGTATTAACTGATTCCGCAGATATTCAGCTGCCTCCTCCGCTTGAGATAGAAAAGATTGTGTCTGATTATAATGGTTTCGGAATAAGCTGTAACGGGTTGGATGATGGCTCGATTACAATAAACGTGACCAGTGGTGAAGGGCCTTATACCTATTCCTGGAGCGGGACAGACGGGTTTGTTTCTTCAGACAGTGCAATATCAACCCTAAGGGCTGGTGAGTACTACATTGAAATAGTTGATATGAATATGTGCAGGGTTGAGGATACTATTTTGCTCCAGCAACCGGGACCACTCTCAATAACAGCTGATGTGTCCGGGAGCCTTAATGGCGGGTTTAATATCAACTGTGCCGGCGACTCCAGTGGTTTTATCAGTCTCGGTAATGTCAACGGCGTTGGTGAAGGGGAGTATTTCTGGACTGATGGATATCGGGGTGATTTCCGGGATAATCTGCCGGCCGGAAATTACGGGGTTCTGATTGCTGACAATAATAACTGTACCGCTGATACTGTAATAACACTTACAGAGCCTGCTCCGCTGGTACTCGATTACACAATTGATCAGCCCTACTGTATCGATATGCCGGATGGCACAATCACTCTTAATCCTTCAGGGGGTGTAGTAGTGACAGACTATCTGTTTACCTGGTATGACAACAGCACCTCGGGAACCCTATCAGATATTTCCGCCGGAAAATATGAGGTCACTGTTACAGACGCCAATGGCTGTGCTTTAACAGAGATAATAGAGGTTACATCGGAAAGAGAGAGCTGCCTTACAATACCCAATGCAATTTCGCCAAACGGAGACCGTATAAATGATGTATGGAACATTGAGTTCCTCTGGCTCTATCCGGAAGTTGAGATAAGGATTTTAAACCGGTGGGGAGCACAGGTATGGGCTTCTGAGAGAGGATACCCGCAACCATGGGATGGGAAAAGCAACGGAAGGGATTTGCCGGTAGACTCGTACCATTATATTATTAATCTGAATAATGGAACCAGGCCGATTATTGGCAATATTACCATTATAAAATAATTTTAAAGACTGGTGAGAGGGCGCTTTTACATATTGCTATTACTGATTATGATTCCGGCAGGAATCACAGGACAGCAGTTGCCTCTCTATAGGGGACAGCATTCCACTTCAGGATTGACGAGGATGAAATACGGTTTGAAGATAATGACGATCCTATCTTCCAGAACAGTGATCTCAGGAAAGGAGTTTTTGTTCCGGATGCCAATTTCGGAGTCTACCTTCTGAATTACAGATATAATCTTGGATTTTCAGTTGAACAGTTGTTTCAGTCCTTTGTCAGGATAGGGAACACGGGTTATGATAATATGGCTATGATGCGTCACTACTATCTAATGGGATCATATACTTTTACACTCTCTCCGGAATCAGATATACAACCGAATTTCCTCTTCAGGATGTCAGAGCAGTTCAGGCCTCAGATGGATATGGGAGTGAAATACATGTTCCGTGAAGATTTCTGGGCAGGGATAAGCTACAGAACAAAGGATGTGATGATTGCAAGCCTGGGAGCCAGATTTGAAAATCTCTTTTTCGGATATTCCTTTGATTACTCTTTTAACCAGATTCAAAGAATGACCTACGGCTCACATGAGATAATGATAGCAATGAAACTCGGAAGCAGTACGCGCAGATACAGGTGGCTCGACAGATATTAGAAGGCTTGTCGTTATAGTTGTAAGTATAATAAAGGTAATAGACGAGAAGATACAGGTGGCTCGACAGATATCAGGACTTTCTCTTCTTCAGTATATATATCACTGAACTGCTTCGGTTTACATTAAAGAGGGCTGCAGTCAGTGATATTAATCCCCAGAACATTCCTTTAATTAACGAAACTCCTGAGCCTTTCGCTTTTTCACTCAGTATTGATACATAAAATGAGTCAAAAGGCATTGTTGCCTTTTTTATAATCTTAAGGTTATGGCTCTCTGCAAAGAGAGAAAGGGAATGAGGATCAAA
>JAIVHO010000041.1 GCA_020201035.1 Bacteroidales bacterium
TCTTGAGACCACATGCGTTAGTTCCGCTTCCAAACCTGGAATAACCCGTCAAATCACCATCATATCCCTTTATTTCACCAAGAAGATGTATTCCTTCAGGAAAGCTGAATGTGTCACTCAGTAAAATATCTCCCGGGGTGTCGCCCATTCCCGGGATATTTCCTGGTAATTCATCGTTCTTCTCGCAGGAGGTAAGACCGATAAATAGTGCCAGAATAAGCAGGTAAAATAATTTTGTCTTCTTCATAGCTTATAGTTTTAAAACAAATCTGATTTCACGGCATTTTACAACTTAATTACTACTTATCAGATGAAGCATGCCGCAGTCACAATTTCTTATTAATGAACAGTTAAATATTGCAGAGCATATAGAATCATAGCTAAGTTAAGCTAAATAAACAATCTGCTAAATAATCAGCATAACAAAATAAAATTTAATTGACTTATCACCTATAATAAGTGATGAAATAACAGACGAGTGTGACTAAAATGAAAGCCGACTTATGACTCTGCGAGACATGAAATTTACCTGTAGATACGTGGTCAACGTCAAGAGAAATTGAATAAGAAAATTAGGTGCTGCTATCCATAATTACCTCAGCACCATCCCCGGCACCTCTTCATCTCCATCATTGGGTGCAGGATCAATCTTCAGAATCCGGCAGATAATATTATAAACATCAACATTTGCGAAGGATGGTGTCTCTACACCTACCCTGAAACGCGGACCTGTTGCATAAAAGATGCCATGCATATCCCTGTTCGCCGGATCGTAACCGTGCACTCCCCTGCTCCCCCTGCGATAATCGGTTCGGGGAACCCATACCACATTCCATGACTCCTCAGCCTCTATAAGCACTTCAGGAATCCTCGGATGTGTTCCCCAGTGATAATGGGATGGTACATCATCTTTAAGCCATCCTTTGATTCCCGCCGTACGGTCAACAATTGCAATAACCGAATCAGCAAACCCCTCAGCCACCTTTACCTGATATACCGGATTGCCTCCGTAACAGTGTTCTATATATCTTTCCGGTATAACCTCCCACAGGTTAACTGATTTATCAGGATCCACCTCAGCCATTCCGTGATCTGAAAGAACGATCAGGTTCACTCTCCTGCGCACAGGGGTCTCCTTCAGTCTTTTAACAAGGACCCCCATCAGGCTGTCAAGTGATTGAGCCACACTGCCTGTTTCAGGGGAAACTGGACCATAGCTGTGAGCGGTGCCATCAGGTTCATCAAAATATAGTGTAATAAATCTGGGACGCTTATTTACTGGCATTGAAAGCCAGTTAATAACTGAATCTATGCGCGCTCCATAAGGTATTGTTCCGTCATAAACCGACCAGTAGTCCGGATGCATCCCTCCCGCGGGAGCCTCAGAACCAACCCAGAACATTGAGGCTGTCACCAGGCCCTGCTTCCGGGCAGTAACCCACACAGGCTCACCCTGATAGAAATCACCATTCTGAACCATATCCCTGTCTCCCATCCGGTAAACCATATCCAGGTCAGGTGCATAAAAAGTATTATTTATAAGCCCGTGATGATCGGGATAGAGTCCGGTCGCAATTGAATAATGATTCGGAAATGTTTTGGTAGGATAGGATGAAACAAGTGACGCGGCCTTAACTCCCTCCTCCGCAATACTGTCAAGGAAGGGGGTCTCATACATGGAATCATAATCCCAGCGAAAGGAATCGAGTGACACAAGTACAACATATTGTCTGCCCGGAAGGAGAACCAGCAGCAATGATGCGGTCACCGCAACCAGAAAAAGTGAAACAATCCATTTTTTCATAATCTCATTGGGTATTTCGGTTATATACTGAACCTGAAGCTTGTCATCTCCTCCGACAGCTCCCATAGTCTTAATGCCAGCTGTCTGTCGTGCGACCTGTTACTTGAGCTGAGAATGGCCGGATAGCCCATCGACTGGCGGAAGCCGGCCGGACCAATATATTCTCCCCCTTTAAGGGATGGTTCTGTTGCACCCATAAGTGTTGGGAGTGCACCTTTTGCAGAACTCATCAGGATGGCCTCCTTAACCCTTTCGAGCCATGATGGCATCTTAAAAATGCTTGTTGAAGTTACTCCCGGGTGTACAGCCACGGAAATTGTCTCTTTTTCCTTCTCTTTCAACCGCCTGTCAAGTTCGTATGAAAAGAGAAGGTTGGCCAGTTTACTCTGCCTGTAGGCACCCATCCTGCGATAACCAGTTTCAGAATTTATATCCTCAAAATTTATGCGGCCGCCAAAATGGGCAATACTGGTCACTGTAACCACCCTTGAACCGGGAGCTGCCACTATGTTCTCCATCAGAAGACCTGTCAGGAGAAAATGTCCCAGGTGGTTGGTACCAATCTGAAGTTCAAAGCCGTCAATTGTACGTCCGTAAGGAGGAACCATAATTCCTGCATTATTGACAAGTATATCTATCAGGGGAAATTTTTCGCGTGCCTCACCGGCAAATTCACGTACTGATGAGAGATCAGCAAGATCAAGACGCATCAGTTCAACCTTGTCGTTGTGAGACTCCTGCCTAACCTTGTCAAATGCATCAGCCGATTTTTCAATATTACGGCAGGCCATCACAATTGTGGCACCTCTGCCGGCCATTGCCTTGGCCGCTTCAAATCCGATTCCGCTGTTTGCCCCGGTAACTATTATATTTCGGCCGGTAAGATCCGGAATACTCCGTTCATCCCATCGTTTATCATTACTTTCTTTTACCAATACACTGATTTTTAATATTCATACCCTCTGTTCAAATCACAGCATTGTGAGGCACTTTTACTGTTTAATTCCGTTATCTCACAAGAGCGAGGGAGGATAAAGAATCCTTTATCCTCCCGAAAAACCACTGCAAATATAACCGGATTTACGGTATTGTTGTTCGTAATTCTAAACGTTATACTCATCAAAGAAGTCATTCCCCTTATCATCAGTTAGAATAAAGGCCGGGAAGTTTTCAACCCTTATCTTCCGTACAGCCTCCATCCCAAGCTCTTCAAAATCGACCACCTCCACTGACCTGATATTCTCCTGAGCCAGGATAGCTGCCGGTCCGCCGATGGAGCCAAGATAGAATCCCCCATGCTTACGGCATGAGTCTATCACAGCCCGTGACCGGTTTCCTTTTGCCAGCATAACCAATGAACCTCCCATCCCCTGAAACATATCAACATATGGATCCATCCTGCCTGCAGTTGTTGGCCCAAAGCTTCCTGAAGCCATCCCGGCGGGCGTTTTGGCCGGACCGGCATAATAAACAGGATGGTTTTTAAAATAATCGGGCATAGGCTTGCCCCCATCAATCATCTGCTTAATCCGGGCATGAGCCATATCACGCGCCACAATTAGGGTTCCGTTAAGAATTAACCTTGTCTTTACCGGATATTTTGTAAGTTCGGCAAGCACCTCTTTCATAGGCCTGTCAAGATCAATGACAACCGGCTTTTCAAGCTCAGGAGCACTGGCAGGCATATATTTTGACGGGTTCCTTTCAAGCTCCTCCAACCATATGCCCTTCTCATCAATCCTGGCTTTAATATTGCGGTCGGCACTACAGCTCACTCCTATTCCGACCGGACAGGAGGCAGCGTGACGGGTCATTCTGATAACCCTTACATCATGAACAAAGTATTTTCCCCCGAACTGAGCTCCAACTCCGTAATCCTGACAGATCTTCTCTATCCTCTTCTCCCATTCGATATCCCTGAAGGCCCTTCCACTCTCATTTCCTGTAGTGGGCAGGTCATCAAGATAGCCTGCCGAAGCCTCCTTAACAGCCTTAAGTGTTGCTTCAGCAGAAGTGCCTCCGATAACCACAGCCAGATGATAGGGTGGACAGGCTGAGGTACCAAGCTCTTTGATCTTCTCCATTACAAACCGGATAAGATTCTCCTCGTTGAGCAGTGACTTGGTCTGCTGGTACAGGAAACTCTTGTTGGCAGAACCACCACCCTTTGTAATAAAGAGAAACTCATAGCTGCTGCCTGACTTTGAGTAGATATCAATCTGGGCAGGCAGGTTTGATCCCGAGTTCTTCTCTTCAAACATGGTAAGCGGAACTATCTGGGAGTATCTCAGGTTACGGTCACGGTAAACCTCAAACACTCCGCGGGAGATAAATTCAGCATCATCAACCCCTGTATAGACATCCTCTCCTTTCCGTGCGATAACTATTGCGGTACCGGTATCCTGGCACGACGGCAGTTCTCCCTCTGCGGCAATCACCTGATTCTTAAGCATCACCCAGGCAACAAACCTGTCGTTATCAGTAGCCTCCGGATCTTCCAGTATCTTTTTAACCTTCTCAAGGTGTGATGCACGCATAAGAAAGGATACATCAGCCACTGCCTCTTTTGAAAGCAACTCAAGTGCAGCCGGATCAACCACCAGGACCTTCCTGCCATTCTCGTCTTTTATAGTTACATGATCCTTTGTAATAAGCCGGTAACGTGTGGTATCCTTACCATGCTGAAACGGTTTTTCATAGATAAATTGTGCCATAATACGGAGAGGTTTTAAGGTTAGTTTTCAAATTCATGAACGTTAGTCAATCCTATCAAAGTTAAAAATTAGTTACGGCAAATAAAAGCAGTCATGCTGACAAACACATTAATTGGAAGTTACTGCTGTAAAAGATTTCAGTTATAAGTCTGTTTTACCGGCATCCCCCGCTTAAATCCTGAGATAACACCAACCACTCTCTTAAAATATCCTGTCTCCTTAAGCGCCAGAGCAGCATTCCATTGAGAGTAATCCCGGTTTCCTTTAACCCACTGGATACCGGTGAAATATCAAAACTTTGGTACAGGGAACCTTTGTCACCAACTTTACGGAAGTCAGCCCGACTTTCAACACCAGCTAACTTTAAACCCGCTAAAAAGGTATTTTATACAAATGATTCCTATTATTTATCAGGAAAGAGGTTAGTGTGAGCTTTTTTATTTATTTTCATGGAGAATAAACCAAACCAACAAAAACAGAAAAATATGGATCCTGTCATTCCCTCCCCGGATGTAATCCCGGTACACTGGTTATGGTTCCAGGTACTACTGGTGGTAACATTTATTCTTCACCTTATTCTGATGAATCTAATCCTGGGCGGTTCCCTTCTGGCTCTGTGGGATAAAATCAGTGGCAAAAAGGAGCCCGGATACGCAGTGACGCTGCCTGTACTGGTGGCTCTGACCATAAATCTGGGAGTGCCACCACTGCTTTTTGTGCAGGTTCTTTACGGCCACCTCTTTTACACCGCATCGGTTACCCAGGCAGTGCCATGGATACTGGTTATCCCGGCCCTGATACTGGGATATTATGGCTCTTACATCTATGTAAGAAAGCGTGATAAGTCACCTCAGCTGGCTACAACCGGACTGGTTGTTTCATTGCTGTTGATACTCTATACGGGATTTATGCTGGTTAATAATTCCACCCTGACACTCGTTCCTTCCAGATTTGAGGCTCACCTTAATAATCCGGGAGGCATGAACCTGAATATCGGGGAACCCTCCCTCTGGCCAAGGTATCTTCATTTTATCACCTCAGCCGTAGCAATAGCTGCCCTGGGTGTTGCCATCTACGCTAAGTTCACTCTAAAAGACAATCCGGAACAATCATCTGCGGTTATCAGAACCAACCTCCGTAGATTTGCCTGGTTCACCCTTGTTCAGTTTGCCTTCGGAACGCTTTTCTGGTTGAGTACACCAAGGGAAGTGTGGATGATCTTTATGGGTAAAAATATTACAGCAACCATCCTTATGACACTGTCATGGCTTCTTGCAGCCTCAATGATTTACACCGCCTTCAGGGGCAAACTGGGGATAACCATTCTGCACGCATTCATTGTTCTTGTCATTATGGTTATCATGCGTGAATATATGAGATCAGCTTACTTAAAAGATATCTTTTCCCCTTCACAGCTTGAGAGCAAGGGAGAGTTCTGGCCTTTGATAGTTTTCCTCGTACTGTTTATTGCAGGACTTGGCGCAATCTATTATATGATTCGTTTAGCAACCAAAAAAATTAGTCAATCATGAACTACCCGGTTTGGTACCTTCCCGGAATGGGAGGATCGCTGCTTATTGCCATTATTGCAATTATTCACGTTGTAGTTGCTCATTTTGCCGTGGGAGGAGGCCTCTTTCTGGTGCTGACTGAGCACAGAGCCTACCGCACAGGGAGCAATGCTTTGCTTGATTATGTGAAATCACATACCTGGTTCTTTCTGCTTCTTACCATGGTAATGGGGGGCGTTACAGGGGTAGGCATCTGGTTTATTATTTCTCTGGCACATCCGGCAGCCACATCTTTTCTGATCCACCAGTTTGTATTTGCCTGGGCTATTGAATGGGTGTTTTTTATTGCCGAGATCGTGGCTCTTCTGATTTATCACTACAGATTTGGAAAGATGAGCCGCAGAGACCATCTGATAATGGGATGGCTATATTTTATCTTTGCATGGCTGAGCCTTTTCGTGATCAATGGCATCCTGGCATTTATGCTGACTCCCGGAAAATGGCTTGAAACCGGCAGTTTCTGGCATGCGTTTTTTAATCCTGGATTTCTTCCAACCCTTATCTTCAGGACTGCAATTTCAGCAATAATAGCAGGTGTTTTCGGTCTTATTACAGCTCTCTTCAGAAAGGATGAAGCACTGAGGCAGGTTATCCTTAAATGGTGTGCCGGATGGATGTATATCCCACTTGCCCTTCTGGCAGCTTCCGCTATATGGTATACTTTTGCAATTGACCCGCAGGCTCTGGCAAATATTCTTCACCACAACCCTGAAAGTTCTCTTTTCCGGAAAATAGTTATAAACAGCTCTGTTATTCTTTTCGGTCTGGGGCTTTTTACTCTTGTCAGGTACCCGCGAAAATTGCAGGGAATTACTGTTACATTTCTGGTTGTAATAACCTTTGTCTGGATGGGCGGATTTGAATATCTCAGGGAGATTGCCCGCAAACCTTATGTAATTTATGAAACCCTCTATTCAAACGGCATCAAACCGAATGAGATGGAGGAGATCAACAGCAGTGGTTTCCTCAATGCCGCCAGGTGGAGCAGCATAAAGGAGGTAAGTGATGATAATTTCCTGGAAGCCGGTAGTGAAATATTCAGGCTGCAGTGCCTCAACTGCCACACTGAGGATAATTATAACGGGGTAAAAAACAAGATTGAACTTATGACCGAGCGGGGTATTGAGGCCCAGCTCACGGGAATGGGCAGGATAAACAGCTATATGCCACCCTTTGCCGGAACAGAAACTGAAAAGAAGGCGCTTGCAGCCTGGCTCTATCGCGAACTGCTGGGAAATGAGCCGGAGGTTATCCACCAGCCTGAAATACCGGTTCTTTCACATACCCGGCCTTCATTTGACAACAGCAAAGACGAATATGTGCTTCTCCTGTGGAATGATATAGGAATGAAGTGCATATCAGATAACGACAAAATACTGGCCTTTCTTCCCCCTGCCAATACACTAAATGCACAACTCGTTAAAAGAGCACCCATACCGGAAATTATTAAGGAGGGATACAACCTTAAATGGGAGACGGAAGAGCAACATCTGAATCCGCAGAATCACACTGATTTCTGGGAGTATGACAGCATTATCTATGGAAAGAACCTGCCGCTTGCAACCGGACTAACCGGGTCAAAATTGAGTGGCGAAATGAAAAGTGTTAACGGCATATGGATAGCCGACAGGATTCCACTGATGCCTTACAGGGATGATGGAACCTACAATCCTTATCCCCTGATTACTGTTACCGCCAGTGACCCTGATGGATTTGTTGTTGCCACAACCAGCGCTGTGGCTCCGGTATCAACTGAAATGGGCTGCCGCAACTGTCACGGGGGAGAGTGGTCATGGAATGGGGTATCCGGACTCTCAGATATTACTGCCCAAAACATCCTGGTGGTTCATGATAAGTACAGCGGCACCTCTCTTGCAGATGAGGCTGCCGAAGGGAAACCACGGCTCTGTCAGGAGTGCCACTCCGATCCGGTTGTTGGCAGGGCAGGAAAACCAGGTATACTCAGTTTCTCAGCTTCTATACACGGATTCCATGCCAACTACCTTACCGGAATGTATCAGGAATCATGCAACCTCTGCCATCCCTCTGATCCTGCAAGCGCAACAAACTGCATGAGGGGCCGTCATGCAGGATTTCTCGACTGCACAAGCTGTCATGGCACCCTTGAGGATCACGCCCTGGCTCTGCTGAAGGGGCAAACACACCTTGAAAAAGCAGACCGTCTTGCAGCCTCCCTGCAACCGGTTTCGGTCGCCACCATGGAAGAGATCAATCCGCGTACCCCATGGCTTATGGAACCTGACTGCAGGGGTTGCCATACCAACTTCAATATAGCTGTGGACGGTTTTGAAGGCTCGGCCTACAATAAATGGGTTCCCGGGGCATCAGCCCTCTACAGAATGAGAACTGATAACCAGGGAATGATGTGCGCCGCCTGTCACGGCTCCCCGCATGCGATTTACGGAGCGTATAACAGTTATGATCCGATGCGTGACAATATACAGCCGTTGCAGTATCAGGGACTGGCAGGAACTATCGGGACTCATGAAAGTTGCAGTGTGTGTCATACCACCGATATGAATACATCAGGTCATCACCGTAACCAGATCAACCGGCTCTACGAAGCGGTTCTTCAGTATGAATGACCAGGCTTAAAATCAGACAATTCATAACATATGCCGATTTAACTGATAATAATTGAAAGTACAAAAAAAGGGTATAATTTTGCAGCGCCATATCCGGTTATCCCGGGCATGATTATAATAATCAATAACGCTTAAATTATCCCTGATGGAATTTTATGACAGTAACCTGTTTGCCTATATAGTTCTGCCTGCTGCCATTTTTATTGCACGCATAGCTGATGTGTCACTGGGTACCCTGAGAATCATGTTTGTGGCCAAGGGAATGAGGCGGGTAGCACCAATAATAGGATTCTTTGAGGTTTTTATCTGGATACTTGCCATAAGCAGGATTTTTCAGAATCTGGATAACTGGATAGCATATATTGCCTATGCAGGCGGATTTGCAACCGGCAACTACCTTGGAATGGTACTTGAGGAGAGGCTGGCACTGGGCCATGAGATGATAAGGATCATTACAAAGAGCGAGGCCGGAGATCTGGTTGACACCCTGAAAATTAAAGGTTTCGGGGTAACATTTATTAAAGCAACCGGCGTTGAAGGTGAGGTAGGGGTTGTTTATGTAATAGTAAAGAGAAGTATGGTCAAGGAGGTTCTTCAGCTTATAAAGAACTATAATCCCAAGGCACTTTATACAATTGAAGATATTAAATACGTTAACAAAGAGATCTTCCACGAAATACTGATACCGATGCCGGTACGCAAATCTATCTTCCACCGCCAGGTAAAGATGAAATGAGAAGTAAATTTGTAATTTTATAGCCCAAAACATGTTAATATGCGACTCAAAATTATTCTTTCATTTCTGCTGCTGGCGTTTACAATAAATCTGGATGCCCATCCCTGGAAGCCATCTCACTACGTGGTGATAGATACAGACGGCGGTGCTGATGATCTTAAAGCTCTGAACATGCTTCTGGCTTCCCCTGATGTCAGGATACTTGCCATAATAGCTTCGGGCGGGACAATTGATGCACAGGACACTTACATTAAGGTAAGGTCAATGCTTGACAGCTTTCACCATGAGGGACTGCCTGTAGCAATCAGTTATAATATAAAAGGCGCCAACTATCAAATGCCACTGCATCTTAAGTGGGCGGAGAGCGAAAATGTCATTCCTCCTTTAACCAGCAACTTTATCGAGATCGTTAAAAGAGAGATGGAGGGTGAAACATCACCGGTTAAACTGGTTGCACTGGGATCACTGAACAGTGCTTCTGAGATGATCAGGGCAGGCCTCTCCTTCAGTGAAATATTCTGGAGTATAGGAGAAATGGGGACCCCTGACGATATGAATTACACCCTTGATCCGGAATCAGTAGCCTTTATAACTGACAGCCATGTCCCTCTCAGAAGGGTAGGCTATACCGGGGAAGAGGCTCTGTACAATACTGAACTTATCAGTGCCCTTTCAAACGTCAAAACAAGGTATGCAGACAAGGTGGCATCACTTTTTAACACTCCCGGAGAAATGGCTGATCACTCGTTTATCCGCCGGGGAGTGGATGATATGATACCTGTACTCCTTCATTATCCGGAACTGTTTGTATCCGTTTCAACTCCGGAGGGTGAATGGCTGGTGCCGGGCAACAGAGAGAACATCGCAGCGAAAATAGAGATCATCCTTCGCGGAGAAACTGTTAACCGCAACCAGGTGGTAAAGCAGTTTCCGGCTGACACCTCATTCTATTTTCCTGACATACAGCCATATATTATGGATATTATTGAAAATCACGGCAGAGACGAATTTGTTTCGGGTATACTTGCAAACGAGTTACACAGGCATCTGGGGATATTTGCAATAGCCGGTGTTAAAATGGGAGTGAGAGCAAGGGAGTATTTTCATACCGGCGTTGATGAGATGAAGGTTGTATCAATGGCAGCATCAACACCGCCCCTCAGTTGTATGAATGATGGTCTGCAGGTAAGTACCGGTGCTACTCCGGGTCACGGACTGCTGGAGGTCATGGATGCGAGCCCTCTGCCCGCCGCCGAGTTCAGATACAAAGAGAGGAAAATCAGAATAGAGTTAAAAAAGGATATTGCAGAGGAGATGAGCAGGGAACTGCGTGAGATCAATTTTATCTATGGGCTCGACAGTAATATTTACTGGGAACTGGTAAGGCAGAAGGCTATTCTCTACTGGAAAAACCTCGACCGCCATGATATTTTTTATATAACAGAACTGTAATGAGATTCCCTCACCCGATTCGTTCTACCTCAGGTTGGCGAAGAAGGGATAACTGTCGGCAACAAATAATTCAACCGAGCCTCCGTCCAGTAAAATAGTCATCGGCATTGGTTCTCCTCTAAAATTGATAAATCCGATCCCGAGTTTGCCCTCAGCATCAGAAATATCAAACATCTCCCTGTTTGTAAGTCCGAACAGATCCGATGAACTCATAGCATCATCCAGAATAACGAGAACAAACGGAAAGATTATCTGCCCGATATACTCCTCAGAAAATTTATAATCAACCTCAGTGCCTCCGGCCTTAGTGGTTGCAGTAAATGTAATATCCGGATCAAAAATACCTGAGGCACTTTCATTAAATGACTCAAAGTTCTGTTGCGTCAGCATATAGAACCTTACTGTTTTGCCTGCAGGCAGGGTGGTATATTCTGACGGGAGGCCATCCTCGCTGAACGCAGATGCGTACTCTGAAGGCAATACGAAAGTATAATCAACTCCTTCCTCCTTATCACAACCTGTAAAGAGGCCTGCAGCGAGCGCAACCATTACAAATGTTACAAAAATTCCGATTACTCCTTTTTTCATACGTTTCATATTTCCTGAGTTTATTGGTTAAGATTCACTGGGGTTTGTGGGTTTGTGGGTTTGTGGGTTTGTGGCTTTGTGGGTTTGTGGCTTTGTGGCTTTGTGGCTTTGTGGGTTTGTGGGTTTGTGGGGTTTGTGGGTTTGTGGGTTTTGTGGGTTTTAAGTGTACTGAATATATGCTAATTACATTAATTTATTCAAATATAATAATAATTATATTCCCACAAAACCTGATTGACCCGGAGAGCATGGTGACATAAGATACCCATGGAAGATAGGGTGATCGAAGCGATTGCGCTGAGGAAGCAGCATGTCATTCAGGATAATGTAGACGGTTGGAATCCGAACTCAAAAGGCATCAGTAACAAGAGAGTTAACCAGGGAGGTGATTCAGGAGAGGCTACCTCATAAATCCTGCAGGCTGATAATGCGGTCTTCGCGTATTCCTCCGGGGGTATCCTTCAATGTGCAGCACTCAATGTTAAGATCGTGCTCAAGAAAAAGCACATAGCCGTTATCCAGTGCCTCTCTGAGAAGAGATTCCTTCTCCCTGATGGTTGCAAGCTGGTCGAGGTCATAGCTCATATTCCAGATCAGCGGTATATGTGCTGCAGTTGGAATCAGGTCGGCAGCAAAAACAATAATTGTTCCATTATAATCAACTACCGGAATAAGCTGTCCGGGAGTGTGCCCGTTAACCATCCTGAGTGATATACCCGGAAAAAGATCACCCTCCCCCACAAATTTCAACTTTCCGCTCTCTCTCATGGGCAGAAGATTTTCTTCAGGATATGAGCCTGCTTCTCTTATATTTCCTGCAAGGGCCCAGTCCCACTGCTCCCTTGAAACCAGATAATCAGCTTCAGGAAATGTTAGTTCATAGCCTGTACGGTCACTGTTCCATTTTACTCCCCCTCCGCAATGATCAGCATGAAGGTGTGTCAGAAGCACATCTGTAACATCTTCGGCACTGTACCCGGCTTTTGACAGTCCGGCCGCAAGTCCATCGCCCCCGTTAAGATAAACATGCCTGAAAAATCTTTCATCCTGCTTGTCACCATAGCCGTTATCAACCAGTATAACGCGGTCTCCTGTGTCAATAATAAGCGAACGAAGTGCAATATTGATCATATTGTTTTCATCGGAAGCAAAACGTCTTCCCCACAAGGCTTTCGGTATAACGCCAAACATAGCACCACCGTCAACCTTGAAATTAGAAATATGAAGAGATGAAAGTTTCATAAATAATGAATTTTAAAATGCACTTTTAACATTGAAACATGGCCTATCACTATTTGTTCTGCTTAATGTCCCTTTTGCCGGGATCAAAATTAGCCAATTAATCAACACCTGCAGGCCTCAATTGTTTAATTACACCCCTTTTCAAACTCTGGTGGTTGGGATACCATTGGTAAATACTATTTTTGTAAAAAATTTAAAGGATGAGAGTACATTTTATTGCCGTGGGAGGAGCTGTAATGCATAACCTGGCTATTGCGCTTCATAAAAAGGGTTATAAAGTTACAGGATCTGATGATGAGATTTTTGATCCCGCACTTTCAAGGCTTCAGTCCCATGGACTATTACCCGATGATCAGGGTTGGTATCTTGACCGGATTACACCTGATACAGACAGGGTTATTCTGGGGATGCATGCCAGAAAGGATAACCCTGAACTTTTAAGAGCCCGCGAACTTGGGGTACCTGTTTTATCCTTTCCGGAGTATCTTTATGAACAGACCCGGGATAAAAGGCGGATAGTGATTGCAGGCAGTCATGGTAAAACAACCATAACGGCTATGGTAATGCATGTTCTTAAATATTGCGGATTAGAATTCGACTATATGGCAGGCTCACAGGTTGAGGGATTTGATGATATGGTTCACCTTTCTGACAAATCAAAAATTGCTGTCTTTGAAGGTGACGAATATCTGACCTCCCCGCTGGACCCCAGACCAAAATTCCATCTCTACAGGCCGCATATCGCCGTTATTAACGGTATCGCATGGGATCATATCAATGTGTTCCCGGATCCGGAGATTTACAGGGAGCAGTTTGCGATTTTCGCAGGCATGATTGAAAAGGGAGGAGAACTGATCTGGTACAGCAACGATCCTGAAACGGCAGGCATAGCAGGAAAGGCAAACAGTGATGTGATAAGCAAACCATATGGCATCCATGGGTACTTTATTAACAGAAAGGGTTTCTTTGCAGCAACCGAGAACCGGGTAGTTCCATTGAAGATCTTTGGTGAACACAATATGCAGAATCTGAGTGCTGCAAAGGCAGTCTGCCTATCGGCAGGAGTCAATGAAGACCAATTCTATGATGCGATAAAGGGATTCAGGGGGGCAGCGCGGCGACTCCAGCTTATTGAGGAGAGTGAAGATTCAGCCCTGTATCTCGATTTTGCTCATGCTCCCTCAAAGGTAAAAGCTACTGTTGAGGCTGTTGCGGAGAGGTATCCGCGCCACCGGATAGTAGCAATTCTTGAACTTCATACCTATTCAAGTCTTAACAGCCGCTTTATCTCAGAATACTGCAATACGCTTCAACAGGCAGATAGGTCCATTATATATATTAACAGACATGCCGCTGCACTCAAAAAAATGGAGATACCATCCATGGAGGTAATAAAAAAAGCATTCGGAGATGACACAATAAGGGTGATCACAGACAGGAATGAACTCGAGAAGGAGATTCCTGGTTTAAAATCTCCGTCAACCGTTTTTCTGATGATGAGTTCAGGTGATTTTGACGGAATGGATATCAGAACCTTTGCCGGGAAGGTAATATCATAGTATATTTATTCCTTAATAAAAAATCAAAATGGAATTTTCAGCCATTCTGTATGCCTTTCTGCTGACCCTCTTTGCAGGCCTTGCGACCGGAATAGGCAGTGCTCTTGCCTTCTTTACCAAAAGAACAAATACAAAATTTCTTTCTGTCAGTCTGGGCTTTTCAGCCGGAGTAATGATATATGTTTCATTTGTTGAGATATTCTTTAAGGCGAAAGAGTCTATAGTATCCGTTGCCGGGGATAAGGCAGGATCATGGATCACTGTAGGAGCATTTTTTGGAGGGATATTGATTGTTGCTCTGATTGACGTATTTATTCCCAAAGTTGAAAACCCGCATGAAGTCAGGCTTATCGAGGATATGAATAAAAATGGATTAAACAATGACTCCCAGACAAAGCTTATGCGTATGGGAGTTATGACAGCGCTTGCCATAGGTATCCATAACTTTCCGGAAGGACTGGCTACATTTGTGGCAGCACTGGATGATCCGGAGCTTGGACTTGCTATTGCCATTGCAATTGCCATACACAATATTCCAGAAGGAATTGCTGTATCTGTACCGGTATATTTTGCTACAGGAAGCCGCAGAAAGGCCTTCAAGCTATCTTTCCTTAGCGGACTATCAGAACCGGTGGGAGCCTTGATCGGATACCTTATCCTTATGCCTTTTATGAATGATATGGTGTTCGGGCTTCTTTTTGCATCGGTAGCCGGCATTATGGTATTTATTTCTCTTGATGAACTATTACCGGCAGCCAGGGAATATGGGGAACACCATCTATCCATCTATGGCCTGCTCGCGGGAATGGCCGTGATGGCAGTAAGTCTCGAGCTCCTGTAATCGCTATTCCATTGCACAGGTCGCCAGAAAAATCTATTTTTGCATTCCGGTTGCTTTGATTTTGCTATTGCCTGATATGTAACCTTTGCAAAAATAAACCGCTCCTGTAGAAGAAATAAATAAAACAGCTGATCATTTACTTAGGAAACTTTATAAAATAGTATTAAACAAAAGCGAAACGAGCATAATTTCTTTTAATTATAAAACCAAAAAGGATCTGATTTAAAATGCCTTGCAAGAATAAAGCGGGTACAATCATTATAATATTTTTAACAAATTCATATATAGGTAGTTATAAAATTTTAAACGAATGAAACGAGCATGATATTTTTTAAGCATAAATATCACAAAAGAATATGTTTAAAAAATATTTTGCGAGAGCGAAGCGGTTCCATCCGTTCTCAAATTTTTAATTAACATATTATCACATAATTACAAAATTTTAAACGAATGAAAAAATTATTGCTTATAACGGGAATTATCGCAGCTCTTTCTGCGGCTTCTTACGGACAGGATTACAAAACAGCTCTGGGCCTGAGACTTGGATGGCCATCAAACGGTATAACCGTAAAACACTTCCTTAATGAGACCAACGCCCTTGAGGGCATCCTGGCAACCAGCCACAACGGTTTTGTTATCACGGGATTATTTGAGAATGAACACTGGACTGGCGAATATCCCGGACTTAACTGGTACTGGGGATTCGGAGCTCATATTGGTGTGTGGGACAACAACCCCTACCTTAATGAGTATGAGGGAAACGGAGTTATTGGTGCCGACTTTGTACTGGGGCTGGAATATACATTTGATGATATTCCGCTGAACCTTTCAATAGACATTATGCCCAGTGTCAATCTGATAGGTTACACAGGGTGGGGCGGAATTAATTCAGGAATATCAGCCAGATATATTTTCTGATACTCCGGGCAGTAAAAGAGCAGTTTTTCATAATATATTTTACTTAATATTTTGTGAAATAAAAAAAATGTTGCTTTCTTTGCATCCGCATTTGAAAACAACATTACGCTCCGTTCGTCTAGCGGTTAGGACGCCAGGTTTTCATCCTGGTAGCAGGGGTTCGATTCCCCTACGGAGTACAAAATGCCGCATGGCAGCAAACAATTGATTGAAAGAAGAAATGGCAAATCACAAATCAGCTCTTAAGAGAATAAGACAGGCAGAGGCAAGAAAGCAGGAGAACAGGTATTATGCAAGGACTATGCGTAATGCTGTCAGGCAATTGCGTAGCACAACAGCCAAAGAAGAGGCCACAGAACTTCTTCCCCGTGTATCTTCCCTGCTTGACAAGCTGGCAAAGAAGAAAGTTATACATTCCAATAAGGCTTCAAACCTTAAATCATCTCTTACCAGGCATGTAAGCAGCCTGTAAAAAAAAGAGAGTTAAAATACTTAAAAGGTGGTGCTATGCATCACCTTTTTTTTATAACTTGTTGAAGGAATAATAATGCTAACAGAGCTGTAACCAACACCTTCACAGGCATGAACCTCAGTATAAAGAACTGGGCGGTTGAGGATCGCCCCCGGGAAAAACTCCTTTATAAAGGAATATCTACCCTTTCAGATGCCGAACTTATTGCCATCCTGCTTGGATCAGGCAATAGCGATCTTTCGGCCGTTGACCTTGCCAGGAATATCCTGAATATGGCCGGAAATAACCTGAACAAACTGGGAAAACTTGACCACCGTGACCTGGTCAGACTTAAGGGAGTAGGAATTGCAAAAGCAGTAAACATAATGGCTGCCCTTGAGCTGGGTCGCAGACGCAAGGCTGCGGATATTGTGCAGGAGAAGAAAGTCAGATCGAGCAGTGATGTCTATGAGATATTTCATTCCCTCCTTTCTGACCTGAGCCATGAGGAGTTCTGGGTACTCTACCTGAACCGCTCAAACAAGATTGTCAGCAGACAGAGAATCAGCCAGGGAGGTATCAGCGGAACAATAACCGATGTCAGGCTGATAATGAAAACAGCAATCGAACTTCTCTCATCATCAATAGTGGTTTGCCATAACCATCCTTCAGGTAACCGGGAACCCAGTGAGGCAGATATCCGCATAACAGGCAAGATCAAGGAGGCAACTGCATTTTTTGATATAACCCTGCTTGATCATATTATTGTTACAGATTCAGGATATTACAGCTTCGCTGACAGCGGCAGCCTCTGAAATGTTTTAAGGAACACTGTTAACTTTATTACGCTTCAAGTCTTAATCCCTTGAAGCATCTCAACCACCGTAAGGCCAAGAAGCGGGTGCTTAAGTGTGGGGGCAATATCACTCAGAGGCTTAAGAACAAAATACCTTTTATGAAGCAACGGATGCGGCAGTGTGAGCAGCGGGGATTCCAGCACCAGATTATCAAAAAAAAGCAGGTCAAGGTCAATAATCCTGGAGCTGTATCCTTTCCCTTTCCGAACACGTCCCATCAGGTTCTCTACCGAAAAGAGATATTGCAAGAGCCCTTCAGGTGAAATATCCGTTTCAAGGCAGGCAGCCATATTGAGAAACCGGTTTTCAGAATCAAAGCCCCAGGGATCAGTCTCATAAACACCTGATAACGATTTTACAACTATTCTGTCAGACGATAACAGATCAACAGCCCTTTCAATATTATGGTGCCGGTCGCCCAGATTTGTTCCTATTCCAATATAAGCTATAGCCACAGCAGCGCATTTGTGATGATGGTAAATATATTAATATCTGCTGAACCTCCGGCCATTATGGTTGTTTTTTAATATATTTACACGCTAAAACACGGCAATAAACGGCATGTTTCCATTCTTAAATAAACCCTGTTATTCAGACTATTATGAAAAGCTTTCTCAAATACACACTTGCTACAATTACCGGTATTATTGTTACCTCCATCCTGTTTACTGTGATTATGATTGTTACTCTTGGAGCCATGATTGCATCCTCAGACAAACCGGTATCCATTGATGACAATTCGATACTGGTACTTAATACAGGCGCCATAATACCTGAGAGGGGCAGCAGTGATCCGTTCAGTTCATTTGATCCCATTGAGATGAGCTTTAAACCGGCAGCCGGGATAAATGACATCCTTGGTAACCTTGAAAAGGCATCACGTGACAACCGTATAAAAGGTGTCCTTATAGAAAACGGACCTATGATTAACGGATATGGCAAGGCCTCTGAAATACGGAATGCCATTTTAAAGTTCAGGGAATCAGGAAAGTTTGTAATTTCCTATACTGATTATATCCTTACGCAGGAAGCATACCATATATCCACTGCAGCAGAAAAGATATGGATCAGTCCGGTCGCAATGGTCGAGTTCAAAGGAATCTCCAGCGATATAATGTTTTACACCGGAGCTCTGGAAAAGATTGGCGTTGAGGTTCAGGTGATACGACACGGCAAATTTAAAGGAGCCGTTGAACCCTATATGAACCGTTCACTAAGTCCTGAGAACAGGTCGCAGATAGAGAGATTTACAGGCGGCATCTGGGAAACAATGTTAAGTGATATTTCCGAATCAAGAGGTATCAGTATTGATCAACTTAACCTTATTGCAGACAGCCTTCTTGCTTACGACACACAGAAGGCAATCGATCTGGGTATGATTGAAGGAAAGATTTATCGTGATCAACTGCTTGAGGAACTGGAGACCATTACAGGGGCAAAACCGGAAATGGTAAGCATGACAAGTTATAAAAATGCCTCTGTGCCGGATAAAACTGAACATAAAGGCCGTGTTGCCGTTGTCTATGCGGAAGGTAGTATTGTAATGGGGAAAGGTTCATCAACCAATATCGGTGGCGACTCCTATGCCAAACTTTTCCGCACTATAAGGGAGAATGATAAATATGATGCTGTTGTACTAAGGGTTAATTCCCCCGGGGGAAATGCTATGGCCTCTGACCTTATCTGGAGAGAGGTAGCACTGACAGCCGAAAAAATTCCGGTTGTTGTTTCAATGAGTAACTATGCAGCCTCAGGAGGATACTATATCTCAGCTCCGGCAACAGTCATATATGCCCAGTCATCAACTCTTACAGGTTCAATAGGCATCTACGCTCGTTTTCCTCAGGCAGGGGCATTGCTTGAAAATAAACTGGGTATTACTACCGAATCGGTCAAGACAAACAGGTATGCCGACTCTCCCTCCCTTATCAGACCTATGGACAACAATGAAGAGGTAATAATGCAGCAAAATATTGACCGGGGGTATAATGATTTTATCAGCCGCGTTTCAGTCGGACGTGATATCTCGCTTGAGGAGGTTGATGCAATGGGTGAAGGTCATGTCTTTTACGGTGACGATGCGCTTGCAAACGGTCTTATTGACAAAATAGGAGGGCTGGATGATGCAATTGCTGAAGCAGCTTCCCTTGCTGGGTTAGAGAGTTACCGCATAACTGAACTGCCTGAGGAGGAAGACCCCTATACAAAACTGCTTAAAAGTCTGAGCGGAGAGATAAAAACATCTGTTATAGAACGTGAACTGGGTGTCAATGCAATCTACTGGAAAGATATTAATGAATTGCGCTCTCTCACCGGAATCCAGGCACGACTACCCTATTTTCTGATCCTGCGATAATTGATGATCCGGAAAATTTATGAAATAGCATTGTTTCCGCTCTCACTGATCTATGGTGCAGCGGTATGGATAAGAAACTTTCTTTTTGACAGGGGAATTCTTCCTTCAGGGGAATTCAGAGTGCCTGTAATATCCATTGGCAACCTGAGTGTCGGAGGAACAGGTAAAACGCCCCACACAGAATATATTATCAACCTGCTTCTCCCTTACTTCAGAATCGCTGTACTCAGCCGTGGATACAAAAGAAGAACCAAAGGGTTCATTCTGGCAGACAGCAGGGACAATGCCGAAACCATTGGGGATGAACCGGCCCAGATAATGAAAAAATTTTCCGGGATAACTGTAGCTGTAGATGCCAGCAGGGTTAACGGTATAAATGAGATAATAAAGAGAGCCCCCGAAACCGAGGTGATCATCCTTGATGACGCATTTCAGCACAGATGGGTCACTCCCGGGCTTTCAATACTGATTACTCCTTTTAACCGCCTCTATACCCGTGACAGATTATTGCCGGCAGGCCGCCTGAGGGAACCCGCTTCGGGTAGCCGCAGGGCTGATATTATTCTGATCTCATCTACCCCGGCAACTACAACACCAATGGATAAAAGAATAATTGTTCGGGAACTCAGTCTGCTGAGCCACCAAAATCTCTGGTTTACCTCAGTTAAATATGGTTCACTTTACAATATACACACCTGTGATGAATCATTATTATCTCTTGATGATATAAGGGATATGCAGAGTGAAATACTGCTGGTGACAGGAATAGCAAATCCGGATGCTATCCTGGAATATCTTAAAAACTTCTCCCCTGATGTTACTCATATCTCATTCAGGGATCATCACAGTTACTCAGAGAGTGACATTATAAGGATAAGGGAGGCCCTTTCAAAGCTTAACCCCGCCAACCGTTGTATAATAACCACTGAGAAAGACTCTGTCAGGCTCCGGCTGATAGCCGGCCTCAGAAACCATTTTGACGATAACTTTTATTATCTTCCCATCACAATAAGCTTGCAGGAGGGAGAAAAGAAAGAATTTGATAACTATATAAGAGAGTATGTTGAAAAAAATCGAACAAACCGTAAAATTTCTTAAAGAGAGAGGAGTAAGGGATCCCTATGCCGGCATAGTGCTGGGGACAGGACTGGGTGGCCTGGTTGATCATATTGAGGATAAGATGGAGATATTATATTCAGATATTCCGAATTTTCCTGTTTCAACGGTTGAAGGTCATGCCGGAAAGCTAATATACGGAAGGTTTGGAAACAAAAATGTAGTGGCAATGCAGGGCAGATTCCACTTCTATGAAGGTTATCCAATGGAAAGCATTATATTCCCGGTAAGGGTAATGAAGTTCCTGGGGATTAAATATCTGTTTCTTTCCAATGCTGCAGGGGGCGTTAATCCGGAACATCAGATCGGAGATATAATGTTTATAACAGATCATATCAATACCATGCCCAATCCGCTTATAGGTTCAAATGACAACAATATAGGAGCCAGATTTCCGGATATGAGCGAGCCTTATGACCCTGAACTTATCAGAATTGCAGAAGAGGTTGCCGGTCAAAACGGCATAAGAATCGTGAAGGGTGTTTATCTGGCTACATCGGGACCTACCTTTGAAACACCTGCTGAATACAAATATTTTAGGATTATCGGGGCCGATGCTGTTGGCATGTCAACCGTTCCCGAGGTAATTGCTGCCAGACACATGGGGCTATCATGTTTCGCGGTCAGTATAATAAGTGACCTTGGTGTGGAAGGAAAGATAGAGTATGTCACCCATGAGATTGTTCAAAAAGCAGCGGCAAAAAGTGAATCCAGGATGACAACAATTATGACCAGCCTTATTAACAGGATTTAGCATCCCCCGGTCAAACCTCAGTTAATATTAATATTACGCTAAAAACCATATTCCCGGAGAAATAAACCTGTTGACAGGAAAAGTGATTCCGAACCACCGGATGGGTAAACCTGTTGATAAGAAGAGTAATGAAACCGAACCACCGGATGAATAAACCTGTTGATAAGAAGAGTGATGAAACCGGATTCCAGACCGGCAATGTAGTACTGATATCGCTAACGCACCTGCTGCATGATATCTACACCTCTTTTCTTGCCCCGCTGCTGCCACTCTTCATTGCCCGCCATAACCTTTCCCTCACGCTATCTGGCCTTCTGGCTGTTGTGCAGCGTGTTCCCTCTCTTTTCAATCCCCTGATCGGTATTATGGCTGAAAGGGTTAAGGTCAGATATTTCGTGATCTTTGCACCCGCCATTACTACCGTGGCAATGGGACTGACAGGGATAGCACCAACATACAGTGCCCTGGTGGTACTGATCTTTGTAAGTGGAATTGCATCAACCATGTTCCATGTGCCGGCGCCTGTAATAGTAAAAAAGATCAGTGGTGACCGTACCGGAATGGGAATGAGTTTTTTTATGCTGGGAGGAGAGCTGGCTCGCACAGTGGGTCCGCTGGTAATAGTAGCGGCAGCAGAGATATGGGGATTAAAAGGTACTCTCAAGATGATTCCGTTCGGACTGGCAGCGTCATTTGTACTTTGGATCAAGCTCCGGCACACTCCTATACAGGATGAGATCAGAAGAGATGGCGTTAAAATTAACTACCCCGGACTCTTTATAAAATTTCTTCCTGTATTTATTAGTCTGGCCGGAATAACATTCTTTATGGGAGCAATGAAATCCTCACTTACCCTTTATCTCCCGGTATATCTTACAGGAAAAGGATCAGAGCTCTGGATGGCAGGAGTATCTCTTGCAGCCCTTCAGCTCGCAGGTGCCGCCGGAACATTTTATTCAGGCACCCTGTCAGACAGGATAGGCAGACGCACCACTCTTGTTATTGTTGTAATAGTCACCCCCATTCTCCTGCTTCTCTTCCTTAAAAGCAGCGGGGTAATAAGTTTTATACTTCTTATTGCCATGGGATTTTTTCTTATTGCACCGCAATCGGTAAACCTTGCTGTAATCCATGATCTGAAAACAGCTCATCTGCCTTTCGTAAACGGAGTATACATGATGATCAACTTCTTTATCAACTCCGTTATGACTCTGGGGGTTGGCGCCATGTCTGACAGTATAGGGATGGAAAAGACCTTTGCAATTGCGGCAATACTTGGTTTCGGTGCGATTATCTTTGCCCTCAGGGTTCCGGCAAAAGAGAATTAACATAGAATGGTGCCTGCTACTTTTCCCTGATGCCCGCGGGAGAAGGCGTTATACCATGATCCGATCAACCTCTGTGAATACCATTCTATCTGATTACGGCACATACCTTTCTGAAATGCATAGTTTTACCATCTATTCCTGTAAGGTGAAAAAAAAGTATATAGAGTCCCCTGCTTACCGTTAAACCGCTATCGTCTTTGCCATCCCAATAAAAGATATCCCTTCCTGATCCGGTAAGGTTTTGTGCCAGATGCCTTACAGGCAGACCTCTGTCGCTGAAAATGGTGCCGGATATTACTACCTCCGTCAACTCTGTTTCAACTGTTATCTGCAGAATATCCTCGAATCCATCATTATCTGGTGATATTCTGGTTGATGACAAACTGATCTCCCCTCCTGATCCATGATTATCGATAAAAACAGAATTAATAATACCTGGTGTTCCCCAGCCTGAAGTGCCAGCGGCAGAATGCCATGAAGATAACTCCAGGGAAGGAGCAGACGGATAAATTTTTTCCAGAGAGATACCTGTCACACCAGATAGGATATCGGAATGCATAAGAGCATTATACCTTACCTTGTCTACAAGCGTACAGCTCTGTGTAAAAAGGAGCAGTTGTCCGCCACCATCGGGCAGCGATGGCAGTACCGCTGTTTCATAAATAGCCATCCTTCCTGACTCAGGAAAACAGCGCAACACACTCTCCCTGCCTGTGGTAATGACAAAATAATCACCCGGCATCAGTGAACGGTGAATTAAGGAGAGCCATGCGGGTTTTCCGGTATCACCGCTCTGCTCATTTAATGATGATACAAAAAATGCTGCCGGATCAACCACCAGGTTTGAATTGTTGAAGAACTCAATATACTCCGCCTCTCCGGGTAACGGATCAAAAAGTATCTCATTCACTACTATATCTCCCCAATCAGGGAGAGAAGCAATTCCTGTGCCTGCGCTGTTTCTCTCAAGGGTGTTGCCGCCATAATCTGAAACAGTCTCAGGAATGGTCAATACGAATAGCACACCAGGCTCCAGTGGAGGATTGCAGGAGAGAATAAATTCCCTCCTCAGTCTATCTGCTTCAGAAACGGCGGTAATACGACCCTTCTGACCCCCTGATTTTTTTTTCCCATTATATGGTCGGGATGAATTTTTCTTTGGACTGCCCGTAATCGCAGTTACCAGTTCCCAGTCACGGGCCTCCGTAACCCCTGCATTAACCGGCTCAGAAAACAGAATTGAAAGAGCTGTATCAGACAGTGCATATAACGCCTCAGGCCATGGCTGAACATTATCAGGATTGTGTGATTGTACTGAATTGGGCATCCCCGGGGTTCCTCCGCGCGGAGAAACTGAATATGACCAGTTAATCCTGTCCTGAAAGGGATAATCATAATCCTTCATTTCAAGTGACCATCCTCCCTCCGACTTGAGCTTATCATTAAACCATCCGCTATCGTATACAAGTCCGTGAAGGGTATTGCCATCGGCATCAGAAAGTATAACTGTTGTCCCGCTGTTCACAAGTGTTCCCTGAAATGTCACATCTGTCACCCTTATACCACTTGTATCATCCCACTGGCAATTGCTGCCAGTGATCAAAAGATACTCTCCGGGACCAAATCTGTCCACAGTAACTGATGTAACTCCCGATCCTGCGGTAAGAGAAAGCTGAAGATGCCTGAAACGCAAATCACTTCTGTTGAAAATCTCAATATATTCGCATGGTGGCAGATCCACCGCAGGATCAGGATCAGGCATTAACTCGGTAATTACCAGGTCACCCCATTCCGGAATAGAGAGCGTAATGACAGTATCAACCTCTCCGGAGCAATTACCTTTTCCGTCACACAGGGACCCTATAACCAGATAATGAGACACCCTGTTTTCAAAAGGCCCACTGAATAAGAGTCGGGTAACAGTACCTGCTGCTGATACCTCTACAGGGTGTACCCCCGGATCACCCATCATAAAATTAGCAGGCTGCAGTGAACCTGATGAGAGCGGCTCATCTGTTACAATCACCAGCGATACCCCGGATTCAAACCAGGCATCTCTCAACACAGGAGGATAAGAGTCAGTGATAAATACTCCTTCAACAGATAGATTGTCAAGCCACAGAAGTCTGTCACGGGTTGATGTATATCTGTAACAGATCCCCAGAAGGGAGACATCAAACCACTCATAGCACTCTCCGCTGCCGGCATGAAGAGGATCCTCCCCATCAATTCCAACCCATATCTCCCAGAGACCTTCCGGCGATCGGGTTATAACAATGGAGGCAACCCCTTCAGAACCTATATCTGTCTGCCAGTTGATGCCTGTTGTAATTACCGGGCTCAGGACTCCACTGTCACACTTCCATATCCTGAGGGTATCATCATACCCTGCCATGTTTACTCCTGCCACAAACCCGGATACTTCCTCTCCCGGACAGAGGTGATCAACACCTGCATCCGCGGCAAGGAAAAGGCCCCAGTTATTTGACGATGAGGGATCAGAACCGTGACGGATGGTAAACCTCCAGATAACATCTCCAAGTGAGGCCTGAAGTTCATCAACAGGAAGGGCAGCAATATCCACACCTGATTCAATATTATCATATATGTGGTGAAGTGACCGTTCCCCTGAAAGAGGCTGATCATCCGAACATTCCCATCTTCCGGGATTATTAAAAATCCAGCCTTCAGTAGTCACGGCCTCAAAATCATAAAACAACTGACCCTTAAGTGACAGTGGCAGCAGTGCAAGTATGAATAATAAAATTTTCATGCAGCGAAGCAGGAGCAGGCTTCTGCAAATGTTTTATCTTTGACACAATTTTTATTCCGATAATAAATTTCTTAAATAATTTCATAAAAACCAAAAGAAGATTTCTATGAAGGTTGCGGTTATTGGTGCTACTGGCCTGGTTGGTCAGACGATGCTGAGGGTACTTGAAGAGCGTAAATTCCCTGTAAAGGAACTTATCCCTGTTGCGTCATCCCGATCGGTGGGAAGAACAGTTCTGTTCAGTGGAAGTGAGGTAACTGTACGCAGCATGGAGGAAGCAGTGAAGGCAGCTCCCGACTTTGCCATTTTTTCAGCCGGGGGATCGGTGGCGCTGGAATGGGCTCCACGGTTTGCAGAGGCGGGATCTGTTGTTATTGACAACTCCTCAGCATGGAGAATGGAGCCGGAAATACCCCTGGTGATACCTGAAGTAAACGGCAGTATCCTGACCGGAAAGGATCACATCATTGCCAACCCTAACTGCTCAACAATACAGTTACTGATGGCACTGGCTCCTCTTCACCGGAGGTATACAGCAGAGAGGGTAATAGTATCAACCTACCAGTCGGTTACCGGCACAGGCGTAAAGGCAGTAAAGCAACTGGAAAACGAATCAATGGGGATTGAGGGTGAGCAGGCCTATCCCCACGCAATTTTCAACAACTGTCTGCCTCAGTGTGATATCTTCGTTGAAAACGGGTATACAAAGGAGGAGATGAAGCTGGTAAATGAAACACGCAAGATACTTGGTGTCCCTGACCTTAAGGTAACAGCTACGGCAGTAAGGGTTCCGGTAACGGGCGGACATTCAGAATCGGCAACCATCGCTTTTAAAGATGACTTTGAGATTGATGATGTGAGAGCCCTCCTTGACTCTTTCCCCGGTATAATTGTTCTGGATAATCCTTCTGAATCTTTATACCCTATGCCTGTCACCGCAAAAGGACGAGATGAAGTTTTTGTTGGAAGGATCAGAAGGGATTATTCGGCTGAAAAGAGCCTTAATTTATGGATTGTATCTGACAACCTGCGTAAGGGGGCCGCAACCAATGCAATTCAGATAGCTGAATACCTTGCCGGCATGCTAAAATACCGGCAGAACCCTTAAGCGGCAGTATTAGGTCAGTGTACCCCACCAGATCCCGTAAGCGGCAGTATTAGGTCAGTGTACCCCACCAGGGCCGTATAGCGGAAGTCGGGTCAGTATAAAAATCTGTTATAGGGATACCGCTGCTCATGGAGGGTCTTTACCTCACGGTAAAGAAGTTCACGCAGCTCATCAATATTACTCTTCTCACGGGCAGAGATAAAGATTACCGGTGAATCACCAGTTGTGGCCATCCAGCTATGCTTCAGCTCTTCCAGCGAATAATTTTCCCTCATTACGGGAGAAAGATCATCTTCATCCTTCCGTGTATAGGTGAATGCATCTATCTTGTTAAAGATCATCAGTACTCTCTTATCGCCGGCGCCTATCTCCCTGAGGGTCTCATTGACTATTGATATCTGCTCCTCAAATCCTGAATGGCTGATATCAATCACGTGACAGAGAATATCAGCCTCCCTTACCTCATCCAGAGTCGATTTAAACGACTCAACAAGTGTATGCGGCAATTTCCTTATAAATCCGACAGTATCAGAGAGAAGAAAAGGAAGATTATCAATTACAACCTTTCTTACGGTGGTATCAAGGGTAGCAAAGAGCCTGTTCTCAGCAAAAAGATCCGATTTACTGATCAGATTCATAAGGGTTGATTTTCCCACATTCGTATAACCTACCAGAGCAACCTGGATCATCTGATCCCTGTTCTTTCTCTGGGTAACCATCTGACGGTCTATCTTCTCAAGCTGCGTTTTCAGTCTGGCAATCTTATCCCTGATAATCCGCCTGTCAGTTTCTATCTCGGTTTCACCGGGTCCACGCAAACCTATTCCACCGCGTTGTCTTTCAAGATGGGTCCACATACGCGTTAAGCGGGGAAGCAGGTACTGGTATTGTGCAAGCTCTACCTGAACCCTTGCATGTGCTGTCTGAGCCCTGCCTGCAAATATATCCAGTATAAGATTGGTCCGGTCAAGTACCCTGCATCCGAGAATCTTCTCAATATTGCGAAGCTGCCCGGGTGAAAGCTCATCGTCAAATATTGCCAGGTCAACCTCATTTTCATGAATGTATTGAGCCACCTGATCAATCTTTCCGCTTCCGATAAATGTACGCGGGTCAGGCTTTGAAAGCTTCTGAACAAACCTTGAGAGTGCTATAGCTCCTGCTGTCTCTGCCAGAAATGCAAGCTCATCAAGGTAATCCTTCACCTCCTGCTCATTCTGGCCGGGGCCAATTATTCCGACCAGTACTGCGGTTTCGGCCTGGCGGGCCGTATCTATCATTTTTCCCATTAACAGAATATTCTTTTATGCGGCAAAGGTATTAAATTAGGGAATCAAAGTATATTATTACAAAAAGGAATCCCCGCCTGACGGCAGGGATCCTTAATATCTCTTTCGGGCATTTTTCTCTACACCCAATGCCTTTCCCCACTATTGAATAAACCTCCTGTTTTGTTCCATCGCAGTCCGAATGCCTGCTTTAAGCGCTTCAGTACACCTTATCACCATCTCCAGATCAGAAGGAAAAGGAGCAGGCTGACTGTTCGTAGTAGCTTTCTGCGCAGGAGTGAGAGCTTCAATATCTCCAATCGCCCGTGCAGATATATGCTCAAAATAAGAGTGTGCTGTTAAAGGATCCTTTTTAAATACCTGGGCCGGATTAACAGCCATTATCTCAACATCACCATCAATCCTGCACTCCTTTGTCTGTACCGATTCAATAAGGGCACACTGTACCGCCCGGTACTTGGCCACTTTAATATCATTTCCAAGAGTATCTTTCATCACATTCCCCTTGGAATCGAGAACATACTGAGTTCCATCCTCAATTTCACTTTTTATCAGGGTGTCGCGCTGAAAGGTATTATCGGGAGAAACTCCGATCTGCCTGATATTTACACTTACCACATAATCAAAATTAATATCCTCATCAACCACTACTGAATGATACTCTACCCATTCACTGTTCAGCCGCGGCAGATTCAGTGCAAGAAGGTCAGCCTCAAACTCAGGCGGAAAATTGATATGTGAATTATTGGCTATCCGGACAAGGACCCGACTTATACCCATCATTCGGGTCTCATAAATAAGATTATCAATATTTTCATAGTCCCCGACATACTCTTTTGCCCGTACAAATTCATAATATGCCTGGCGATATCCCTCCCGCGTTCTTGAGTCGAGTAGTGTCTGACCATGAGCGTAGTAGTAATCAGCAGCCCGTTTCTTGGCAGTAATCATCTCCTCCATATAGTCGACATAGGGGAAATCAACTGTTTTACTTCCGCTCTGAAGTGGCAGAACTGTCCGGACAAGAGTCTGCCGATCATTCAATTTCTTATACACAAGGAATATCTCATCCCAGTTATCGGGCTTATTCTCCATTTTAAGAAAACGGATTCTCTCATTATCCTGTTCAAGAGCTATCCTGTAAGAGCTGTCAAGGACATCGATAGTTTTAACATCATCCCGATCCTTTCGCAGTTTATCAACAGCCTTAATTATTGCTGCCTCATAATTGCCTGATTCCATCTGCTTCTTAGGAGAACCACAGCCAGCAAAAATCAGGGTAGCTGAAATAACAAGGAGTAAAATCTTTTTCATAATACCGGTTATTTATTTATCACAACAATTTAAATTTTTCAGAATGCCACCCTCCCCTTCTGATCAGGGAAATTATGATCATTCCCGGAAGCGAAAATAAACAAATATATTACAGGCTGGATGAAACAGATGACAAAAAAAACCGTCATGTAAAAACATGACGGCTCAAATATCTCTGGATATCAGTTACTGCAACTGGAAATTAACTGTAATTGAGAACCTTACACGTACTGGTGCTCCTCGCTGCTTACCAGGGGCCCATTTGGGCGAACTCTGTACCACTTTAATTGCTTCATTATCAAGCGCCGGATCCACTCCCCTCATAATACTTACATTACTGACAGATCCGTCGGGCTCAACAACAAACATAAGATATACTTTCCCCTGAATGCCGTTCTCAGCAGCAATCTGCGGATATTTAACCCTCTGCTGTACCCATTCGCGGAATTTGTTAACATCACCTCCCCTGAAGGTTGGCATATCTTCAACAACGATAAAGATTTCCTCCTCCTCGGCCTCTTCTTCCTCGGAAATCGTAAAATCATACATCTGAACCTCGTCGTCAAAGCTGGTTTCATCATCGGCAAAGATGATCTCATTCTCAATGGTTACATCATCCTCAACAATTTCAAAAAGTTCAGTAACCTTTGGGACTTCTGGTGGAATCTCAGGCTGCTGTTCAGGCATTTCAGTTATCGGTATCAGCTCCTCTTCAAGAGCTTCTTCGCCGAGATCAGCAAATTCATTGGGTCCTTTTTGACCGGATGTCCATTCGAATGCAATAAGGCACAGTGCAAGAACTATCACGAGTCCAAGCTGAAAAAAGATGCCTTTTCGCTTTTCGAGATCTACATTTTCGTTTTTCTTAATTTCCATGATTCAAGATTTTTCGGCTCTAAAAATAAGGATAAATTGAGATAAAGTCAAGTTTCAGTGAAAATTGATCCCTATTTTAAAACATTTTTCAAATTGGCTCCTCGGAACAGCTCTATAACTATCCCGGAAAAAATCTCTGTAAAGCAAAACAATTTTTGCAGATTACAAAAATTAACTATTTTTGCACAGCCCCGGGGATATAGCTCAGTTGGCTAGAGCGCGTGACTGGCAGTCACGAGGTCAGGGGTTCGACTCCCCTTATCTCCACAAGCCGGAAAAAACATTGACCCCCGCAAGGGGGTTTTTGCTTTTTCATTATTCAGTATTCAAAAGAACTTCACTCGATAATACCAACATAATTACATCAAAAATTATGCCTTAATCCTTTCCCCTTTATAATCCAGACTAAAATAAGATAACATCACCGCTCTTCACCCTCCAAATCATTTTGCTATATTTGGGTGCTGGCACTCCACAGGAGAATCCGGCCATTAAAAGATTATTTCCGTAAACAGATCAGATAAGTAACAGCCATGACAAATAAGCCTTACATCACCCTTTTCCAAATCTTGTAATTTACTTATAATGAAACAAATTATTATCCTGACACTGATTGCCCTGCTTTTGCCTCAGACGGCATCCTATGGACAGAAAAAGGAGCTTACAAAAGATGACTATGCCTCATGGCAGATACTGAGATCATTTTCACTCAGTGAGCAGGGAGACTGGCTGGGATGGCAGGTATCGCTAATTGATGGTGATGACACACTTTATGTTCAGAGGCTCACCGATGAACTGGAATATAGATATCCCCTTATAGGAAGGTGGTCATTCTCGGATGATTCAAAATGGATGGCCGGCATTAAAAACCTCAGCAAAAATGAACGGGAGAAGGCAACTGAACAGAAAAAAGAGGTAAAGAACGACCTTATGCTGGTAAACCTGGAGTCAGGTGATAAAAGAGAATTCAGCGAAGTGCGTAATTTCTCATTTACAAAAGGATCGGGCCACCTCATTCTGGAGGGTTATACCGATAAAGAGAAAAAAACATACGATATTACACTGTTAAGCCTATCGCAGGGCACTTTGAAGAACATAGGAAATGTACTTCAGTATTCTCTCAACAAACAGGGAGATTTACTCGCATATATAATAAGTGCTCCTGGCAACAGGGGAAACGGCGTTGAGCTATTCAGCCTTGACAATTACAACATTACTATCCTTGACAGCGATACAACAGGTTATGCAAGGCTCTCATGGGAAAAAGAGGGTAAAGCTCTTTCTTTCCTTAAAGAGATAAGCGATACAGGGTATATTGAAACCAACCATATACTTTATGCTGTTACTGGAATCGGTAGTAACCTCATGATAAACAGCCTTCATCCAGTAAAACAGGACGTTCTCCCGGAAGATATGAGGATCAGGGAGACATACACTCCACGCTATTCCAAAGATTTGTCAATTCTATATTTTGGCGGTTATGACTGGACTCTGAAACCTGAAACAAAAAAGAACGGAAAAACCAAATTGCCGGGGGTAGATATATGGCACTGGAAAGATGACCCTATCCAGCCCAGACAGGAAGTTGAATACAATCAGGGCGCCAAAGAGTTTACCTACCTGTTCGCCTGGAACATGAACAGCGGAAAGGTGAACCGCATCACTGACTCAAAATTCAGGGAGGGCAACATCACATCGGATGGAAAACATGTGGTTATCCGGACCGATGAGCCCTACAAGCCGGCATTCAGAATGCCCCGCTACGACCATTATATTGTTAACTCCGCCACAGGCGAAAGCAAAGAGATAATAAAGAACTTTACATCTCTGTCGGGCTCCTCACCCGACGGGAAGTACATTCTATACTTTAAGGATAAAAACTGGTTTATATACGATATTGCAGCCTCACAGCATCGGAACCTGACGGCTGATATTCCTGCCGAACTGTGGAATGTACGTGATGACAGCCCAAAAGATATAAAGCCCCCGTTCGGAACAGGAGGGTGGTATAGCGATGACACCCACCTGCTGGTATACGATGAATATGATATATGGAAAGTGCCATCAGCAGGAGGATCAGTGGTTAAGCTAACAGAGGGAAGGGAAAAGGAGGTAATTTACAGGAGTGTACGTCTCAGCCGGGAAGATAACTTTTTTAAACCGGATGAGGATCTTTATATCTCAATGAGAGGAGACAAAACCAAGAAGAGCGGATACGCCAGGCTGTCACCTAAAGGTAAATACGAGGAACTACTGTTTGAAGATATGGCAATATCATCACTTTCAAAGGCTGAAAAGAGCGATGTCTTTGCCTTCAGGAAAGAGGCCTTTGATAACTCCCCCGATCTATTTGTGACAGACAACAGGTTCAGGAACCCTGAACAGGTAAGTGCTACAAATCCTCAACAGAGTGATTTTTATTGGGGGAAAAGCGAACTTGTTGATTTCACAAGCCGCAAAGGGGATAAGCTGCAGGGAGCCCTGTATTACCCGGCAAACTATGATCCTGAAAAGAAATACCCGATGATTGTCTATATATACGAGATAAGGTCAGCCGGACTGCACAGTTATACAGCTCCTTCGCTGACAAGCGGATATAATACCACTAATTACAATGCCAGGGGATACTTTGTTTACCAGCCTGATATTGTCTATGAAACAAATCAACCGGGAGAATCAGCAGCAGACTGTGTCATTCCGGCCGTAGAAGAGATTATTAAAAGAGGTATTGTGGATGAGAAGGCGATTGGTCTTGTTGGTCACAGCTGGGGCGCATACCAGACAAGCTTCATTATCACAAAAACCGATCTCTTCTCCGCTGCGGTTGCAGGCGCTCCACTGATAAACATGATAAGCATGTACAATGAGATCTACTGGAACTCAGGATCTCCAAACCAGAACATCTTTGAGACATCACAGGGAAGACTGAGGGAACCATGGTGGAATCTTATGGATGAATATATTGCCAACTCTCCTATGTTTAACGCAGACAAGATAGTAACGCCCCTGATGATTGCATTCGGGACTAAAGACGGAGCGGTTGACTGGCACCAGGGCATTGAGATGTTCACCACTATGAGACGAATGGAGAAACCGTTTATCATGCTTGTATATGAAGGAGAGAACCATAGCCTGCGTATTGAGGAAAATATGAAGGATTATGCCCACAGGGTACACCATTTCTTTGACCACCACCTGAAGGGCAAAGAGGCGGAAGAGTGGATCAGTACCGGCCGTACATTTATTGAAAAGAAAAAGGAAGAGGAGATAACCAAACAACATGAAAAATAGGGAGAAAATCCCATAGAATACAACTGAATAACCCTTTCGTATGGCTATGAGAAATAAAGATGTAGCAAAAAGGATCAGGCCGAGGAACATAATACTGCCTGTTCTTATCGGTACTATCCTTGTGCTATGGTTTATTCTCAGAAAATTTGAAAACGAGACGCTCTCCGTCCTGACTTTTAACTGGAGAACCGTTTTCTATCTGGGAATAGCCGTTTGCTGCATGCTGGGCCGTGATCTGGGATATATCATCCGCATCAGGATACTTACCGACAATGATCTTACATGGAGGCAGGCATTCAGGGTGATCATGCTGTGGGAGTTTACCTCCGCCATCTCCCCTTCAACCGTGGGGGGAACAGCCGTTGCCGTTGTTTTTACTCACAAGGAGGGAATAACAGTAGGCAGAAGTGCGGCCGTTGTTCTGACAACCTCATTTCTGGATGAGCTGTACTTCGTTGTAATGTTCCCTCTGCTGCTGATTATGCTTAAGGGAGACAACCTCTTTATGAATGACTCCATTATGACCGGCAGGCCATGGTTTATAAACGAACTCTTCCTGTTCGCTATCATTGGTTATTCAATAAAGTTGGTCTGGGTTCTGGTGGTAGGTTACGGTATATTTATCAATCCGGCCGGACTAAAATCTCTGGTGGTCAGGATTTTCAGGCTTAAATTCCTAAGAAAATGGAAGGAACAATCCATAAGTGCCGGGGATGATATAATAGCAAGTTCACACCATTTCAGAACTAAAGGAAAAAAGTTCTGGCTAAAAGCAGGTTTTACAACCTTTCTGGCATGGAGCTCCCGCTACTGGGTTGCCAATGCCATCCTGGTGGCATTTTTCAATGTTCATGACCACTTTATGATTTTTGCCAGGCAACTGGTAATGTGGATAATGATGCTTATAAGCCCTACCCCGGGAGGGAGTGGTATTGCGGAACTGATTTTCACAAGATACCTGTCTGATTTTATCCCGGTAGAACCATTCCTTATTGACAGCACAGCAATGGCCATTGCCCTGATGTGGAGAGCGGTAAGTTATTATCCCTATCTGATCCTCGGGGCAATTATCGCTCCCGGATGGATTAGTCGCAACTTTATATCAGCCAGGAGCGTAAAACAAGATAATTAGCCCGCCCGTAAACAAAATAATATCTATTTTGGGAAATGATTAACAAGCCCGGTAAGAGGAATACCCAAATATGAGTGAAGAGATTCTGAAAGCGCTTATGCAGTTATTTGCCCTGATTGTAAAACAGGACGGAGGAATGCTCGGAAGCGAACGGGAATATGTTATCAGTTTTTTAGAAAAACAGATCAGCCATGAGTCTGTTAAAGAATATATTACAATGTTTGACTCATGGTCAGGACCGGTCACTGACGCTGACAAATTCAAGGCAGATGTTTCTCCCTCAGTTAAAGATAGTGTAAGAATTCTCGGGATATGCAAAACGATAAACCGCACACTTACCCAGTCCCAGAAGGTGGTGGTTTTAATGAGGCTCTTTGAGTTGGTTAATTCTGAAGACAGATATACAACCCAAAGAATGAATATTATCCATACCGTGGCAAATGTTTTCAGGATTCACCGCAATGAATTCACTTCTATTGAAAGTTTTGTCAGTAAGAAAGGTTCCGAAGATTGCCAGGATGACAACATTCTGATAATAAAAAACATGAATATCTGCCAGGAGTGCCATGATGAGGTTGCGCCTGAGAGTGTCTCCAGTCTGATTTTTGTACTGAGAGTTTCATCTGTAGACCTCTATTTTATCAAACACTTTTCACACCATCAGCTATCCCTTAATGGACTGCCTCTTCTAAAAGGGAAAGTATATACAATGGCCACCGGCAGCTCACTCAGGTACCAGTATGGTAAACCAATCTACTATTCCGATATTACAGCACATTACCTTTCAGGTCAGGATTTCAGAAAGATTTCCCTCAGGGCTGAAAATGTAGTTTACAGGTTCAGGGAGGGAACCATTGCTATCAATTCAATCTCATTATCGGAGTCAGAAGGGACCCTGACTGCAATATTAGGATCCAGTGGAACCGGTAAAACGACTCTTATGAGTATCCTTAATGGTATACAAAAACCAAACTCAGGAAAGGTTACCATAAACGGTATAGATGTTCACGGCACCGAAAGTCTTGAAGGAGTTATAGGATATGTTCCCCAGGATGACATGCTAATTGAGGATCTTACAGTATTTGAAAATCTCTATTATGCAGCCTCCCTCTGCTTCAGGGAAAAATCAGCAAAAGAGATATCTATCCTTGCGGATACAGCCTTGCGGAGTCTCGGCCTGAGCGATAAACGTGATCTGAAAGTTGGCTCTCCTCTTAATAAAGTAATCAGTGGTGGCCAGCGCAAAAGGCTTAATATTGCACTTGAACTTATTAGAGAACCCTCCGTTCTCTTCATCGATGAACCAACTTCAGGCCTCTCATCACGCGATTCGGATAATGTTATTGACCTGCTCAGGGAACTAACATTCAAGGGAAAGTTGATTATTACTGTAATACATCAACCCTCATCAGAACTCTTCAAGATGTTTGACAGGGTCATTATACTTGACCATGGAGGGGAAATGGTGTATTATGGTAATCCTATAGAGAGCCTCATCTATTTCAAAACACTTGACAGCCAGATAGACAGTAATATAGGTGAATGCCCGGCATGCGGTAATATTAATCCTGAAATTATCTTTAACATACTTGAATCTGAGGTAGTTGATGAATTTGGAAAATATACCGGAATAAGAAAAACTTCTCCTTCAGAGTGGGCACGTCATTTCAGCAGGTTAAAGCCTGAACCTGAACTATTGTCACCAATGGATCCTCCTCCTTCGAATCTGAACAGACCAGGCAGATTCAGGCAACTAATAATATATGCTTCCCGTGACCTTCGAAGCAAAATATCAAACAGGCAATATGTTTTCCTGACTCTTTTGGAGGCACCGGTTCTTGGATTCATTCTTTCGTACCTTATAAGGTACATCGCAGATCCGACCTCAGACAATTATGTTTTCAAGGAGAATGAAAACATTCCGATATATATTTTTATGAGCCTTATAGTAGCGCTCTTTTTGGGTCTCATTACAAGCGCAGAAGAGATATTCAGGGACAGAAAGATTTTACGCAGGGAACGGTTCCTTAATCTGAGCCGCAACAGCTATCTGCTTGCAAAAATAGGTATACTCTTTTTTATATCTGCAATTCAGGCACTGCTGTTTGTTGCCGTTGCCAATCCAATACTTGGAATAAAGGGGTTAACATTACATTACTGGTTTGCCCTGTTTACAACCTCCGCTGTTGCCAATCTTCTTGGATTGAATATATCCAACTCCTTTAATTCAGCCATTACAATATATATTGTGGTACCAATGCTTATGATACCGATGATGGTTCTCAGTGGTGCAATGTTCCCTTTTGACAAGCTTAACAGAACAATTGGAAGCGTTGGACAGGTACCTGTAATTGCTGAATTAATACCTACAAAATGGACATACGAAGCCCTGATGGTGACTCAGGCCAGGGATAACAAATATGACCGGCTGGTATATGAGCTTAAAAGGGAAATGAGTGTCGCAGAATACAATACCATTCACAGGTTGCCGGCCCTTAGCAGAGCTCTGGACAAGAGCAGAGATAAACCATGACAATTTTATTGAGGCAAACAGGGAAATATTGAACTCTTTACATGATGATTATCACAATCTCAGACTCCAGGATGTTGTTACAAAACTTGGTGAAAGACATCCTATCCTTGTGTACAATAACAGGTTAATCCAGAACTATGATCCAATTTACCAGCATCCCGAAAACAAGGGAGCAATAGGGATAAGATCACACTTTTTTGCACCGTCAAAGTGGTTTTTAAATACTTCATACGATACATTCCATTTCAATATGGCAGTTGTATGGAGTATGATACTGATACTGTATCTGCTGCTTTACTTCAATACCGGAATGTCAATTGTAAATTTCTTCTCAAAAAAGTAGTCAAAATTCCGTTAAACAGTACCGGCAAATATTAAAGCCTTTTTTAAACAGATTATTTTGCTATTTTTGCATTGAGGGTTAAAGTGTAATTCTATGAAAAATCTCTTCCAACCTATACTCTTCCTGACGATTATCATCCTTTTAGCCGGTTGCGGCAGTGGAAGCAACAAGAAGAATAATTCCTTTCAGTTTCCTGAAGCTGATTCCTTTCCGGTCAGTGAAGCTCAAAAACTTAGTCAGGAGGCCATTGAGGATATTATTCAGAATATCAGTTCTCCGGTAGAAATTGCAATGCTGCTTCAGGCTCTGGAAGTTCCCTTTCTTGCTGAACACCTCGCATCCACCAGTAATGCAGAAAACCTAAGTACATCGTTTATTAAGGCTGTAAAACTTGGAGTCTACGGGGCAGATCTGGGGTATCTCAATATTTATGAAAAAACATCAACTGCGATTGATAACCTGACAACCATAAATAAGCTTGCTGATGAACTGAGAGTAGGTCAGTTTTTTGATTTTGAAACATTAAAATCACTGGCTGTCAACCGCAGCAATCTTGATTCCCTGATGTTTATGTCAGTTCATTCATATAACCTGATAGATGATTATCTTAGGGAGACCAACAGGGGGCACCTTTCGGCACTTATGATAACCGGGGTATGGATTGAAGCGCAGTATCTTGCCTGCAAGGTGGTAGGTGATTACCCGCATGAAGAACTGAAGACCAGAATTGGTGAACAAAAGATAATATTGAATGATCTGCTTATGCTGCTGGCTCCTTATCGTGAGTCAGGGCAGGACTATAGCAGACTTTACACAGATTTTGAACGCATTAAGGAAGCATATGCACCCGTTAAAATTACATACAGACCCGGAGAGTCTGAAACGGTTAATCAGGATGGCCGGCTTATTTTTATACAAAATGAAGAAAGTGTCATTGAGATGACCAGTGAGCAGATGAAGGAGATTATCCGGGTGACAACAGAGGTGCGAAACAGAATAATATCATATTAGCCAGATATGAAGAAGCTTATATTATTATTATTTTCGGTGATATTCCTCTCTACCCTGATCAATGCACAGGACTATGAAGAGATGGTAAGCAGGTGCGCCCTGGGAGTGGGTGACAACACAACCTACCTGAAGGATTTTGTTATCAGACTGCCCGAAGGTATTAGTCAGGATGATAGTCCTGTACACAAGGCAAGTATCTATCTGATGAAGGGACAGAACTACCGGTTCACAATGTGTAATTCTGAAGAGACAAGAAGCGAACTCATTCTGACTGTTTACGACAGAAGCAAAATGCTTATCTCTACTTATGATAAGAAAACAGGAAATATTGTCCGGTCATTTGACTTTGCCTGTAACAAGACCGGGCTTTACCAGTTATGGTACACATTTAAGGAAGGGGAAAGTGGCAGCGGTGTTGGTATTGTTTCTCTGGTAAAATAGAATCCTGTTCAGAATACCTGCATTACTAATATTGAAATTAAGATAACTGCAAAAAGAGCATTTGCAGTTTTTTTGTTCCTTCTGAAGACAAGAAAGTGGGTAAGGAAATAGACAACAGGCAGAAGCATAAAATAGTAAATCTCTGCAGATACTGAAGGCAGGGCAATGAAAACAAGAAGAGCTGTCACAAATACCCATATCATCAGGGAGAATGTTTTCCTTGACTTCACCTTTTTGGTATTAAAAACGGTAATAAGGTGAATTATGGAACCAATCAGCAATATCCCGATTACTGAAGCAACAGCAATCCCCTGCGGGCTCCATATATAATCAGGGGCCACCGCTTCAAAATTTACTGTCACAACATCTATCAGGGAAATAATATTGCCATCTAAAAGATAGTAAAGGGCGGCTGCAAGGATATACGGAGTAACGAGTCCTGACAGGGCAAGAAAAAGTTCCCGGATACCGACTGTCCTGAGAATGGCTATACCGGCTATAACCACAATAAAAAACCAAATTGAATTGAACCACAAAAAGCTTGCAAGACCTATAAGTAATGAGGCGTCAAAATAGTTATAGGCGATGCCCTGCCTCCTGTATGATCCTATAACCCTCTCAATGGCAAACAGCAACAGGATAACCGCAGGCAGTACCGGATTAAATCTCTGCAGTGAGGGAAACAGGCCCGACATCAATACGAAGAGTGAAGCAGGTAAAAATGTTCTCTCATTAATAAAGAAAACCCTTGTATTAAAATTAACCAGAAGAGCACCTGTTATAAAGACCAATACCAATGCTGCAATTGTTGATAACAGTGGCCTTCCCTCAAAAAGGCTTATCAGAAGTGAATAAACCGGCATCGGTTCGCAATCAGGAACAATCATTATCTGACCGGGATCCATCAATGATCGCAGCCATACTGCTATTCCTGTCAGCAGTATAAAGAAAATAGTTACCGGGTCATGCCCCCTGAACAGTCTTAACACCATTATTACAGATCAAATCCTATGTCTCTTCTGTAGCCCGCTCCCTCAAAGGATATCTTTTCAATACCAGAGTATGAAAGAGCCAGAGCCTCACCCATGGTGTGACCCCATGAGCTTACTGCCAGCACTCTTCCTCCTGATGTGACTGTTTTGTCACTATCCTTCCTTGTTCCTGCATGAAATACCACGCTGCCTGATACCTTCTCAATACCTGAGATAACCTTTCCCTTTTCATAAGTGCCGGGGTAACCACCGGAAACCATCATAACCGTGGTAACATACCGCGGGTCAGTCTCAACCTTCATTCTGCCGAGTGATCCATCATTAACAGATAAAAGAAGATCTGTCAGACTACTCCTTATTCTGGGAATAATTACCTCTGCTTCAGGATCCCCCAGCCTTACATTATACTCTATAACATAGGGATCATCACCACATTTAATCAGCCCGAAGAATATAAATCCCCGGTATGAGATATTTTCAGAGGCCAGACCTTCAACAGTAGGCCGGATGATACGCCTTTCAACCTTGTCCATAAACTCCCTGTCAGCAAAAGGCACAGGTGAAACTGCTCCCATCCCTCCGGTATTGAGTCCGGAATCCCCTTCACCAATACGTTTATAATCCTTGGCTTCCGGAAGAATCCTGTAAGATATCCCGTCAGTAAGCACAAAAACAGAGAGTTCGATGCCCTCCATAAACTCCTCAATCACTACCTTTCGTCCGGCCGCACCAAACTTTCCACCAAACATCCCTTCAAGTTCCGTTACAGCATCCGCATAATCATCCAATATTACGACTCCCTTCCCGGCTGCCAGTCCGTCCGCCTTCAGCACATAGGGAGTCTTCATTGTTTTCATAAACTCTTTGGCCTCTTCCAACTCTCCTTCAATAAATGTCCCGTAGCCAGCAGTTGGAATACCATGCCGCTTCATGAACTCCTTGGCAAAATGTTTGCTTCCCTCCAGCATGGATCCCTGTGCGGACGGTCCAATAAGGATAACATCCTTCATCTCTTCATCGGATGAGAAATAGTCAGCTATCCCCCTTACAAGAGGTGCTTCTGATCCTACGATCACCATACCAATGTTATGGCATATTACTTCTCTCTTCACCTCATCAAAATGTTCAGGATCTATATCCAGATTCACTGCTATCTCTGAAGTACCGGCATTTCCGGGGGCAACAAAAATCTTTCCGTCAGTTTCGCCCTGTGAAAGTTTCCATGCCAGAGCATGCTCCCTTCCTCCCGATCCAAGTATAAGTATATTCATAATTCCTGCTTAAATTTTCTCAATTTGGCCTTATCGATCCGCTTCTGCCATAAAGTTCATTATAGTACCTGTCAATATTGACTCCAATTGCCTCTTCAAGTTCAGAGAAAGTCTTTGTAACCGCAAGGTTATAGAGTGATATAAGTGACTGCATATTGAGTGCAATGGTATAATCCATATCATAACGTCTCGGCATATCCAGTGAAGTAACAAACTCAAGATACTCCTCTGCCCTGGAGGCAATCTTAATGGCCAGCACCTTTGCTCCTTCAATATCCCCGGATGCCACCATAGCATCCACAAGGTTTACCGAATAGTAATCATGGGGCAACTTCTCCGATGGTATCACTTCTTCGGCCCTTGCCACCACTTCTGCTGACCTCACTGTATCTCCTTCCATTGCCAGCGAATAGGCAAGCACACCAAACATCCGCCTGAAATTACTGAACATCCGTCTGTTAACCTCATCCAGATAGACACCGGGATCTGCAGCATTACCCCAGGTAAACTTATTCATAACGTTGTCATACATGGTTCTGGTGTCTATAAAACCGCCGTCCATTGTTCTGGTACCTGTTGTATCAAGTGGGACCAGCCTGTAGGCCAGACCCTCCATCTGGAAAAACCTGTCGAGGCCGCTGTAATTATCGGGAGGAACCGTTGTTGCATAATAGATTGGACGTGACCACTCACCGGTAGCAATAAGATCCATCACAGCCAGGTCATTCTTATATAGCTCCTGTTTGGGAAACTCCCATATAATTTCATCAACCATCCTGTCGGTCTGATACTCCTTAACCGTTCCATTATCAATAACAGTAGCAGAATCAACAGGAATAAGAAATTTATTTGCGGGTATATAGTTATAAAAATCACCACGTCCTGATACATCGATAAGAGCCTGCCGCTCATCAAGACCGGCAAATCTTACAAGTTCCCTGATATCAAATGGCCTTTCCATCCTGTCAATAACCGGCAGTTGCTCACGCACTCCCGGCCTGTATTTCTCAGAACCCAGCGAAAATGGCAGCGGATCGGATTCATAGGCTTTCTTTCGGAGCATATCAATATACCATCCTGCGGAGATATAACTGAGATTGGCCACCCTGACATCCGTCCTTATACCTTCAACATCCTGAGCATACCATACAGGAAAGGAGTCGTTATCCCCATAAGTAAAAAGTATTGCGTTGGTATCACAGCTCATCAGATAATTGGCCCCGATATCCCTGGCTGTATATCTGCCTGAGCGATTATGATCATCCAGATTCTCTGATGCAAGCAGGACAGGAGCTGCCATAAGAGATATAAGCAGTGCTGATGCAAGTGATATACCCTTTCCTGCAAATCTTCTAAAAAGATCATACAAAAACAATAAACCCATTCCAACCCAGATGGAGAAGGCATAAAACGATCCGGAATAGGCATAATCCCTTTCCCTGGGTTGAAGAGGATTCTGATTAAGGTAGACAATTATTGCAAGTCCGGTCATTATAAAAAGAAGTGTCACCACCATAAAGCCGTTACGTCCCTTTCTGTAATGCCACACCATCCCCATCAGTCCGAGGAGAAGCGGAAGGAAGTAGTATCTATTGTTTGCCGGGTTATCACGGAGTTCCTGAGGCAGCTTTTCCTGTGGTCCGAGCCTGGAGGAGTCAATTGCCCCTATCCCGCTCACCCAGTTGCCATGAATTACATTTCCGTTGCCCTGGATATCATTCTGCCTGCCGGCGAAATTCCACATAAAGTATCGCCAGTACATAAACCCCACCTGATACTGGAAAAAGAATTTCAGGTTTTCACCGAATGAGGGAAGGATATACTCTCTCTGTTGGCCCGAGGTATTGATCACAACTCTCTCCCCCTTTATATCAGCCCAGTATTCATACTCCCGTATATGTCTTGGGTCACTGCTGTACATGCGGGGAAAAAATGTGGTAAAACGTTTATCAAATTCATATTCATTTCTGGAGTAGCCGGTATATTTTCCGTTATCCCTGATATATCCGGCGGTCTTCTTTTTTACGCTTACCACCGGAGCAGAATAGTATTCGCCTTTAAAAAGAGGGACTGATCCATACTGCTCCCGGTTAACATAATAGATCATTGAAAACAGATCTGACGGGTTATTCTGATTCATCGGTGGTTCTGCATTGGCCCTTATCATGATCATTGCATAGGAGGAGTAGCCAAGAAGAATTACGGCAAAAATCGTTACTACCCAGTTAAGAATAACTTTTCTCTTTTTCAGCGAGTACCTGATCCCGAAGACCAGCAACCCTACCAGAACGATCAGATAGAAATAGAGTCCGGTATTATACGGCAATCCCATCCCGTTTACAAACAGCAATTCAAACCAGCCCGCAACTTTTACTGTATAGGGCAAAAATATAAATACCAGAAATCCGATTATTGCTGCCGAAAGAAGAAGGTTTATCAGGATACCCCTGGCGGTTGGCTGATTATGCTTAAAATAATATACCAGTACTATCGCAGGTATAACCAAAAGATTGAGAAGATGCACGCCTGTTGAGAGTCCCATCAGGTAGGCAATCAGAATTATCCATCTGCCGCTCCTTGAAGGATCGGTTTCATTTTCCCATTTAAGTATTGCCCAGAAGACTACTGCAGTAAACAGGGAAGATGTGGCATACACCTCGCCCTCCACAGCCGAAAACCAGAAAGTATCTGAAAAAGCATAGGCAAGAGCCGCCACAACCCCTGCCGCCATTGCCGGAATAAAAGAGCCATTATCATTATTGCCGGCCGAGGTGCTGACACGCCTGACAAGGTGCACCACCGACCAGTACAGAAACATAATTGTAAATGCACTGGCCAGGGCTGACATTATATTAACCATTAACGCTGCCTTTGACTGGTCTCCGAAAGCAAACAGTGTAAACACCCTGGCAACAATCAAAAAGAAGGGAGCACCTGGAGGATGACCAACCTGCATCTTCCAGGCAGAAAGTATAAATTCACCACAATCCCAGAAGCTCACCGTTGGTTCTACTGTTAGGAGATAGACTGTTGCCGAAATGGCAAACATTAACCAGCCCGTTAAAATATTGACTCTTTTAAAGATATGACTCTCCATTTTCTGTGTCTCTTTTTTTCAGGGGTAAAGATATTCATTTACTGAAATTAAGGAATAAAATATCGCCATGGTTTGCTTATCCAGGGTTCTCCTGCATAATCAATCCCTATACGGGGAGAGGTGGAAATTTCCGGTACGGCACCTCTGTCTTCAACCTTTATCAGATGGGAGCATGTAATATCAATCCCATTCCATGACCTGTCAATCTGCAGTGACTTTGTGAGTCGGCCCGGACCGCTTACCCCCTCAATCCCCCTGATAAGTACAGCCTGAGGGTTCCCCTCCTCTCCTGTGACAATATTAAGCATCCAGTGAATACCATATACAAGATAGATATAGAGGAGTCCTCCCCTCTCATACATCACCGAAGTACGTGCTGTTCTGCCGCGTGAGGCATGGCATGCCATATCTGTTTCCCCCCGGTAAGCCTCTGCCTCGGTAATCATAAAATCTCTTTTAACCGCAGGAGTACCTATAATAAGGTATTTCCCCGGCAGGTCAGGTGCAACATCCAGCACATCCCTGATAAAAAATTCTCTTCCAAGCTTTATCGCCATAAGTTAACTCTGCTTATTTATCCGGCCTTATAATCTGCTGGTCAGCTGTCATAACTCTTTCAATTCATCTGGTTTAATTCAAAAGAATAATCATTCCCCGCGACAGTGAACCTGTAACGGAGATCATCCTGAAATAATTCCCTTCCCCCGTGTGAAGGGTGTTCCATCTCCTTTTCCATAGGGGCTCATAAAGAGGGAATAGAAGAGTGCAAAAAAAGTTACACCGGTATGTGTTTCAAGTGTATCCTCCGTCAGCATAGACAAAAATATAATCAGGAAAAAAAAGAAGAAAAGCCTTTTCCTGAAGCTGCCTGAAACAGCTGCAGGCAATAACATAAAGAGCCAGAAAAGAGTTGCCCCCATTAGCCCGAATGTACCTAAAGAGGTAAGGTACTGATTATGGGGCAACCGTCTGAACTCAGGATCAAGTATTGTCTGGTCAGCCACATACTGACGGGCTACCTCGTTATTATAATCTCCTGTGCCAGTCCCAAACAGAGGACTCCGGATAAACACCCTCCATCCGTTCCTGAAAAAACAGAGCCGTTGTGTCACTGAATGTCCCTGGGGATTTCCCCCGCTGACATAATGATCTATCTGCCATACTATTTCGTAAATCCGGTCGTGCAAACCCGATCCGTCAAGGTAATTTCTGTTTGCATATCCCTGTTCTATCAGCCTGATATCCTCCTGAGAGAGTGATTCCACACCGGCCGAATCCTTCCTTAGCCCCATGGATGTCAGATACCTTATAAGGGTAAATCTGAGTTCATGTCCCAGGCTGTCATATCCGTTGTAGGGGATAGTGCTGACTCTGTTCCAGCCTTCGGCCAGCTCCTCCTCGCAGATATAATTCCATGTGTAATACCCGTTTTCACGTCCATAAAGGCCGGTATGATGCGTATAGTCTCTGCCAGATGGAGTTCTTGCGCTATAGTCGGGCAGCGCCTGTTCCTTCATTGTCAGGTAGTCAAGCACAATCCCTGAAACATAAACAGCAGGAAGAGTAACAATGAGGATGGTTACTGCCAGGGCACCTATTCGTAGAAAGAGTTTCCCGCTCCTGATAACATAAATAATAATGGCTGAAACCATAAGTATCATCAGAAGTGCCAGTCCGGTCAGGGAAGACATAAAAACCATATAAGTCACAAGCCAACCCGATAGTACAAATACTCCTGCTTTGATGGCAGGATGTGTGATAATGCGCTCTGCCAGAGCATCTGTCAATACTACCAGGGCAAGACATATCATAAGAGACATCCTGATATGTGATATAAACGGAGAAAGTTCCCGGGTATTAAGAAGGAGAGCATCGTTTCGGTAAAAGAGAAAAACTCCGGCAAATGAAGAGATAGTTACTCCCACAATAAAGGAGAACAGCATCACCCTTAACTCCTTGATGGTAATGGCGGGTGCAGTAAAAACAACAAAAGGTATTACCACGAGCGGCAGTCTCAGCCTCAGACTATGAAGGGCAGATACTGTATCAGAGCTGTTGAGTACCCATAAAATGTAAACCAGATATCCGCCAAGGAGGATAAGCATAGGGTTCTGAAACCTGCGAACAATCACTCCTGGTCTGGCAACGGCCATAATAACATGGTTTACAAGCAAAAAAATGGTAAAAACCGAGGTAAGAAACTCAGACAGGGGAAGAGAGAATGCTATTCCTGAAAGGCAGATAATATAAATCATCCTGACTGTACCCATCACTGCATCCTTATTGCCAAATCCGTATTTCATCTTAACCCTGTCAGTTAGTTGCTTTTCTTTGAGCTGTTTATAATCTTTCACAACTATGGGGGTAACTACCCGCCACTTCCCGGCAAACTCAGGGCTGCTTTCCACTATCAGGATATGCTCAGCAAAAAGAAGCATTATAATCTGACTGTCTGCCGGAGCCTGTTCCTGTTCCGACCCTTAAACTATAAAAATAACGAAAGGCAACAGCTCTGTAGTCCCTGTTTGCGATTTTTTATTTTACCTGCTCTGCCTGAAAGATAGATAATCAATTATTTATCTCAGCAATTCTTTTTTTTCAAATTTTATTGTACTTTTGCAGACCCGAAATTACAGGATATTAAAAGAATAACAATTAAAAATCAGTATTAACGTGAACACTTTAAGCTACAAAACAATATCTGCAAACAAGGCAACTGTGGATAAGGAATGGCTTCTTGTGGATGCTGAAGGCGAAATTCTCGGTCGTCTGGCTTCCAAAGTGGCAATGCTTTTAAGGGGTAAATACAAGACAAATTACACCCCGCATGTTGACTGTGGCGATAATGTAATAATTATCAATGCAGAGAAGATCCGTTTGTCAGGGAACAAATGGAGTACCAAGGAGTATATCAGGCACACCGGCTATCCGGGCGGTCAGCGTACTCAGACTGCTGAGGAGCTGATGAAGAAAAAACCGATTGCTATGGTAGAAAAAGCTGTTAAGGGAATGCTTCCGAAAAACAGGCTTGGAAGTGACCTGTTCCGCAACCTCTATGTCTATGAAGGAGAAAATCATATTCACGAGGCTCAGCAACCAAAAAAAATTGAATTAACCTCACTTAAGTAAAAAGCATGGAAGTAATCAACACACTCGGAAGAAGGAAAGCTGCCGTTGCAAGGGTGTACCTCAAGGATGGTAGTGGCAGTATAACTGTAAACGGTAAGGACTATAAGGAGTACTTTTCAACAGAGACCCTTCAGTACATCGTTATGCAGCCGCTGAATCTTCTCAACGTTGCAGTGAAGTACGATATCAAGGCTAATCTTGATGGCGGTGGTGTTAAAGGACAGGCCGAGGCACTGCGTCTTGGAATCTCCAGGGCACTTGTTAAGATCAACGAAGAGGACAAGTCGGCGCTCCGCACAGCAGGCTTCATGACCAGGGATCCCCGCGAGGTGGAAAGGAAGAAGCCCGGCCAGCCGAAAGCACGCAAAAGATTCCAGTTCAGTAAACGATAGAAGTGTTGTCGCTATAGATACAGGTTTAGTATCTAAATTGCATTGACTTCATTCAGAACTACTCTGCAATTGACAAACAGAATGTAAACTTATAAGAAAGAAAAAATGCCAAGAACAGATTTTAACGAATTACTCGACGCAGGTGTTCATTTCGGACACCTCAAAAGGAAATGGAATCCCGCAATGGCTCCCTATATCTTTATGGAGCGCAACGGTATTCATATTATTGATCTTGAAAAAACAGTTGCCAAAATTGAAGAGTCGGCAAATGCCCTCAAGCAGATTGCCCGCTCAGGAAAAAAAGTATTATTTGTAGCTACAAAAAAACAGGCAAAGGACATCGTCTCAGAGCGTGTAGGTGAGATAAACATGCCTTATGTAACAGAAAGATGGCCCGGCGGAATGCTAACAAACTTCCCTACCATAAGAAAAGCCGTAAAGAAAATGTCATCAATTGATAAGATGGCTACTGACGGCACCTTTGACAATCTTTCAAAAAGGGAGAAACTTCAGGTCACCCGTCAGAGGGCAAAACTTGAAAAAAACCTCGGCAGTATCTCAGACCTTACCCGACTGCCGGCTGCTCTTTTTATAGTTGATATCACCAAGGAGTATATCGCTGTCAGGGAAGCAAAAAAACTAGGTATCCCGGTATTTGCCATGGTGGATACAAACTCAGATCCTACAACCGTTGATTTCCCGATTCCGGCCAATGACGATGCATCAAAATCTATATTACTGATAATTGACCTGATGTGCAAAGCTATCGAAGAGGGTCTTGGTGAAAGGAAAGTTGAGAAAGAGAAGGATGGAGAGGTTAAAGAAAAACCTGCAAGAAGGGAAGGTCGATCCACGGCCCGCAGGGTACGATCGGTGAAATTCGAGAATACTGAAGGTAAGGAAGGAGAGGTTGTAACACTCGAAAAGGGAGATCAGGAGAAAGAAGACCAGGGAAACCAGGAATAATAACAGATTAAAAGTAAACCAGATATGGCAGAAATTAGCGCATCAGAAGTTGCAAGACTGAGAAAGACTACCGGAGCAGGTATGATGGATTGCAAAAAAGCTCTTCAGGAATCTGAAGGAGACTTTGACAAGGCTATTGAAATAATACGTAAAAAAGGACAGGCACTGGCCAATAAGCGTGCCGACCGTGAGGCAGGAGAAGGTGTTGTGCTGGCAAAAGTCAGTAATGACGGCACTTACGGAGCAATGATTGTTCTTAATTGTGAAACGGATTTTGTTGCCAAAAATGATAATTTTGTTGCCTTTGCAACATCCATTCTTGACAAGGCAATTGAAGTTAAGCCGGCATCGCTTGATGACCTGAAAAATGCCTCAATCGATAATATAACTATAAGTGCAAAACTGATTGAGCAGATTGGTATAATAGGTGAAAAACTTGATCTTTCCGGATTTGATGCCATCAAGGCAGAAGCTGTTCAGGCTTACATACACCCGGGAAACAAACTTGCCACACTTGTTGGCTTTACCAAAGCAGGCGTTGACAAGCAGGTTTACAAGGATGTTTCAATGCAGGTTGCTGCAATGAGTCCAGTGGCTGTAGATAAGGATGACGTTCCGGAAAAAATAAAGCAGCAGGAACTGGAGATAGGAATGGAACAGGCCCGTCGCGAGGGTAAACCAGAGGCTATGCTTGACAAAATTGCACAGGGTAAGCTGGCAAAATTCTTTAAGGAGAGCACATTGCTGAATCAGGAATATATTAAGGATAACAAACAAACTATCAGGGATTATCTTAAGTCCATTGATAAAGACCTCTCTGTTACAGCATTCAAAAGGATCACCCTGAACAACTAGGGATAATAATATTGAAATCGGAAAAAGCCGGATTATTCCGGCTTTTTTTTTATTTTAACCGCAGAATCAGGGCAAAGTCCACAGCCGTTAGTTAAACAGACTCCGAGGGCAAAGTCCACAACGGTAAGTTAAACAGACTCCTAGGGTTAAACAGAACAACTGATTATTAAATGGTATTATACCCCACGGCAAGCCCTGGACCCTTCTTTCCGGGGCAAGCCCCGGGGAATTTAACCACACCCTCTCGTCCGCCGAAGCAGAACGCGAAGGTGGATTAAAATAACGGCAGGTAAGGATTTTTCAGGAAATACTGATATAAAACACTCAGCCAATTGAGCAAGTATTGATAAAAGCAGAAAATTCCTGATATTGCAGTAATAATCTGAACAATAATAAATGAAATACAAAAAAATACTCCTGAAGCTTAGCGGTGAATCTCTCTCCGGAAAGGATAAAACCGGAATCAGCAGGGAGATTCTTGATCTCTACGCAGAGGAGATAGCCTCACTTGCAAAAGAGGGATGCATGATATCAATAGTAATTGGGGGTGGAAACATATTCCGGGGAATTTCAGGAGTATCAGAAGGATTTGACAGGGTAAAGGGTGACCAGATGGGTATGCTTGCAACTGTAATAAACAGTATTGCCCTCTCCGGCGCAATCCAAAAAAGAGGTGTAAGATCCAAGGTTTTTACTGCTGTAAGGATGGAGCCGGTAGGGGAATTCTATTCCAGGGACAGGGTAAATGAAGAGATGGCAAATGGAGTTGTGTGCCTTATTGCCGGCGGAACAGGAAATCCCTTTTTCACTACTGATACTGCAGCAGCCCTGAGGGCAGTAGAGACAGGAGCAGACATTCTCCTAAAAGGGACAAGGGTTGATGGTATTTATGACTCCGATCCTGAAAAGGACAGCAACGCAGTCAGGTTTGATACCATATCCTTTGATGAGGCGATAGAACGCAGACTGAAGATTATGGATCTTACCGCATTCACCATGTGCCGCGAAAACGATATGAAAGTAATTGTTTTTGATATGAACAGAAAGGGCAGCCTGAGGGATATAGTAATGGGTGAGAAAAGAGGAACTCTGGTGGGTAATTTCTGAAAAAGCACGCGGTTATCATTTTTTTTTTAAATTTGCCTGACAGGAAACTAACCAGTATAAGCCTTTACAAACTACTTGCCGGTATGAACGAAGAGATTGAAATTATACTTGAAGAGACTGAAGAGAGAATGACCAATGCAATTTCCCACCTGGAGTCGGAGCTTGCAAAACTCAGGGCAGGCAAAGCCACCCCAATGCTTCTTGATGGTATCACTGTAGACTATTATGGTGTTAACACCCCACTCGGACAGGTCTCCAATATCAACACCCCCGATCCTAAAACCATTGTTGTGCAACCATGGGAAAAGAATATGCTCGGCCCTATTGAAAAAGCAATCCTTTCTTCCAATATAGGCCTTACTCCCATGAATAATGGTGAACTAATAAGGATCAATGTACCTGCCCTCACTGAAGAGAGGCGACTGCAACTTGTAAAGAAGGTGAAAAATGAGGGTGAGAACGCCCGCATCAGTATCCGGAATTCAAGAAAATGGGCCAACGATGAGTTGAAAAGACTTCTGAAGGAGGGTATGGCCGAAGATCTTGAAAAGGATGCTGCCGACAAGGTGCAGGAGTACACAGATGACTATGTAAAAAGGGTTGACACAGTAATTGAAATCAAGGAGAAAGACCTGCTGACTGTTTAATCTCACCCCCTGCCCGTTGTCACAATATCAGTTCCTGATATTTCCATCCTGCCTGAAGAGCAAGTCTCTTCTGTATAAGACCACCAATTGATCTGGCATGGAGTGTCACTCCTGAGCATCTGATTCATCCCTTTTAACTATTTTTGAGATAGGGTAAATCCCGAAATAGAGGTCATTATTATGAAGCATGTTATCAATGATTCATATAATGTCAAATTCAAATGGTATAATCATGAAAAAGAAAATCAGAATAATTGCAGCAATCACATTGCTGATTGCAATACCTGCAGCAGCAGCTAACAGCTCATCTGCAGAGTACGGCCTTTTTAAAAAGCAGGACCCTCAGAATTACCGCACATACACTGGGAGGGTAATTGATGCTGAAACAGGAAACCAGCTGATCTTTGCAACGGTGGCCGTCCAGGGCACAAATGTTGCCACCGTTACCAATATTGATGGTGAATTTACTCTTAAAATCGACCGGAAGATAAGTAACCCGGCAATTGAGGTCAGTTATCTGGGATATAATAATACAGTTATAAGCGTATCCGAACTGCGCGCCGACGAAAGAGTGAACGTCATCTCACTCAATCAGGCAGCAATACCGATCATGGAGATTGTAATCAAACCAATATCACCTGAAGAGATAATTCAGAATGTAATCGCGCAGATATCGGAGAACTATGTGGATGTGCCAAACCTTATGACCTCCTTCTATCGCGAAACAATTAAAAGAAACCGTTCCTATGTATCTATTGCCGAAGCGGTGGTCGAAATATTCAAGGCTCCCTATTCCAATGAGTTCAGGTTTGATATGGCAAAGGTATACAAAGGGAGAAAGAATGTTGAAGAGAGCAAGCTTGATACAGTACTGTTCAGGCTTCAGGGTGGCCCGGTTACAACCCTTCAGCTCGATATTGTTAAGAACCCATACTCCATACTGACACTGGATGCCATGCAGTCATATGACTACTTACTTGAAAATATCATCACCATAGATGAAAAGCCTCACTATGTTGTAGGATTCAAGCAGAGAAGTGATATTGAAGTACCCCTGTTTCTCGGTCGCCTCTATGTTGATGTAAACAGCTTTGCTATAACTGAGGCTGAGTTCTCAATAAACCTTGAAGATCAGGAATCAGCAGCATCAATATTTATAAGGAAAAAACCTTTCGGCATGAATGTTCTGCCTGAGATGGCAAGCTACAGAACCAAATTCAGGGAAGTGGACGGAAAATGGTATTTCTCCTATGGTCGTGCAGAGGTGAAATTCAAGGTTAAATGGGACAAAAAACTCTTTAACACAAACTATACAACTATGTCCGAGATAGCCGTTACCGATCGCACAGAAGAAGAGGTAATTAAATTCACCTCAAGGGAGAGACTCAGAAAAGGTGATATCTTTACAGAACAGATAAGCGCATTCGTTGATCCCGATTTCTGGGGCGACTATAACGTGATTGAGCCTGACCAGAGTATTGAATCAGCAATCCGCCGGTTGTCGAGACGACTGAGATTCGAAGACCGGAACCCGGAATAACATATAACCTGCAGCCTTAATGCTCAAAGAGAGGGAGATAATAAACAGGATCCGGAAGGGAGACATCAGGGAGTTTGAGTCTCTCTTCCGCTCCTATTATACCCCCCTTGTAAATTTTGGAACCTCCGTTTTGAGAGACAGAGATGCTGCAGAAGAGATTGTCCAGGAGCTTTTTTACATCATCTGGCGCGACAGGGAAAAACTTACTATTACCACATCTGTCAAGGGATATTTGTTCAGATCTGTATACAACAGGTCAATGCACTATCTGAATCACATAAAGGTTGTCAGGAAACATGCTGCAGAGACAGACTCAGGGAGTGGTACCGATAGTAACGATCCTCTGGAAATAATGAGATACAGGGAGCTTCACTCCAGAGTGGCAAAGATACTGGAAAACCTGCCTGAAAGGTGCGCGCGGATTTTTTGCATGAGCAGGTTTGAAGGATTGAAATATGCTGAGATTGCAAGTCAGCTGGCCATTTCAGTAAAGACGGTGGAAGCCAATATGGGAAAGGCATTAAAGGAATTCAGAAAGGAGTTATTGCAGCAATGAAAAACATAAATCAGAATATGGACAGCAGCCTGGAAAGGCTTGTTAAATCACTCTCAGGCAGCCATAATGCCGCAGGGGAAGCTGAAAATATTACCAATCCCGCCGACAGGGACCTATTTTACTATTTTAACAACATGAACGATTTCAATACGGAAAAGACAGAAGCAGTTGACCAGGCCTGGGATAAGTTGAGAACAAGACTTGAGAAAGATGATCTGATTCCCGCCGAAGGCAAGATCATGCCAGTCAGGTTTTTCAGATCTGTCTTTAAAATTGCCGCAGTTTTTGCATTACTCATATCCCTCTCGGTGACAGCCTACTTCATTACCAACAGATGGCTGTCAGACGGAAGTATGATCACAGCCTCAGCCGGGGAAAATGAAAAAATTATGGTAGAACTGCCTGATGGAAGCAGGGTTCACATTAACAGAAACAGTGAGATAGAGTATCCTTCCCGTTTCAGGAGTGAACTGAGGGAGGTAAGCATTAATGGAGAAGCCTTCTTTGATGTAGTTCCCAACAGGGATAAACCTTTTGTTGTGGAAGCCGGCAATGCAAGGATCAGGGTTACTGGCACTTCATTTAATGTACTTACCAGTAATGAAAACAATGAGGTGGAAGTGATGGTTAAGAGCGGACAGGTGATTCTGACTGATAAAAACGGCGGGCAGGAGGTAGTTCTTGATCCTGATCTTATTGGCACCATGGGCGCAAATGAACACTACAGGTACAGGAACAGTGATCCCAACTATCTGTCATGGAGCACTGAAATCCTTACATATGAAGGAACTCCCCTGGAAAAAACGTTCAGTGACCTCAAACGGGTTCACAATATCGAGGTTGTTGCCGTTGATAAAAGTATCCTGGATAAAAGAATATCAACCACTTTCGACAGGCAATCTCCACAAACTATAATTTCTATTATCTGTACAACCTTCAACCTGGAATCGGAAATTTCAAACAGTATCTATTATTTGTCAGAAAAATAATTGATATTTAAGCCGTAATGACTGTTGCCAAACCATCCTTATATAACGGTAGAACAATAGTTCTGGCGACGCTGTTGGCCATTCTTGCCTTTACACAGGAGGGAGTTGCGCAGGAGGGAATACTTGATGAACCGGTTACGATCAGACTGAACAACGCCCGCATATCAGCCATTCTGAAGCAGATAACACGTAAAACCGGTTATTATTTCACCTACGATGCCGACCTGATCAATACAGACTCTGTTATTTCTCTCAACACCCAGAACCTTAACCTGAGAGAGATTCTCGATACAATTTTACAAAATGATATTTTCCGCTACACCCCCATCGGAAATCATATTGTTATCTACAGAGACCCGGATATCACCAGTGATATGATAAGGGAGGAGGGACGAAAGCCTGTTTACCAGATAAGCGGACTGGTGTCAGATAAGGAGAGTGGAGAGCCTCTGCCCTACGCCACTCTGGGTATCTACAAAAAAGGAAAGGGAACTGTCTCCAATGCAGCAGGGCGATTCAGTTTTAAGGTAACATACGAAGACCTCACTGACTCCCTGAGAATCTCACATATAGGTTTCAGAAATATGATTATCCCTGTAAGAGCTCTGATAGGGACTAATTACCTGATTGAGCTGGAAAGGGATTATATTCCTATCCCGGAGATAATAATAAGAACACGGGATCCCGTGGATCTGATAAGGAATATTATAGAAAATATACCTGAAAATTACGGCACCTCACCGGCAATGCTTACAGCATTTTACCGGGAATCGGTTACCCGTAAATCGAAACTTCAGGAGTACTCTGAAGCAGTAATAAATATATTTAAATCTTCCTATTCCAACCCCGGCCAGCGAGATCAGGTAAAACTCTTCAAGAGCCGAAAAATGCTCAATATTGATACCAGGGATACTCTTCTCGTAAAGCTCAGGGCAGGGCTGGATGCCTCGCTTACCCTTGACGGGGCAAAAAATCCTTTCGACTTTATACGGGAGGAGAGCCTTCAGGACTATGACTTCAGGATTACAGACATTGTCTCCCTCGATGACGAAGCAGCTTATGTTGTTGAGTTCAGCCAGAAGGAACACATTACAGAGGAAGCTCTTTATGAGGGATATATCTACATTAATACCACAAACTACGGGATGTACTCTGCCGAATTCAGGATTAACCCGGACTATATTCATAAACTGGACAACCGTTTTGTTCCCCACACATCAAGAGGTTATGTGGTAAAGGCAAGAAGCGTAAAATACAGGACCGATTACAGGTATATAAACGGACGTTACTATCTGAATCATGTAAGAGGAGACCTTGAATTTGCAGCACGTAAAAAAAGAACCCTATTCAGCACACAGTACAATATATTCTTTGAGCTGGCAACCACTAATATTGACACTACGTCTGTATCACGGTTTAACAGGAACGAACTAATATCTACCACTTCCGTCTTCTCAGAAACAATCAGGGGCTATGATCCTGAATTCTGGGGAACAGATAACTTTATTGCCCCTGAAGAGGATATCAGGGAAGCCATCAACCGCATAAATGCCCGGCTTTCACGATTCGAATTAGAATAGGGAAGCAGGGTAGCCCCATGATCAGAAACTCTCAATAATCCGGTACAACTCATGCGAAACAACAGTAAGCCCCCCTGATCAGGAACTCACTCCCGGATCAGAAGCTCTCAATAATCCGGTACAACTCATCCAGATCAGGAGTCAGAATAATCTCCGTACGCCTGTTCTTCTGTCTGGCGTCTGCTGTCTTCCGGTTGTCAACCGGCATGTATTCTCCCCTGCCTGATGCAGTGAGTCTGTTTGGATCAATACCCGATCCCTCCAGAAGTACTCTGACAACAGTAGTGGCGCGTTTAACACTCAAATCCCAGTTGTCCTGCATTGGTCCACCTGAAGAGATATATGGCACATCATCCGTATGACCCTCTATCATAATCTGAATATCGGGATTGCGTGCAAGAAGGGTGGCCAGTTTCCTAAGGGCATCCCGGCCGTTGGCGTCTATATTGTAACTGCCTGTTTTGAACAGCAGCTTCTCATCAAGGGAAACATAAACCTTACCATTTTTCTGGGTTACGGTAAGTCCGTTATTTTCAAACCCGAACAGTGCATCTGAAACCTTCTTCTTAAGCTCTCTTACGGCATTCTGTTGTGCATCCAGAATCCTTTCAAGCTCCATCAGTCTGGCACTCCTCTTCTCCAGTTCAAAAGTGAGCTCATCCAGTTCAGCCCGTCTTGCCTCCATTCCAGATTCCAGCTGCCTGAGAATCTCCTCCTTGTTCTGAAGGGTCTCCTGTGCTGCCTGCAACTCCTGCAATAACCGGCGGGTCTCTGCAACATTACCCCTTATCAGATCTTCCTGTGCCTTCTGCAGCTCTATATACCTGTTATTAAGAGCATTATAATCAGACCTCGCCTCTTCTGCCTCTTTTTGCAGTACCACCCGCTGCTCCTCCATGCCGGTCAGCTCCGATTCAATAGCTGCCAGCCGGGCTTCCATCTCGCGGTTCTTCATTGAAAGCTCCAGATTATCCGCCTTAAAATCATCCCGCTCATTCATAAAATCAACACTCTTTTTATGAAGGGTCTTATATTTACCTCCCGGCACACAACCGGTTCCTGCAAATACCACAACAATCACTGCCAATAATGTACCCGCTATTCCTTTCATAGGTAACTATTTAAATTTTTTATCATGAAATGTTAATACTTTCCCACACAGACCACTGCACCACCAGATTATCTTTTTCAACAACAAGGACCACCACTCAAGAACATTCCGCAAATTAAACCGTTAATATAACGTAATTATCATTAATATTATTCCTGAACAACTGAACAAAATTACAAAAATAGCGGCTCAGGAACCAGCAGAAGAGTGCAATATTATTTTTATATCTTTGCACCTTCAAAGGTCAATTATTATCACCTGATGTACGAACTACTCAACACAATATCAACGCCGGAAGATCTGAGGAAGCTCGCTCCCGATGATCTGAGAAGGGTCAGTGATGAACTGAGACAGTTTATTATTGATATTGTCAGCACCAATCCGGGTCATTTCGGTGCCAGCCTTGGCGTGGTGGAGCTGACTGTTGCCCTGCACTATGCGTACAATACTCCATATGATAAAATCATCTGGGATGTTGGCCATCAGGCTTACGGCCATAAGATCCTTACAGGCAGGCGTGAAAACTTCCATACCAACAGAAGATACAAGGGAATCAGCGGTTTTCCAAAAATGGCGGAGAGTGAATATGATGCATTTGGAGTAGGACACTCCTCAACATCCATCTCAGCCGCTCTCGGAATGGCTACCGCAGCTGAGCTGAAGGGGGAGAAGCGAAAAGTAGTGGCAATAATCGGCGATGGAGCTCTTACGGCAGGAATGGCCTTCGAGGGACTTAATAATGCCGGTATTGAAAAATCAGACATCCTGGTAATCCTGAATGACAACAACATGGCGATTGATCCCAATGTGGGAGCGCTGAAGGAGTACCTTCTTGATATTACCACCAGCAAGACATATAACAAGTTCAAGGATGAGCTGTGGCATATCCTTGGCAAAATCAGTAAGCTCGGCCCCAATGCCCAGGAGCTTGCATCAAAGCTTGAGACAGGCATAAAGAGTACTCTCCTGAAGCACTCAAACCTCTTTGAGGCAATGAATTTCAGATACTTTGGTCCAGTCGACGGCCACGATGTAACATATCTCTCAAGGATTCTTGAAGATATGAAGAGGATTCCGGGACCAAAACTGCTTCATTGTATTACCGTTAAGGGAAAAGGATTCAGGCAGGCAGAACTTAACCAGACCCGTTACCATGCACCTGGTCTGTTTGACAAGGCAACCGGGGAGATTCTTGCTACTCCATCAAAGATAAAAAAGCCTCTTAACTACCAGGATGTATTCGGGCATACATTGCTTGAACTAGCCAGAAAAAACAAGAAGATTGCAGGTATCACTCCTGCAATGCCAACAGGCTGCTCGCTTAATATAATGATGAAGGAGATGCCTGACCGTGCCTTTGACGTCGGTATTGCCGAGCAGCATGCCGTAACCTTTTCGGCCGGACTCGCAGCAGAGGGTATGATTCCCTTTTGCAATATCTACTCCTCCTTTATGCAAAGGGCATATGATCAGGTGATCCATGATGTGGCCCTTCAGAATCTGCATGTTGTTTTCTGCCTTGACCGCGGAGGATTGGTTGGTGCCGACGGAGCAACACACCATGGCTTTTTCGATCTCTCCTATATGAGAATTCTTCCCAATATGGTGGTCGCAGCCCCTATGAATGAGATTGAACTGCGCGATCTGATGTACACCGCCCAGCTTGAAAAAAACAGCGGGCCATTCACGATACGATATCCCAGAGGTACAGGTCTTTTCCCCGACTGGAAGGAACCCTTCTGTGAGATAGAGATCGGAAAAGGACGGCTTATCAGGCAGGGATCTGATATTGCCATTCTTACAATTGGTCATCCCGGAAACTTTGCCGTTGAGGCATCAGCGATCCTTGAAAAAGAGGGTATCAGTGCAGCTCACTATGATATGCGGTTCGTAAAACCACTTGACGAAACCCTTCTGCATCATGTCTTCAAAAATTTTAAACATGTAATTACCGTTGAAGACAACATGCTGGCAGGCGGCTTTGGAAGCTCTGTCCTGGAGTTTATGAACGAGCACAATTACACGGCAACCGTCAGGAGGCTAGGCATCCCGGACTACTTCGTGGAGCAGGGCACTCAGGAAGAGCTTATCAGGGAGTGCGGCTTTGACAGCCAGGGTATTGTGACCACGGCCAGAGAGATGCTGATATCAAAGGCCAGCCAGAAGCGCAACCATCACACAGCCCCTAAAATTTAACCGGCTCTTATTTAAGACTCCTCTCAAGAAAATCGGTATACTGCTGCATCAGCAGCAGATAGGTTGTTGTATTTGTATACAGCCCGTGCGCTCCGGGAGGATAAATCTTAAGCTCAAAATCCTTACCCGCCATATTAAATGCATTTACCAGCTGAAACGTGTGCTGCGGATGAACATTCTCATCCATCAGTGAATGTGCAAGCAGAAGATGCCCATCCAGATTGGCAGCATGAGTGGTAACAGCACTCTGTCTGTAGCCCTCTGCATTGTCATCCATCAGTCCCATATAGCGCTCCGTAAGTATGCAGTCATAGAACAGATGATCGGTAACCGGTGCTGCCACAATATTGGCCATGAAGACGCCCGGATGGGTCAGCATGGTATAACTGCTGGTGTAACCCCCGAAGCTGTGTCCCCTGATAGCCATCCTGTCGCCATCAACCCATGGCATGGATGCCAGGTAACGGGCTGTCTCCGCAAAATCATATGACTCCATCTTACCGAGCTGCCTGTGCACAACCTTTTCAAATGCCGCCCCATAACCTCCGTTACCCCGGTTGTTTACCGACGCAACAACAAAGCCCCTCTCTGCCAGCCACTGATGCCAGCCATTGGTACCAAAGGTGTTAAATACTCCCTGCGACCCCGGACCTCCATATATATCAAGAACCAGAGGATACTGCTTCGCGGGATCAAAATCCACAGGCTTAATAAGGTATCCGTCAAGTTTCTGTCCATCTGCGGCTGTAAAGCTGAAGATCTCTCTGGGAGCATACTGATGTACTCCCAGATACTCCATCACGCGGTCATTGTTTACCAGCCTGTCCAGTTCGCGGCCACGGGTATCCATCAGGGCAGTGACGGAGGGAGTGTTAACATCAGACCAGGTATCAATAAAATATTTACCGTTATCAGATACATTTACGGTGTGATGAAATCCGCCGGCAGTAATCCTGCTCTTCCTGCTGCCATCGAACCGTATTGAATAAAGATTCTGGGCAAGAGGAGACTGCTCAGTTGACACATAAAGAAGGCTCCTATCCTTTACCGTAACAGCATTTAGGCTCTTTACCTCCCATTCACCCGAGGTAACCTGATTGATAAGATTACCATTGTAATCATACCTGTAGATATGTGCCCATCCGTCACGTTCCGATATCCAGAAGAACTCATCTGTTGCTTCCGGGAAGTATATCAGGTCCTCCACCCCGGCAAAGAAATCGAATATATCAATCCATCCCTTTGCCTTCTCCTCCAGCACCAGGCTCTTTTCTCCGGTAACAACATCCACAAACCATACCTTCATATGATCCTGTATCCGGTTCATCCACAAAACAGCCAGGGTATTGGGTCGGGATGTCCAGTATATTCTGGGAATATAACCTCCCCCAATATCAATATCGAGCCATTTTTTTTCACCAATCTCAGTATCAGCAACACCTATTCTGACTGATGGCGGATTATCCCCCACCTTTGGATAGGGAACCTCCATATATTCAGGATGATGACCTGAGAAATCTGTCAGTCTGTAGACCGGTACCTCTGACTCATCACTCTGCCAGTAGGCGATAAACCTGCTGTCTCCTGACCATTTCCAGCCCTGCACAAGTCCAAACTCCTCCTCCTGTGCCCAGCCAAACCTGCCATTATAAACCTGTCCGTGTGCGTCATCCGTAAGCCTTACAACCTCCCCGGAGGAAAGAACAAAATGGTAAAGATCCCCATCCTTGCCATAACCCACCTTTTTCCCGTCAGGCGACACCTCCGCGGTAAATGCCTGACTGGCAACAAGCTTCAGTGCTTTATCCTCAAATGACCAGATATAATAATCTGAATTTCCTGAATAACGCCACACAGGATTGAAATTTGTCTGAAAAAGAATACTCCTGAAGTTATCCGCCCACTGAAAGGATACATACCTGAAGGGATCATCAGTGCCGGGGAATAGCAGTCCCTCCGTAGAAAAGACCTTCTCCTCCTTAAGGCTTTTTATATCCTTTGTCCATATCTCCTGCGCATCTCCGCCGGTGCGGGTAAAGGAGTACTTCTCTCCCTCCTCTATCCAGACTACGTTAGAAGGTCCGCGTCCGCTGCTGAGTGCTGAAGCTGAAAAAAGTGCATCCTGAAGGGATGTAAAATGCTCCTTCTGGGCTACCAGCGAGGGCATTATCATCATTACGCCCAGTAATAAAAGGACAGATTTTCTGATACTCTTCATAATATGTGATTTTGTGTAAAGGAACTATTGATATCTTTATTCCATAAAATTATGGAAAATATCACATAGTACAGAACCTGCGTAACATTATTACCATCAGAAATGAAAAATCTTCTTTTACCTGCCCTGCTTCTTCTGGGAATATCCCTTTACGGCAACCCGAAAACATACGGTGACAACTGGCACAACCCCGCTACTGCCGACTCATCCCGGGTTAAGGTTATGACTTTCAATATACTGCACGGAGCAACCACACGCGGGGATTTTGACCTTGACGCCATTGCCAGGGTTATAAAAGATGAGAACCCTGATCTCGTTGCCCTGCAGGAGGTAGACTTTAAAACAAGGAGAGCCCGTGGTTACGACCTTGCAACAGAGCTGGGATGGAGAACAGGGATGGCTTCGCTCTTTGCCCGTGCCATGCCTTACGACGGTGGTGAATATGGTGAAGCGGTACTGTCAAAATGGAGCTTTATCAGCAGCAGAAATGTGGCACTTCCTCATTCTCCCGGAAATGAACCAAGAGCGGCACTGGAGACTACCATGGTAACGGGTGCAGGAGATACCATTATTTTTATCGGAACCCATCTCGATCATCTTCGTACCGACACCGACAGGGTTGCACAGGCTGAAGCAATAGCTGAAATATTTTCAGAGACCAGGTATCCTGCTATTCTTGCCGGCGATCTGAATGATATTCCGGGCAGCAGGGCAATTTCAATTATTGAGAACGAGTGGAAGGCAGCATACCGGGAGTTTGATCCTGAGTTTACCTTCCCGAGTGATTACCCGGTGAAAAAGATAGATTATATAATGGTGAGGCCGGCCGTGGCCTGGAAATTTATCAGTGGCAGAGTGGTCTGTGATACCATAGCTTCAGACCACTGCGCATATGTTGTAACACTGCAACCAGTTAAAGATTGACTTTTTACAGCCATTAATGTTTGCTCCAATTGACTTTTTGACTAATTTCGCATTCCGGCATATCGCGATGCCGGAGGATAATAAGCCGCCCGGATGGCAGGGCCAAGCGACCAGAACTGATCCGGTGGATCAGTTCCGCGAGGAGCCAGAAAGAGCCAGAGCTTCCGCTATCCGGAGTAAAAGAGACAACAGTAACAGAATTACAAAACTGAATAGAAAAGAAGAGTAAACAATTGAATAAGCCGCCCGGATGGCGGAATTGGTAGACGCGCTGGTCTCAAACACCAGTGGTAGCAATACCGTGCCGGTTCGATCCCGGCTCCGGGTACACTTCAAGCCCCTTAACAAGCTTACGTTAAGGGGCTTTGCTTTTGACGGGATACAAATAGGATACAAACTACATTGAATCGAGAAATATATCTGTCAGGATAACATTCAAGATAATAAATAATTTTATCAGATGCTTGACCTTCTTCCCGGTTTGTTATAACCTCAACTACGATTTTATACTATTAACTGCTTTGATGCAACATAAATTCAATTTTTGAGCGATAAT
>JAIVHO010000015.1 GCA_020201035.1 Bacteroidales bacterium
CAGGTTTTGTCAGGTCATGTATGTAGCGGAAGTTGCTTTTTTCTATGTTGGGATCGAGAGGGATGCATACGTTACCTGACTTGATTACAGCCAGATAGGCCCTGGTCATGAAGAGGTTGTTATCAGAAAGAATAAGGATATTGTTCCCCGTGCCTACTTCATCCTGTATCCATCTGGCAAGATTAATGACCTCACTGTAAAAATCCTTGTAAGTAATCTCCTCTTTTCCCACCAGAAAAAGTTTACTGAGAGTGGAGCTGTTTTGGAAGAAATAGTCGATGGCATTCATAATTTTGTGCTTCTATGTTGTGCTAAACTCAGACAGCGTAATAGTCCCTTACGGGGGGTATACGTAAATATTCCGTAGTTTGTTGTTTACGTTTGAAACTGCGGAAGAGCGCTTCCACTCTTTCTTCTGTTTCACCCATCACCTCTACCACCTCTATTGCAGGATAGCCGTTCTCAAAACCATACCAGTACCTGTCCATAAGGCCGAAGGGTAGCTGGAAGAAAAACTCTTCCTGAGTCTGTTCCGCTGAATAGGTGTCTGTCGTTGGAGTTCTGTCGATTATCCCCCCAGGTACTCCCAGATGTTCTGCAAGCTGATACACCTGTGTCTTGTACAGATTGCCTATTGGCATTACATCTGCTCCTCCATCACCATACTTGACAAAAAAGCCCTGTTCCTGTTCGTGCTTGTTTGGAGTCCCTATCACAGCGTAGTGCAGCCTTTCTGCATGATAATAGAGTATTGACATTCTTGTGCGCTGCTTGAAATTTGATGAGGCCACTATCTGCAGGTATTCCTCCCGTGGCAGAATCTTCTGCTGCTCGCCTCCTTCGGGATCGACAATGGTCAGATTGAAGAGAGGAGGGAGGTTGGAGAAAACAGCCTCTGGCTTAACTCCTATTTTCATCTTATACGATCCCGGGTCATATTCCGGGAAGACTCTTTTAACTGCTTCATCGCGGCGCTCATAACATCCGAAGCCTGACAGCGCACCTGTTATCTCCTCTTTGATTGCTTTAACTCCAAATCTCTTGGCAAGGTCCCATGCCAGCTCTTCACTGTCCGGACTGGAATCTTTCTCCGGCATCATTATCCCAAGTATCTTTTCAGCACCAAAGGCTCTGACTGCAAGCGCCAGACAAACAGATGAGTCTATCCCTCCGCTAATGCCCACAACACAACCATTTCGTTTCATGACATTAAATATGTCATTTTGCATTTTTTTGACAATCCGGCTAACAACAGATTCGACGTCTTGAAGTAAAATTATGTCTTTAGAGAACGGTTTTGGTTTCATGTTTTAGTTGTTTCGGATTTATCGCTAACTCGCTTACGCTGACAATAGTCACTGGGCGCTCGGGATATCTTCTATTACCCTCAAATTCTTCAGTTCGCCTCCCTGAAACTCTTCGTTATTGCTTTCAATGAACTGGTGATGCAGCAGATGGGTTGATATGACGGCAGTAAGTGTCATATTGTCAACCTCGGAGGCTACGCCTGTTTTTCCTATTTTACCAAGCATTCCGGACAGTGACCTGTGATCGAATATCCCTATCTCTTTTGTATAGGACTCTGATAGCATATACTCTACGTAATCAGGTACATCCTTCGCCAGAAAGACACTGCTGATAGGCGCACGGTAGGGCTGTTTTGGCCTCTGAATAATAGCATCTGGGATCTTTCCGGACATCAACTTCTTAAGCAGGTATTTTTCATTTAGTCCTTTTAATTTAAAATCTGATGGGAGACTCGTACAGAATTCAATCAATCTGTGATCAAGGAAAGGATATCTTCCTTCAACGGAATTGGCCATTGCCATTCTGTCTCCCTGAGCCGACAGCAGGTATCCCGACATGAACAGGGTAGTCTCCAGCCACTGTGCTCTGGAGAGGAGATCCCAGGAGTTAAAATCGCCGGGTAATCTCCCTGAAAGATCATCCAGTGGGGAGTAATTATTGAGATCTTCTTTCACTGCCGTCGTGAAATGTTTTTTGATATGGTTGGCATTGTTCCATCTCAGCAGGTGTGAATAAAACGGGTTATCCACATCCGTCAGCTTATATCCGAAAAACATTTTCAGGATATTGGGACTGGCATTCCTCAGGTGGGCGATATCAGGATATATTTTTTTTAGAAGCAGAGGTCTTAATGAGGATTTGGGCTGTAAAGCCCAGAATCTCCTTATTCTGGCTTCCCTGAATATATCATACCCTGCCAGTATTTCGTCAGCGCCCTCGCCCGTAATTACCACTTTGATATCGTTATCCTTCACCAGATGTGACAGTATCATCATAGGGGTTGGGGCCGTCCTTGTAAGAGGTGTTTCCGAGTGCCAGACTACAGAGGGAAAATGTTCGGCTATATCGCGGGAGGAGCAGTTAATGTACTTATGGTTTGTATTCAGGTATTTCACGGCCTCCTTCTGGTAAGTGGTCTCATCAAATTCCCTGTCGGCGAAGCCTATCGAAAAGGTATTCAGTATCCCCGGTTCAATGTGCCTGATATATGCAACTGTTGATGTTGAATCAATACCCCCGCTCAGGTAAGCAGCCACCTCGACATCAGCTCTTAACCTCAGGCGCACGGCACTTCCCAGAAGGTCTTCAAATTGCTCCAGCGCATCTGAAAGAGTAAGTTTATGATTAGTTCTGCTGAAACTTAAATTCCAGTACTTAACTGTTTTAAACCCTTTCCTGTTGAATACTGCATAATGACCCGGCGAGAGTTCATAAATATTTTTAAATGAGGTAGATGGAGTTACCGTCGACCAGAATGTATATACCTGTGAGAGACTTTCAAGATCAAATTCACGGGAGATTATTTCGTGCTGAAACAGGGATTTAATCTCTGACGAAAAAGTGAATACATTGTCTGTTATATTATAAAAGAAAGGTCGTATTCCAACCCTGTCGCGGGCAATAAAAAGTTCTTCCTCCTTTTTGTCCCATATCGCAAATGCAAACTGCCCGTTTAGTTTTGTCAGGCATTCTGCACCGTAAATGGCATATAAGTTTATCAGGACTTCTGTATCAGATTGTGTTTTTAGTGTACCGGCCTTTGCCCCGAGCTCTGAACGCAATTCCCTGTAGTTAAATATTTCCCCATTGAAGACTATCCAGTATCTTCCTGTTGAATCTGATAAAGGTTGCTGCCCTCCGGCAATATCAATAATCATTGAATCAATGAAGCCTTCTTTAAAAATAAGCGAGTCCTGCCTTATATTTTCTTTCTCAGTGTGAACTACCTGTAGAATATAAGCTGTAATTTTATCCTGTATCATTTTTAAATCATCTTGCATTGTAATATGACAAAGTTGTTTTTAATGGCAATAAAGGGTAATCATGTTTTGATTTTCTTATTGTTTGTGAATACCTGAGCCTTCTGATAGTAACCATGATAACGTCCATACCTGCTCTCTTTTATACTAAGACCATTCACTACAACGTCAAAATTTTCAATCCTGTTGGTCCTGAACGTGTTTACTACATCGGCGAATACATCTTTCCTGGTATGGTTAATCCTGCATACTATAAGGTTAACGGAAGAGTACTTTGTAAGGAGGGTTGTGTCGGCAACCAGGCCTGCAGGTGTTGAGTCAATGATTATATATTCATAATTATCCTCCAGGTAACTAATAAGCCCGTCGAGTGCCCCTGCTTCAATAAGCTCCGAGGAATTTAGCAGAACCGGCCCTGCCGGTATAAAATCCAGGTTATTAACGAAGGTACCCAGTATAATATCTTTTATATCGGTGTTGTTGACAAAGTATGATGACACTCCCCCTCTGTTTTCGATATTGAATTTTTCATGCATTGTGGGCCTTCTCAGATCACAATCCACTATAACGGTCTTATGACCCACTGATGCTATTGAGGATGCAAGATTCATTGCCACAAAGCTTTTTCCGTCCTGTGGTTGAGCCGATGTCACAAGGATAACTTTTATGGGATGAGTCTTGGCTCTGAGAAACAGATTGCTCCTCAGATTCCTGAATGACTCTGCCATTGAAGAACCCGGGGCATGGTGGACAACCGCCTCGTACTTAATTGTGCTGTTATAGATGGTACTCAGAATGGGTTTTCCGAGCCTCTGTTCTACTTCATTAACACTGGTTATATTTTCATTAAAGAAATCCCTTAGAATGATAAACAATGAAGGTAACAGGAGACCCAGAAACAACGAAATCATATAGTTTATCGCAGGTTTTGGGGCTATAGCAGTTCAAGAACAAGAGAGTTCATAATAGGGTCAGAAACGTTGGCAGCGGAGGGTGGTGCCAGTCCTGCTATGTCCTGGTTTGTGTTAAAATATTCCAGTATATAATTATAATATCTTTGCTGTACCTGAAGGGTGGATTTTTGATCTTCTATCTGGGTCATCTGGTTCAGGGCCTGCTGCCCCTGATAACTGAGATCAGTCACCTGATGGGTTGAACGGTAGTCACTGAGTTTTGATTCGGATATCAGAAGAGAATCTGAAATCTCAGATAGTTGAGAATCAATGAAATTAACGGTATTAAGGGCAATAGTGTTTTTTTTTGCCAGATCTTTCTCAAGGTAGGACTTAAGGTAAGAGTTAAGGAAGTTAACTGAAAGGTCACGATTGCCACCCTGGAAATATACATTTATCAAGGTAGATCTTAAACTGACCGGCTCAACTGTAAGACGCTTCAGATATTGACTTGTAATCTGATCAGTGTGGAAAAGTCTGAAAAACCGGTTTCTTTCATCCCCGGGCCTTGCAGAATATAAAGCAACAGAGAACTTAAAGTAGGGTGTGGTTACCGTTTGATTAAATTTACATACGGTGTCAACATTAAGAGTGTGGCCGGAACTTATGATTTTATTATCAAGGTAGTTGTAAAAAGCGACCTTGTCGTCTGATACTTTTAGCCTGAACGTTGTGTCATTGATAATATCTATAAAGTACCTGGCATTGATGGTTTGAATATGGGATTTATCGATGGTTACTCTGTAATCACTGTTATTATATATCTGAATTGTCTGCTTCAGGATATTATCGGACTCCCTGTAATAACCAATCTCAAGTCCCATGTTTCTAATAGTCTCTGATACAAGACTGAATGATTTCAGGCTGTTGATATCATTTTCAAGATTGTTTGCTGCACTAATCATTCCCAGACTGAACTGGTCATCAGACCTCAGAAATGAAGACCTGCTTTCTTCAACGGGTCCTATTGTGGAGTTGACACTGTAAACAGTAGGAGCAAATTTATTGAATAGATATGCTGATCCAAAAAATAATATGATACATATAATATATAGGTACTTATATGACAGAGCCTTCCGGGTAAATTCCTTGATATTGAATGGCTCGGTATTGTATTCGCTTCTGTTTCTCATTTTTAAACCGGTATTAAAAGTTGACACCTGTAAAGAGGAGTATAGCTATAAGTGTTGTTATTGACGAAAGGATGGTTGTAAAGGTAATATTAGCATAACTGGAAGAGATAGCATTCAGGGGTTCAACTATCAGAATATCATTCGGCAGTATGTAATACTGCTCTTGCCCTGTTATCCTTGAATCAGACAGGTTCAGTTTATACTGCATTATTTTATCATTCTCATTCCTTAGTAGTATGATGTTTTTTCTGTCGCCGTACCTGGTCAGGCCTCCGCCCATACCCAGGGCTTCATAGACCGTTATCTTATCCTGCGTGAAGGTAAATACGCCCGATGATGTCACCTCACCCATAACAGTTACCCGATTGTCAATATATTTGACTGTGATGGTAGTTTTTCCGACATACTCACTCAGTGATTCCTGAATTCTTTCTGCGGCCTGGCCTGTAGTAAGAGATCCGACATTTATGTCACCAACAAATGGGAAGTTGATGTTACCCTCCTCGTCAACAAGATATCCTATTATCCCGGAGCTGGCGCCCGAAAATCTCATCTCGTTACTTGAAGAGTTAAATATCTCGTTAATCTGTGGTTCAATACTCAGTGTCCTGATATATAATTTATCAAAAGGCATAATAGGCTTTTGTATCCTGGGATTGACGGCCGGTTTATCTAATTCGTTAAAATCGTTAAAATAGCTCAGTTTCTTTTTTGGGACACATGATGCGGTTAGTATTATCATGCCTACAAGTAAAATTCTAAGGATATATTTCATTTCAATATTGTATAATTAAATATATTGTTTTTTCTCTGAAAAACTCCCGAACAGTGATTAGTAAAACTAATAAAAACAGTTTGAATAACCAATTAACGTTATATGATCTGCAGTGTATTCCTGATTACTGGTTTTAAGTTAGATTTTGGTTAACTATATTATCTCTAATCTACAGACTGTTTGGATTCTTTCTCCAAAATTAAAAATATTAAGCTTTCGGATCAATAAGCAAAAAGCATAATGTTGACAAAAAACTATTTCAAAATAGTTTCCCGGGAAGCACAATCATTATTAGACCATTAGTATGATTATTTGATCATATTGAAACTAATGTTTATCAAATATGGGGTAATTTATTTATTGTTTTTATGGTTTAGAAGTCAAATATAGCTTTCCATGACCGGAATATGTTATTTAACAGACTATTAGTGAGGGTTTTGGTGTATTATAAAAAGTATGTTAGTGTAAAAATAATTTTGACAAATGATTTATTTTTTTTGATAAAACGTTATTGGGTATGAAGCCGCGGTTTTTACCGTCATATTCAGATAGATTCATTCCATTTTAAAGATATATATTTATTAAAATGCAGCCAGGCAGTGATATATATCTTGGATTTCAGATTTGTATTATTTGAAAAGACCTGGATCTGTTGATCTTTCACCATTCCTGAATGCTGCAACAAATGCCTGGTCAAAACCTGATTGCCTTGCAAGTCGTTGCAAAGCGATAGCGTCAGTGAGGGTCGAAAATTCCCCGACCGTAGCGCGCCAGGCACCTGCATGCTTATATTCCCAGGTGTTATACTCCCTTGTCCCGATAGTGACTTTATAGCTGCCCTTTGGGGTAGTATGGGAAACTATCTGAACCCTGTATATTACTTTGGCTGTTTCCTCTTTCTTTGCCTCTTCCTTTACAACCTGTTTAGCAGCAATAACTTCAGCTTTCTCTTCGGCCCTGGCTGTTTCAAGCTTTTTCTGCACTGATTCCCTTAGCCCTGCAGCTTCTGCTGTCAGCAGTTCAGGGTCAAGAGACAATTCGTTATTTACAAATGCAAGAACCGATGCACCGGGAAAACTGTTCTGCCTCAGCAGGTTCTGAAGCTCTACCGCCTTTGAGAGATCGCTGTATTCCCCCACACAAAGGCGGTAAGCGCCGGCATATAGAAACTCATACACATTATAGTTCTTATCATTTACATCAATTGCTGCCCTTGTTCGTGGATTAAAGCTTGTCATAAACTGCACACGGTAGGTTATGCTATCTCCGCTGCCGGGCGTAATTTTTGCTGCTGTCTGGTCCTCTTCCGGAGTGTTAGTAGCCTGAACAGCAGGTTCGAGTGCAAGTATAACCATGCTGGATATCTCAGAACTTGAAAAGTACTGTGAGAGATTAATAAGTGTATCTGGTATTGACTTGTTAAGACTTATCATATGAAGTTGCTGGGATCTCTTCCCCTTATTTTGCCTGACAGTGTAGAACGCTCTTTTACCGCTGTTACAATCAATAGTAAAAGCAATATCATCCCACCGGGTATTTACCGGTGGCAAAAGGTTTGTTGGTTTTTCCCAGGTATTGCTTCTGAACCTGCACATAAAGATATCATAGCCGCCAAATCCCTGTATTCCGTCAGAAGAGAAATAGAGATTATTTTCTCTGTCAAGATAAGGGTAAAGCTCATTTGAGCCTGAGTTTACCGCATCACCCATATTTACAGGCTCACTCCATTTACCATCCTTAAGAATTGTTACAAAGAGATCCATTCCGCCAAGGGTAGCCTGCCTGTTGCTGGCGAAGATCATCAGCTTACCGTCAGCAGAGAGAGCAGGGTGGGTATAGGATGCACTCCCGGTACAAAATGGCAAAGGTTCATGGTTAAGAGTCCAGTATCCACCACCGCCGGGCTCTTCAGTGAAATCTCCCCGATAGATCCTCTCATATCCTTCAATTCTGTCGAACCGGGTATAATACATTGTTTTATAATCCCCTGTAAAAGTGATGGCATCACCCGGAAAGCTAAAGTCTGCTGATGGCGAGAAGAGTGATGCTTTTACCGGTTTGCCGTCCATTATAATGGTAAACATGGTTTCAGGCTTTCCGAAGGAGATGTGATTTTCAGGGATTATATCATCCTGTTTTGTTGAAGAGAGGAAGATTATCCCGTCGCGGTAACAGGTAACACCTGAAGAGGGCGGCAGTATAGGAATGTTAACCGAATCGATCCGAATCCATCTGGAAGAAAGCGTAGTGTCGTTTGCTGTGATTTCTGCAGCAGTGCCGTCAGTGATGATGCATGCAAGCAGGATTATAGTTAACAGCAATAGTACCTTATTATATAATAGCTTCATTTTCAATTCCTTTTACCAGTGATTGTTTTTCTGGTACCCAGATTTGATGGCTGAAAGGTTTATTCCGAGAGATATTTCAGCAATCATAGGCTCCTTGTAGTAGGCTGTATTGTATGGTAGTTCAAAGTAGGCACCCAGGCTGGTCTTCTTGTATTTAAACTGCATAAAGAAGGAAAGACGCTTAAGATCATTCAGAAATGTCCCGGCTGAGAGCGCTCCTGAGTAGAATCTGAAACCGGGTTTGATTATCTCTTCAAACTTTGCGGGCTCTTTACAGGGATATTCGAGTATAATAATAGGTTCGATAATCATATTGTCCAGGTCCGAAATGATAAACTTATACCCTGCATGAAAAAAGAGCATAGGTGTAATTGGTGTGATATAGAGGCCCAGGGTGTCGGCAACGTCAGTAACAAAGAAGAGGTTGGTTACTGATACCCCTGTATAAAACCCTGGTGAATAGTAATAGATTCCAGCGTCTGCCGTGGGACGAAAGGTATTAAACTCAGGGATAGATAATTCAGTATCGCCTGCAAAATCGTGGTATATTGCCTTAACTGTTGCCCCGGCTGAGAAAAATGATTTTGCATCCCTGTCTGTAGCCAGATGATAGCTTGCTGATGCTCCGAATCCTGTATTTCGGGCATTCCCGATCTGCTCTCTGAAAATAAATCCACCTACTCCGATATTTGTGAATTCAGGAGCTGGCAGGGATGAAACATAATTATCAGTTACCTTCGAGAGTCGGGTATTAAATGATCCCATAAGGGAGTTTTCACTTCCACGGTTACTCAGGATAATGTCATAGGATGAATAGTCCTTGCTTCCCGCTACGGCCGGGTTAAATACAAAAGGATTGAAAATCCTGTATGAGACCGGATAGAATGGGGACTGCTGTCCGGTTGCCACATAGGAATGAAGAATCAGTATGGTAAACACTATTATGCAGAGTGGCGCTTTTTGCGGTGTTAAGCGTATCATCAGTTTACTAACTTAATATTACCTGGAAAATCAGCGTCAATTTATTCAATTTTCGACAATCGGGAAAGAAATTGTCTGAAAATCACATACCTGATTTCTGGAAGATGGTCTTTATCGTCTTTATCAGGATAACAAAATCGAGTCGGAGCGACCAGTTATCTATATATGCCAGATCCTTTTCCATCCATTTCTCAAATTTCATATTGTGACGGTTGGGTTTTACCTGCCAGAAGCAGGAGAGTCCGGGTTTTACGGATTGTCGCCTCAGCTGCCACCGTTTGTATCCTGCCGTCTCGGAGGGGAGGGGAGGGCGGGGTCCTATCAGTGACATCTCGCCTTTCAGAACGTTAAAGAGCTGGGGCAGTTCATCCAGGCCTGTCTGCCTGAGAAATCTTCCAAGCTTTGTTACCCTGGGGTCATTTGATATTTTAAATACGGGCCCGTCTGCTTCATTAAAATCCTCGAGATCACGGCGCCGCTCCTCGGCATCAGCATACATGGTTCTGAACTTATACATCATAAAGGGCCTTCCCCTCAGCCCGATTCTCCTCTGCCGGAATATTGCCGGTCCGGGCGATGTTAATTTTATTATGATCGGCAGGAGGATGAAAAATGGTGAAAGAAGCAAAATCATAAGAACGGACAGGTTGATATCAATTAGATTCTTCACTGCCAGAGCGTACGAGTTATGGGGAATATTGGTAAAGGTGAGAAAATGCACTTCTGCAATTTCACTTTTTATGGCATTGGTAAGATTCATCCTTGAATCACCGTTTTTCATCCTGAAAGTAACACCAAGTTCCTCGCACGACCGGAGGGTCTGACGTATCTCGGAGGCAACAGCCTTTTTTTTGAAGTATATGACTTCATCGATCATATCCACCTCCATAAGGTCATGCAGGATATTGATATACTCTTTGGGAGAGAGTATAACCGTTTCACTGAACTTCTGTTTAAGGCTTTCCGATTCAGAGAATATGGCAACAATTTTATAACCCCACTCGCGGAACTTCTTCAGTTCCTGAATAAAGTGTTCCGCTGAATCATCTCCTATCAGAACAGTATTGATCTGGTTGTAACCGCGTGCCCTGAAGTTCCTGAATACCTTATATTCCATCATCCGGGTAAAAAAGAGGAGCAGAAATCCGAAGAATGCTATCTCCACCATAAACCGGCGCGAAACGGTGTACAACCTGAAAGCGAAATATATAATAATCAGCAGTATAAGGATGATGATAGCAGATTGGAGATATTCAAAAAGAAGTACCCTGTATCTTTTTGTACGCGGAATCTCTGTAGCCTTCAGCAGGTAGAGAGTGAGCAGCCATACCGGCAGTATCCCCAGAAACAGTGTAAGCGCGTTTCTGTTAAAGATAAAGAGTGTGACGGTATAGTTATAGGTGAGGAACCAGGCAAGCTGGAACGCCATGGCTATTGCCAGAATATCTATTGCACCCAGTATAATATTCAGAAGATGCCACTTCTTCAGAAGAGGTATAATTCTAAATCTTATTAGGGTGTTGAAAATATCCATTGAGAGAGGTTAGGTTAAGCAGCAGAGACTGCTCATTCCGGTTCAGATTGGGGGTCTCCGGGGAAGCGGGTCATTCAGTAACTGTAGGACCCTTCTGTACACAGAAGTAAGTAAGACCATTAAGATCAGTGATATCAAGCATACTGAATCCGGCCTCTTTCAGCAGAAGCCTGACATATGTCCTGGTCATATTCCTGTTTGTTTTCTGATCAAGGATATTATAAATCATATTAACAAACGGTATGCTTGAGGCTATAGCGTTCTCCTCAGCCTCAGCCATAACTTCCTGCTGCTTCCTGATCTTACGGAAACTCCTTTGATCAACAGTGCGATCATTGATATCGCGGAAACATCCAAGGAAATAGCTTCTGTCGGGAATAATATCGTATATATTATTGAGAAATGCCTTAACATGCTTTATCTCATTGATTTTTTTCAGATTCACCAGTGCCTTGATATTTTCCATATCTTCAGCATCATAATAGTAGTGATGCGACGATGAAAGAATGAGGATATCGGGATAGTTAGCCAGTCCGATCCATTCAAGGAAGTTGAAAAAGTCTTCACTGCCCTCTGATCTGAATCGTTCATAAAGAGGTAGCTCTTCAGGCCTCCTTATTGCCGGAGACTCCTGGTAAAGCTGCCTGCCTACCCTATTGTTTTTGATTACGTACTGGTTTTCCATATTCGAATGATCTCTGTCTGGTAGAAATCCTAATATCAAAATTATGGAATATAAACCCACCAGTCAACATGTCAAATTTGGCTTGTTGACAAACGAAACCCGATTTTACCTGCGAAATATGCTTCAGTGCAGCCCGACTGCCGTATAAGTGGCTTAAGGAACAGTATAATAGTGTTATAGAGGTGTTAGTACAGCAGCAGAAGACGCGGACGTATTATTACTAATTTTGACGAATAAGCATTTAATTTTGATAAGCTTTTTTGACTGCCTGCTGGCTGGTTTTTGGACCCTCTCTTTACCCAACCGTTAAATGTAAAAATCAAATTAATAGGGAAAGTGTTAACAATCAGTACTATGTGTTTTATAACATATATTGGTTAATGCAGGGATAATCTGGAATTGCTTAACGGAGTCTGATGTGGCGGCTTCTATCATAAAAAGGTCCCGGAACACCATTTTACGTCGTTTTTTCAATAATATGTCTGTTGACCGGTTTATCCGCTAATCAACAGCTGAGAAAAAGTCAGCCTCAAACCTGGCCAGTTCAATGCCCGTTGAATCAGTAAGTATAAGCCATTCTGTGGTCAGACGGTATCCGGTGGTATTGTTCAGCAGGCCAAGGAACATCTGTTCTCCCCGCATGGCATTGCAGGCAATCTTTGTGGTGGCTATCGGGCCCAGCGCAAGGCTGTTATTGTCGCCAGGGGTGTAAGTACCTGTAAGACTGTTGCAGCCGGCAAATCCGCTTATCCTGTTGCTTTCTGAATCAAACGCTATCCATGGTGTGCCACCCGGGAAATAGTCATCTGATATCTCTGTTCCGCCGGCAGAGGTTAATAACCAGGTGCGTTCATCAAGCGCCGGTACCACTTTCTTCAGCCTGTACATCTCAGCCAGCTCTCCTGTAATCCTGTTGCCGTCATCGTCGGGCATAAAAAGGATATTCTCTCCTACAAGCCAGGAGGGGCCGCTCTGATCCTCTATATTGTCTATCAGCGTAATGGTTCCTCCGTCATCACTCCAGATAAAGTTGCCGGTAGTACCAAAGATGGTTTCATCCTTTCCAAGGTACCGCGATTTCCAAATATAGGATAGGTCATCGTTAAGCCTTATAAGAGTCTGTATACCTTCACAGTCGGCACAGGGAATTATGCCTGTGTATATGCCATTCCAGTCGAGCGATACCATTGAGTTATCACCCGTGGGAGTCTCTGCCCCGTTTTCCTGCCTGCTTCTGTTGCCACTGCCGCAGGAGGATGTTATAAGGGCCACCAGTATGGCTGCCGCAATAACAGGTCTACTTTTCATTTAAGGTTGTTTAATGCCTCCCCAATATACGAAATGAAGATGAATATTTATGGCCCGCCAGGGAAAAAGCAATGGGCTGTCATGTGGCGGAAGGTTGCCCAGGTTAAAAAGCAATGGGCCGTCATATGGCGGAAGGTAGCCCTGGTTAAAAAGAGAGGGGCTGTCATGTGGCTGAAGGTTTCCCCGGTTAAAAAGCAAGGGGCTCTCCTGTTGCGGAAAGCCCCCTCCTGTATATTTAATGTATGCGCAACACTGGAGCGCGCATGCCATCCGTATCTATTTACTTGCCCGCTCCAGGAACTTCATGATGGAGAAGATAAATGCCGCGGAGGCGAGACAACAGACGATAAAGATAAGCCACAGAGCCCACAGGTCGAGAGATCCCCAGAGGGTACTTCCGACAAACAAAAGCTTGTTACCCACTGCTGTTGCAAGCAGCCATCCGCCCTGCATAACACCCTGGAATCTGACCGGGGCCACCTTGGAGACAAATGAGAGTCCCATCGGGCTCAGGAAGAGTTCAGCAATGGTGAGTATCAGATATGATGAGATAAGCCAGTACGGCATCACCCTGGATGAGTCGGGTACCGGACTGAACTTCACAGTGCCGTCGGCAGCCACCATCTTAAGCTCATGAGGAGATACCATGTTAAGCGATCCTATAAGTATCACCAGGAAGCCCAGTGCAGCGATTATCATACCGAAACCGATCTTGCGGGGTGTGGAAGGCTCCTTGCCCCGCTTGTTAAGCCAGCCGAAGAAACCGGCTACAACAAAGGTCAGTGTTACGATAAAGAGAGGGTTAAACGACTGGAATACCTCCGGAGCAATCGGGTTTTGTGCATCACCCTGCTTGAAGAAGTAAGCCATTGCTGATCCGCCGGCTACCAGGAGTGCTCCTCCTATAAGCCTTGTATTGAGGGTCTTGCCTTTCCCAAGGATAAGTACTATACCGGCAATAAATACCACTATGGAGAGGATATTTTCAACGGTAAAGAACATAAAGGTGTATGGGTCAACCGTTTTCACGGTGTAGTCCCTCGCGAAGAATGTCAGGGTAAGACCGTTCTGGTGGAATGACATCCAGAAGAATATCACCACCAGGAAGACCAGCAGCAGCGCTTTCACACGCTGTAACTCCTCCTTCTTGGAGATCATTATAATCCATGTCACAAATCCTACAAACAATCCTATTGCCATACCTGTGGCGAAGTCGCGTACCAGACTGATCAGGAAAGCTGTAATAAAACCTGCTGCCAGCGCAACCGGAATAGCCCATGGCTTCTCACCAAGTGTGATGGTAGCTTCACCCTGAACCTTTTCACGTGTTGGCAGGTGTTTGTTAAAGATAACATATGCCATCAGCGAGATAATCATTGCTATGGCAGCTATACCGAAAGCATAGTTATATCCTGTGGAGAATGCGTCCAGATATTGTGATGCAAAAGCAGAAAGATCGGCTACCGGTCCGGTCAGGGATACCTGGTTTGCCAGTGTCTGCAGTTCACCCACGTCCTGAAGCCTGCCATCCTGGAACTGGTGGCACAAAGCCGGCAGTGATCCGTCATGCAGGAACCCCTGGGTCTTAAGGAACCAGTTCCTGATGCCTGTAGCGGCAAAAGGGGCAAAGAAGGCACCCACGTTAATACCCATATAGAAGATAAGGTATGCCGTATCCCTTACACTCGCATATTTGGGATCATCATACATCTGTCCCACCACGGCCTGAAGGTTGCCCTTGAAGAAACCGTTACCAAGGGCGATGGTGAAGAGGCCCACTACCGTAATGGGCAGCGGAAGATTAGGCACCGCCATAATGATATATCCGGCGAACATAACGATCTGGCCCATCAGAATAACAAACTTGTACTTTCTGGTGGCGTCTGCCAGGATACCTCCTACCAGCGCAAGAGCGTATATGGCAAAGTAGAACCAGCTGTAGATACCGCCTGCAACATCTTCGTCGAGTCCATACCTGGCCTGCAGGAAGAGTACCAGTATTGCCATCATTGTGTAGAAGCCGAATCTCTCACCCATATTGGTGAAGAAGGCTACCAGCAATCCTTTTGGATGATTTTTAAGCATAATAGTCTGTTTAGTTTTTAATTCAGGTTATTATATTATATTTTTTCGGTCTCTGATAAAGGATCACGTCATTTGTGGTCTGATAATTCAACGGCAACAAATATATAAATCTTTTTAATTTGTAAAAGTAAGCCGCATCATGTTTCAGGAGATATTTACAGGTTGATTTCTCTGCGGAATTTTTTATCTTTAAGTTATGTTTCATAAAAGTATAATTTTGATTTTAATGGTATGATGAACCCCGAAGGGCTCAGCGGAGCTAAACCACATATTCGTTTTACCTCGCAATAATTGCGGCATTCAGAAGTATTAATATATAAAGAAACCGGTTATATGAAACTGTTTACATCGGAGGCCATAAGAAGAATAGACGCTTATACCATTAAAAATGAGCCTGTGGAGTCAATTGATCTTATGGAGCGGGCAGCAGGTTCGTTGCTTGGATGGATTACGGCAAATATTGAAAGAAGCAGGCGTATTATCGTGGTGGCCGGACCGGGTAATAACGGCGGCGACGGACTGGCGCTGGCCCGTATGCTTTACCATGAGCGCTACAGTGTCACCGTATGCACCCTCCACCATAGCAGTAAATTGTCACCCGACTGCGCCACCAATATGGACCGGCTCAGGCAGATTACGGATATCACCTGCATTGAGCTGAAATCTCCTCACGACCTTCCTGAAGTTGCAGATAATGACATTGTTATAGATGCCATTTTTGGTACCGGGCTTACACGGAGTGCGGGCGCACTGTTTGGCGAGGTGATAGATGCCATCAACAAGCTGGATGTGAGCGTTATATCAGTTGATATTCCGTCGGGTCTCTTTTCTGAGGATAATTCAGGTAATATAAACGGCACCGTGATTAGGGCAGACGTCACCCTGACCCTGCAATTTCCAAAGATCGCCTTTCTCTTTTCTGAGAATGAGAAATATGTAGGCAGATACGAGGTGCTCACGATCGGATTGTCGCCCGTGGCAATAGAGGCAGAAGAGAGCCGCTTCCGTATGACAGCCGGCAGCTATGTGGCATCAGAGTTGACAACAAGGCGGAAGTTTGATCATAAGGGGATGTTCGGGCATGCCCTGATAGTTGCCGGATCACGCGGCAAAACGGGTGCAGCCATACTGGCCGCCCGTGCAGCCATACGCAGCGGGGCCGGACTGGTTACCGCACATCTGCCCGGTGAGCTGGGATCAGTAATGCACTGCAGCGTGCCGGAGGTGATGGTGCAGTATGACCAGAGTGACCTGCTGATATCGGAGGTTACGGATATTGATAAATATGATGCCATAGGCATGGGGCCGGGAATAGGACAGAAACCAAATACAGAGAAGGCACTCAGGGCACTGCTTGAGAAGTGCAGCTGCGGACTGGTGCTGGATGCCGATGCTCTGAATATAATAAGCAGTCACAGGTCAATATTGACCCGACTCCCGGCAGGTACAATTCTCACCCCTCATCCCGGCGAGTTTGAGCGGATGATGGGTGAGTATGATAATGGTTACTCGCGACTGATGGCTGCCTCGGATCTGGCATCGCAGACAAATGCCGTTATTGTGCTGAAGGGAGCCTATACCGCCATCGTACTTCCCGGCGGTGATATATGGTTTAACACTACCGGCAATCCCGGAATGGCCACTGCCGGCAGCGGTGATGTGCTTACCGGGATGATCACGGCCCTGCTTGCACAGGGCTGCACTTCAGCCTCAGCCGCCATATCGGGCGTCTATCTGCACGGACTGGCAGGAGATATTGCAGCATCAAAGAGAGGATATCAGTCCTTGATAGCCTCAGATATTATTGATAATATTGGGGAATCATTTTTACAGACAGTAAAGAAACAAACGATATGAACCGAACATTAACATTTTTAATCAAAATTTCACAAAAGGAAATGATTAAAAAAGTTAATGGGAGAGCGAAGCGGTTACAGAGTGAAGAAAATTTTTATTTTCTTCATTTAGAGTAAAATAAAAATTTTAAAACGTATGAAAAAGATAATACCGGTATTGGCGGCAGCAGTGATTGCTGCATCATGTGCAACAACAAGAGTACCCGAGGGTACAGCAGTAAGGGTTCTCCCGCTGGGAGACACCGTCAGATTACATGAAGGGGCAGTGGTATACGCACTTCCGCTAACAGCCCTTGATTTTACCGTTGTGGCAGAGAAGGTGACAATGAAGGCTGGGCCTTACCACCGGTATGCTGACCAGCAACGGAAGATTTACCGGAGATAGTGAGAGTGGCGGCGAAGGACTCACTTTCCGTGATATGGGATCCGATGCATATTACAATATGGAGCAGGATACCACTTACAGGGTGGTGGAGCTGGATACCGCGTTTGTAAGAATCCCCTATGTGCTCGAGAGGAGAAGGCAGCTTACCCTGGAGCAGCAGGCGGAGAGTACTGCATCTATACTTCTGGAGCTGCGTGAAGGGAGGCATCTGATACTTACGGGTGAGGCTACTGTGTTCCCCCAGGACAGAGCCGCTATTGATGAGATTAATCGCCTCGAGGATGAATATATCAGCCTCTTTACCGGTAAATCGGCACGGGAGATAAAAACCTTCAGATTCTTTATGATACCCACTCCTGAAATGCTGGGTCAGCCAACAATACTGTTCAGGTTCTCCGCAGAGTCAGGTGTTGTTGATGCCTCCGACCTTAGCGGCAGGCCGGTGGTGGTGGAGATGCTGAAGGCAGGGAAGGTGAATAATATCAATATGATATCCCGCGACCTCTCAGTGGGTGAAAAATTTGATAAGCTCTATTACCGTATCCCTGAGCTGGTAAATGTAAGGGTCACCGATGGCAGAACCACACTGGGAAGTACCCGACAGCCGGTTTACCAGTTTGGAACCATAGTTGCTCTGCCTGCCAATTATATAATAAGGTGATAGATACAGAGGCATAACTGCCCTGTAGTGTTATAACCCCCAGCCGGTAACTGATATACGGCCGCTATATTTTAAGACTGCAGGTTTTGAGCTGACATGGCAGAAGTATTGCTCCCCCCTAACCCTGTCTTTCACTTGGTATTTACTTCGTTACCTTTCCGGTAAATGTCTTTGTGAAGTCCTCAAACTTCTGCTCCAGGTATTTGCCATCGCCGAAATATACCAGCATAGGTTCAAAATCGGCCGGACCCCTGTAACCAGGCACCGGGGTAAGCAATTCGCCCTTCTCATTAAGGAAGATAACGGTTGGGTAGCTCATTCTGCCCTGCATAAGAGCTACAGCCAGCTGGTGAGCCTTGCCCGCACTGCCGTCGTTTATATACTCCTTACCTTTAAATTTTACCGGCTCCTTTGATTCGGCATCAAACTTAACCGGGTAGAAATTATTATTAAGGTAATCAGCAATTACCGGGTCTGAAAAGGTGTCCTGGTCAAGTTTCTTACACCATCCGCACCAGTCGGTATAGGCATCAATAAAGATTGGCCTGTCGTTTTTGGCTATCAGCATATCAAAATCATCGGCTCCATACCAGTGAACACGACTTCCCTGCTGTGCTGTCAGATTCTCCGCTGAAGCAAATGCAAGCAGTGCAACTGCAGCTGTTATCATTATATTTTTCATCTTTTTTCCTGTTAATCTTATCATTTTATGACTCTTTTTACCATTTCCAAAACATGCCGGGGGCAAATATAATACTATAACAGAGCATTTTCACATTTTGTTGCCGCAGGGGGATGTGATATATATAACATTGATCCTTATTCCGGTAATATTTTTTTCTTACATTTAACCTCAATTTTCGATTATTGACCGATTTATTATACATAAACTAATCAACTTAATTGAATATGGAAGCAGCAAATAAGACATTGCGTGATTCAGCAGGCATGAGATGGATGATGCTTATACTATTAAGCGCCCTTATGTTTGCAACCTACTGGTTTCAGGATTTTTACGGTGGGATAAAAGACCTGATGGAGAGCGAGCTGGGATTCACCAGTGAGGAGTTCGGACGGATGATCGGTTTTACCACCATTGCCAATATGGTGGGTATGATCATCGTGGGTGGTATTATCCTGGATAAGTGGGGCATCAGGATTGCCGGAATTGTATTTGGCGGTCTGGCCGCCCTCGGCGGACTGATATCCGCACTGGCGGCAAGTGGTTTTTTCGGAGAGAGCCACAAGATGCAGCTTACAATGATGATCATCGGCCGGGTACTTTTCGGATCAGGACTGGAGGTTACCTGCGTGGTAGCTACCCGAACCATTGTTAAGTGGTTCAGGGGTTACGAGATGGCGCTGGCAATGGCTATAAACGTCGGGTTTGGCCGTCTTGGCAGTGCCCTGGGTATTGCCATATCACCCGATATTGCTAACGGACAAGTTTCCGCAGCCGTTACATTTGCTGCCACACGAGTTCAAGTTCAACGACCTTGTCAAGCTGGCTACCAACCCGAGCTTTATATATATAGCACTGCTCTGTGTTGCCTTCTATGCCGCGGTATTCCCGTTTATTCAGTATGCTTCTGATATGCTCGTTAACAAGTTCGGGTTCAGCTATGCCCTCCCTGCCGATGGCAGCGGTGATATACTGCTCTTTGGCAGCAAGGCAATTGGTAATGCCAGTATCTTTATTGCATTCTTTCTTTTCGGAATTGGATTCTCTGCCGTGCCGGCGAACCTGAGGACAAAGGGACAGAGATATACTACCATGGCAGTGGTATTTATCCTTTTTGTTATATTCCTGAATGTACTGGGCGACACCCTTAAGCTGTGGCTTCAGAACGGACCCAAGACAGCATCCCTGATTCCGCTGGGAACCATTCTCTTTACACCAATCTTTGGTAATTATGTTGACAAGAAGGGTAAGGGAGCATCCCTGATGATACTGGGATCACTGCTGCTTATCTTCGCCCACCTCTCTCTTGCGCTTTCTGACAGCAGGTTTCTTGCCTATGCCGGTCTGCTCAGCCTCGGTATAGCCTTTTCACTGGTGCCTGCAGCAATGTGGCCCTCTGTTGCCAAGATAGTACCCGAAAAGAGGCTGGGAACAGCATATGCATCCATGTTCACAGTACAGAACTGGGGACTGGGACTCTTCTTCTGGGGAATCGGAGCTCTTCTCGACCTGGTCAACAAGGGCAACCTCGAAGCAATCAGGGCAGGGGAGATGACCTATGATTATACAATTCCTATCTTTGTACTTGTGATTTGCGGTGTGGTCTCAATATTCCTCTCCTTTAAGCTTAAGCAGGCCGACAAGAGGCAGGGATACGGACTGGAGCTTCCTTCAGGTGCCGAGAGACCGGAGCCGGCATAGTAGTAAAAACAGGATCAGACGATCCGAAATGATAATATTTAAATGCAAAAGACAGCAATTTTTTACGGACCGGTAGGAGGATCTACCGAGTATGTGGCCAAACGGATTCAGGAGATTATCGGTGCCGGTAAATGTGACCTGATACCCGTACGCGATGCTTCGGTAACAGACCTTGAGAAGTATGACAATATCATATTCGGTATTGCAACCATCGGAAATGAGACATGGCATAATGAGCCTGTTAAGAGCGGATGGTTCGGGTTTATGCCTGAACTGGAGAAATGCGATTTCAATGGTAAGACGTGTGCAATATTCGGTCTTGGTGACCAGATCAGGTATGCTGATCATTTCGTGGATGCCATGGCAGATGTCTATGAGGTGATAAAGACTAATGGCGCAACCGTAACAGGCAGCGTTGATCCTAAGGGATATGAATTTAACCATTCACGGTCGCTGATTGATGGCAGGTTTATAGGACTTCCTGTTGATGAGGACTTTGAATCGGATCGTACCGGAAAACGTATTAAGTCATGGCTGGAGGAGATAATGCCTCAGTTAGGCCTTTAGTACGCAATAACAGTTAATTTAAAACAGATGATATGAGTGAAATTCGAAATTTAAAACCGGAACCATTGTGGAACTATTTTGCAGATATCTGTGAGATACCTCATCCTTCCAAGAAGGAGAGCAAAATGGTTGAATATGTAAAGAAATTCGGTGAGGACCTTGGCCTCGAGACTATAGTTGATGCCGTTGGTAACGTAGTTATCAGAAAGCCTGCAACACCTGGATATGAGAACCGTATGGGCGTTGTGCTGCAGTCACACCTCGATATGGTGCCCCAGAAAAACAGCGACAAGAAACATGATTTTGAAAAGGATCCTATTGTGGCAATGGTAGATGGAGAGTGGGTTACCGCTGACGGCACAACACTAGGTGCTGATAACGGTATGGGGGTGGCAGCAATAATGTCGGTTCTGGCTGATGGTGACCTTAAGCACGGGCCCCTTGAAGGACTCTTTACCATTGACGAGGAGACCGGTATGACAGGTGCCTTTGCCCTTAAGGGAGGCGTACTTAAATCGGATATTCTTATCAACCTTGATTCCGAGGATGAGGGTGAGCTTTATGTAGGCTGCGCCGGAGGTGTGGATGTGTCGGCAAAGATGAACTATAAGGACGAGAAGATGCCTTCAGGCTATGTAGCTTACAGGATTACTGCCCGCGGTATGAAGGGCGGACACTCAGGAATTGATATTCCGCTTGGCAGGGCCAATGCTAACAAGATAATATTCAGGTTCCTGATGCAGGCAGAGGCTGACCTTAAGATCAGGCTTGCAGAAGCCAAAGCAGGTGACCTTCGCAATGCAATTCCCAGGGAGGGATATGCCATTGTTGCAGTGGAGTCAGATAAGGCATCCGGTTTCGAGAAGCTGGTGAAAGAGTATGATGTTATTTACAAGGCCGAGTTTGATGACACAGAGCCTGAAATAAGCTTCACCTGCGAGAAAACGAAAGAGCCTGCAGGCCTTTTGCCGGCTGATGTGCAGTACCGTATTATGCGTGCCGTGTATGCATGCCC
>JAIVHO010000024.1 GCA_020201035.1 Bacteroidales bacterium
CTGCTCCTCTGATCTAATATTTACATTCTTGCCTCGGGGCTGCTTTCTGTCGCTCTGCAAAATCAATCATGCAGCTCCTTTTACTGTTTTTACCCCAAAGGAGAGCTTATATTTTAAAGCCAGCATTGGTTAAGAAAATCTGCATTATGTAAAAAAAAGATATTTAAAAACATATTAAAATAATTGCAAATATTTAAATAATTGATTTAGCTTGTACCCTTGAATATCGTTAATTGATTTGGTGGGTACGCCTTAAGTTTTGAACGAAAGGGGCGTAAATTGTTAAGAATATGTTGCCAATGCATATTCTTTTTTAAGATCAAATAAGTGTCATACAGACAATTATAGTTTCTATTACTTAACTAAACCAAATCACAATCTATGAAATTAAATCGATTAACATTGAAGCGGGTGGGAGCTATGCTGCTTTCCCTCTGTGCCGGGTTTGCTCTTATGGCCCAGACAACCGTCACCGGCACGGTAACCTCCTCTGTTGAGGGTGAAGGCCCCATTCCGGGCGTCTCGGTTATTGTTATGGGGACAAACACCGGCACAACAACCGGTATGGATGGAACCTTTTCCATCTCTGTACCCAATGCTAACTCTACGCTGCTTTTTAAGTTTGTTGGATTTGCTGACCAGCAGGTTCCTCTCGGAGGACGGTCAACAATCAACGTGGTAATGCAGCAGTCCCTTGAGGATGCCGGGGAAGTTGTTGTAACTGCGCTTGGTATCAGAACCGAAAAGAAAGCTCTTGGTTACGCAACAGCTGAGGTTGATGCTGATGAGATATCGGCAGTAAAGTCAACAGGATTTGCCCAGGCTCTTAGCGGCAAGATCCCCGGAATGACAATACAGACAACCTCGAGTCAGACCGGTAGTGGTTCCAGGATTGTACTCAGGGGAGGTTCATCTATCAGCTATGGCAATAACCAACCACTATATGTAGTTAACGGTGTTCCCTATGATGCGGATAACCGTACAGTATCTTCGGGTCTTAATGATATTGACCCCAATACTATAGAGAATATCAGTGTTCTGAAAGGTGCAGCTGCATCTGCTCTCTATGGAAACCGTGCTGCAAACGGAGTAGTACTTATAACCACTAAGTCGGGGTCATTCAGTTCCAGACCACAGGTTGTAGTCTCTTATACATCTACATTTGACAAGATATGGGAGATACCACTTCAGGAGACATGGGCTCAGGGCGACTTTGTTAACGGGGAGTATACCTACAGGGATGGGGAAACTATATATTCTGCAACAGCTTGGGGACCACGTATTTCAGATGTCCCCGGAGCAAAATTCTATGACAGGTGGGATACCTTTAAGACAGGTTATACCGGTGAAACCAATATAAGCTTTAACGGTGGAAATGAAATGGCTACCTATTTTGTCTCTGTCACCAATCTGGCTAATGATGGTATTGTTAAAAAACTTGGATATGACCGTACATCCATTACTGCCAATACCTCATTCCGCTTTACCGATAAACTTACTGTATCTTCAAACTTTATGTACTCTACATCAAAGGGGTTGAGGCTTGAGGAGAGTAATGGCAACAGCTCATTTATGAATACACTGCTGGCCGCTCCTCCCACATGGAATCCATATCCGATATATGATGAGGATGGTGATATTCGTCTCTACCGTGGAGGCGGACGTGACCCATGGCTCTATACACTGGAGAAATCGGGGCGTGAGTATGGCCGCGAGAGATTTGTAGGAAGTATAAAACTTGAATATGAGATACTTCCCACCCTTCGGTTTACATCAATATCAGGTGTAAGCAACACTTCTGCTGATACCGAAAGGTATTTTGACAAGGGAGGTCTGGCCCAGCGTAACGGATATTTCTATTATGAAACAGATCTGTCACGTGACCTGGAGTCGACAGAGATGCTGACCTATGATAACAGGTTTGGTGATTTTAATGTTACTGTGCTGGGCGGACACAATATTGTTCAGAACAGCTGGAAGGGATCAGACTTCTTTGGATACGGAATCCTGGTTCCCGGACTTTTTAATACCAATAATGTATCATCCTATGATGCCGGAGGATACCGCGGTATGTACAGAACATGGTCCCTTTTCGGTGAGGCAAGGGTTGGTTACAAAAGTATGGTTTACTATACCTTTACAGGGCGTAATGACTGGGTCTCCAGTCTGAAGGATGACTTCTTCTACTCAAGTCACAGTCTTGGATTTATATTTTCAGAGCTGATGGAGGATAAATCGCTGCTCTCATTCGGTAAACTAAGAGCCAGTTACGGTAAAGTGGGAGGTCCGCCCAATGCATATGCTACCAATGTTAACCTCTCCCAGGCAGGAGGTGATGGTGTACAGTGGCCTTTCAATGGGCAGAGCAGTTACCTCCCTGACGATTCTTATCCCAACCCGGATCTGACCAACGAGTTTAAGTATGAGATGGAATTTGGTACAGAACTCCATTTCTTTATGGACAGGCTTAACCTGGACGTTGCATACTACCATAACTGGAGTGAAAACCAGATAATAAGGGAGCAACTGCTTAATACAACGGGTTATTCAAGCGGCCTGATCAATATCGGGGGTATTACCCATAAGGGAGTGGAAATAAGCCTGGGAGGAACTCCTGTTAGAACAACCGACTTTTCCTGGGATATAAACCTGATATGGTCAAAAGATAAAGGAATAGTTGATAAACTGGGAGCAAATGATGAACCTATATCTATTGGTTCATCAGGATGGGCAATTGTAGGTGAGCCATACCCTGTGCTCTACGGGAATGTATTCCTTCGTGATGACCAGGGCAGACTTGTACTTAATGACCTGGGTAACACAGATGATAACCGGACTATCTACGGAGCTCCTATACTTGATCCTACCGGGAGAAAAGTGCTTGGCAAGATAGCCCCTGACTGGGTCGGTGGATTCAGGAATACATTTAAGTACCGGGGATTTACCCTTATAACCCAGCTTGATATGAAAAAGGGCGGTCTGGTAATGAACTTTGATGACCACTACCTTACATGGTATGGCATGGCCAAGCATCAGGAAAACAGGCCAGAAGATAACAGGATCGTTTTTGAGGGTGTAAGTGGACATTATGACTACACCACCCAGCAGGTTGTTACCTCAGGTGAAAACACCGAATGGACATACTACTCCAGATATTTCCAGGGCGTTTGTCAGTCGGTTGATGAGGAAAATATACAGCCTGCCGGCTATATTAAGCTCAGGGAATTGATATTCTCATATGACCTGCCTTCAAACCTTGCCAATGTTGCGTTTATGCAGGGACTGAAAGTCTCTTTTATCGGGAAAAACCTGTGGCGTAAGTTTGATGACGGATTCTATGGCCCCGATCCTGAGACCAATACGAGTGACGGAATCAATAACGGAAGCGCATGGTTCAATTACAGCTTCCCCGCACTCAGGAGCTATGCTATTTCTGTTACAGCAACCTTTTAATTAATTGTGTTATGAAGAAAATTGCTAAATATATTGTAATAATAGCTGCTTCACTGTTCCTGTTCACAGGTTGCGAGGAGTGGCTTGATGTGGATATTAATCCGGACGCTATTTCTGAAGGTCCGTCCATTGATGAGGCTACATACCTTATCGGTGTGCAGTCTGAGTGGGCCCAGCAGGCCATTACACCTTTCAGGTGGTATGAGCAAATGATTAACTGGGTGCTCTGGTATGCATCAGATGGTACACAGGGCTATGAAGAGAGATTTGAGATAGGAATCAATCAGGGAAGCCAGGTGTGGAACTCCTACAGCGGATCATTAAAACATGCCGTGGCCCTGTATGATAAGGCAAAGGAGAACGGGAATAACAGGTATCAGGGTATTGCTGCTGTAATTGCGGCATGGCACTGGTTCTATATTGCCGACAGCTATGATCAGGCCCCGCTTGATGAGGCAATGACCGGTAAGGAGTTTAATTATCCCAAACCCCAGCCATTAACAGACCTGTATGCCCATGGTAATGCGCTGCTCGACGAGGCTATCGCCCTGTTCAGTAATGCCGATCCCGGCGATAAGGTTCCGAATGCAACACAGGACTATATGGGTAAGGCTGACTGG
>JAIVHO010000054.1 GCA_020201035.1 Bacteroidales bacterium
AACAGTCCCAAATAAAAATAAAAACATATAAAAAAATTAACCGCAGCAAGGCTAGCCTTGCTGCGGTTAATAAAACTGTTTAAATTAGTCCAATAATCTGTAACGCTTATTTAGGACTAGTCAAGGTTACCTGATTATCCTTCGATTTCTTCAAGCCTCTTTGTTACCTCATCATATTTTTCTGTCATCTGAAGCCTGTAGTACAACTCCTTGAGACTTGTCAGGGTTGCAACATCATCGGGATTAAGTTCCAGTGCTCTTTCCATATATGGAATAGCCTTTGCAAAAACCTCTTTCGCCTCTTCCACAGCTGCATTGTATTTCGCATTGTCCAGAATATCGTTTGCAACTTCAAACATATTAACACCCAAATTGTAGTAACAAACACCCATATTATACTGTGTATCAAAGAAATCTGGTTCAAGCTCAATAGATTTTGCCAGGGCACCAGTTGCATCTTCATACTTCTCCTGCTTCATATAAAGAACACCTTCAGCCCAGTGCAGCCTGTAATTGTCAGGATCATCAGCTTTGGCCATATTAATATATTCCATAGCCTCATCATCCATTTCATTAACCAGGTAGAACTGTATAAGACTCAGAAGAACATTCGGTGAGTCCTCAAATTTCTCAAAAGCTGCAATCAGTATCTTCTCAGCATTCTCCATATCGCCGCGGGTATTGTAGATAGAATGAATATATTCATATGGCTGTGAATCACCATATTCCATTTCTATACATTTCTCGAAGTAGTCAAGGGCCTTGTCGTGCTCCTCGGCGTTTATTGCAACTATACCGGCGTTAAAAAGCAGAACTGTATCAAGCATCCCTACATAAATATCGCTCTGTTGAAGGGATATCAGGGTTTCAAAAGCAGCAAGTGATTTTTTAAAATTTTCAGCCTCGAACTCCTCTCCTGCCCATGTCAGAAAATCGTTGCTAAGCTGAGGAATCTGAAGGATCACCATTTTTGACATTCTGTCCTTATCGTCAAGCTCAATTGATTTAAGGTAACTGTTATATGCTACCATAAGTGGCTCATCATAAAGCTTTCGGATTTTGGCATCATTTGATTCATACATAGCCTGCGCAAGACGTCCCTTTGCATAATATGTTTTCGGCCAGTCTTTGGTTTTAGAATGTTCTTCTGCACCGTCCAACGCCTCCTTGGCCTTCTCAAGATTTCCATTATCCACAAAGTTCAGCGCACTGTTTACCTTTCCTTTCTGGGCAAACAGACCCACTGACAATATTAAGATTAAGAAAGAAAGTAAAAATCGTTTCATGATTATCAAGTTTATTTGTTTATCGTAAAATTAATTCAAAAGTAATACTTAGTTATGTACTATCAAATAGTTTGCCATAAACTGACGGCTATTCTACAGCATCTTCCGTAATAATATCACTAATGGCTCCAGCTTCCTCATTTACTTCTACTTTGGCAACCGACGCTATTGAATCATTTTCTCTCAGATTAATCAATCGCACACCCTGTGTAGCTCTTCCCATAACCCTGAGTGCGGATACAGGAATTCTGAGTGCTGTACCTACCTGGGTGAATATCATCAGGTCATTACTGTCTGTAACCGATTTAAGGGTGATCAGGTAACCGGTCTTTTCTGTTATATTAATGGTTTTCACCCCTTTACCTCCTCTGTTGGTGATCCTGTAGTCCTCAATGCTGGATCGTTTACCATACCCTTTCTGGGAAACCACCAGGATATTTTCGTCGGAAGTCTCTGTGTCAACTGTTACCATGCCAACTACCCTGTCAGAATCACTGTTCAGGGAGATCCCCCTGACGCCTGATGCTGTCCTGCCCATAGGTCTAACCTTACTTTCAGGAAACCTGATTGCCCTACCCGACTCCACTGCAAGCATTATGTGGTGATTTCCGTTGGTCAGTTTGGCTTCCAGCAGAATATCCCCATCCCTGACGGTAATTGCATTTACTCCATTGGCACGGGGCCTTGAGTAGGCTTCAAGGGAGGTCTTTTTGATTATCCCCTTTTCGGTACACAGTACAATAAAGTTATTATTGATATATTCCTGATCAGTGAGGTTTTTAACATTCATATAAGCCATTACAGCATCCTCGGGCTCCAGGTTAATAACGTTCTGAATAGCTCTTCCCCTTGATGTACGTGTTCCTTCAGGAATTTGATAAACCTTGAGCCAGAAGCATTTACCATTCTTAGTGAAGAACAGCATTGTGTTATGCATGGTGGCAATATATAGGTGTTCGATGAAATCCTCATCACGGGTGGTGCTACCCCTGGAACCTGTTCCTCCCCTGTTCTGAACCCTGAACTCGGTAAGAGGTGTTCTTTTTATATAGCCCAGGTGACTGATGGTTATTACCATCTCTTCATCAGCATAGAAATCTTCCGGGTTGAACTCTTCCGCGTTGGGTATAATCTCGGTTCGGCGGGCATCACCGTACTTATCCCTGATCTCAGTAAGTTCATCCTTGATCATCTTCATCTGCAGCTCTTCATTTTCAAGCAGTTCACGGATATAGATAATAAACTTCATTATCTCCTCATACTCGGATCTCAGTTTATCCTGTTCGAGTCCGGTCAGCTGCCTGAGTCGCATCTCAACTATCGCACGTGATTGCGCATCTGAGAGTTCAAATCTTTCCATCAGCCTCTCTCTGGCCTCTTCAGGACTCCTGGATGACCTGATAATAGCTATAACCTCATCTATGTTATCGCTTGCAATAATCAAACCTTCAAGTATATGAGCTCTCTTCTCAGCCTGTTCCAGCTCATACCTGCTCCGCCTCATTATGACATCATGGCGGTGGTCAACAAAATACCTGATAAGGTCTTTGAGATTAAGAGTACGGGGCCTTCCTGAAACCAGTGCAATATTGTTGATGCTAAAGCCTGTTTGAAGCTGGCTGTATTTATAGAGGTTATTAAGGACAACATTCGCTGTTGCATCCTTTTTAAGAATAATCACTATCCGCATCCCGTTGCGGTCTGATTCATCATTGATATAGCTGATGCCCTCGAGCTTTTTATCGTTGATAAGGTCTGCGATTTTCTTAATCATCTCAGCCTTATTCACCTGGTAGGGTATCTCTGTAACTATAATACTCTCCCGGCCTGAGTGTGTTGTTTCGATTTCTGTCCGCGACCTCACAACAACCCTTCCCCTGCCCGTTTCGTACGCATCATGGATACCCTGTTCACCGTAGATTATACCTCCGGTGGGGAAATCGGGTCCCTTGATATGCTGCATCAACTCCTCAGTAGTGATCTCTTTGTTATCTATATAGGCATTTGTTGCATCAATCACTTCACTCAGATTGTGAGGAGCCATATTTGTAGCCATACCCACAGCGATACCGGAAGCTCCGTTAACGAGCAGATTGGGAATCCTGGTTGGCATTACTGACGGCTCTTCAAGGGTATCATCAAAGTTTAAATTGAAATCAACCGTATTCTTGTCAATATCAGAAAGAATATCCTCAGCAATTTTCCGTAATCTTGCTTCGGTATACCTCATTGCTGCAGGTGAATCACCATCCACAGACCCAAAGTTACCCTGTCCGTCTACCAGCGGGTAGCGAAGTGACCATATCTGCGCCATTCGGACCATTGCCTCATAAACTGATGAATCGCCGTGCGGGTGATACTTACCCAGCACCTCCCCTACTATACGTGCAGATTTTTTATAGGAGCGGTTCGACAGTACTCCGAGTTCTGACATCCCAAACAATACTCTCCTGTGAACCGGTTTTAAACCGTCTCTTACATCGGGCAAAGCCCTGGATACAATGACAGACATCGAATAGTCGATGTATGCCGTCTTCATCTCCTCCTCAATATTTATCTTTATAATTCGCTGTTGATCTGACATTTCAGCTTAATTTTCCTGTTAGTTAAAAATATAAAATCCTGCTCCTCTGATGAGTGTACAAAAATAGTCATTTTAACCCTTTTTTCGCTACTTTCGGGCCGCTAATTATCAACATTGTTGTGTTTAAAAAAGGCACGCATTTTGCAAATATGATATTCAATCCGATTTGGGCTTATTGGATCATTTTTTGATTACTTTTGCATATGTATAGTGACAGATTGACGGTGTGAAAGCCCTTACCGGCAGAATGTCAGAAAGGACAAATTATATGGATTCGAGATTTTCACAAAAAGTAAGAGATATACTCACCTACAGCAAGGAAGAGGCAATCAGGCTTGGCAACAGTCATATAAGTCCCGAACACCTTTTCCTGGGCCTCCTGAGGGAAGGTGAAGGCTACGCAATTGATATGCTTGTAAACCAGGGTGTTGACCTTGTAATGCTAAAAGGCTCCCTGGAGAGAAGCATCAAAGTTGACGATCCGGTTACTGTGTCTGAAAATGATATACTTCCCCTGCTTAAGAGTACGGAGCGGGTGCTGAAGCTTGTGCACCTTGAAGCACGGGCTCTTAAGAGTGAAGTAATCGATACCGAGCATCTTCTGCTTGCCATTCTAAAGGAAGAGAACTCTTTTGTAACGAGGTATCTGGCTGAGCTGAATATTGACTACCAGGCTATAAGATCAATTACTGAGACCGGAAGTGATCTGCCCCGGGCCGATTTCCCCAGGGAAGAGGATGATGATGATACCGGATTCGGCAAAAGTTCTCCCGGCAAGGGAACACCACCCGGTGGTGCACAGCAGGGTTCAAAGCCCTCCTCGGATACACCGGTGCTCGATAACTTTGGCGTTGACCTCACAAGGGCAGCCGAAGAGAACAGGCTGGACCCCGTAGTTGGCAGGGAGCGTGAGATTGAGCGACTGGCACAGATTCTTTCGCGCCGGAAGAAGAATAATCCTGTGCTTATTGGTGACCCTGGTGTGGGGAAGTCGGCGATAGCGGAGGGACTCGCACTGAGGATTATTCAGAGGAAAGTATCCAGGGTACTCTTTAATAAAAGGGTTGTTACCCTTGATATGGCATCAATAGTGGCTGGCACCAAATACCGCGGTCAGTTTGAAGAGAGAATGAAGGCAATACTGAATGAACTTTCAAAAAATGACAATATCATTCTCTTTATTGATGAGATTCATACAATAGTAGGTGCCGGTGGCGCTGCAGGTTCACTGGATGCTGCCAACATGCTTAAGCCAGCACTCGCAAGGGGTGAGATTCAGTGTATCGGAGCCACAACGCTTGATGAATACCGCCAGCATATTGAGAAGGATGGCGCTCTTGAGAGACGTTTCCAGAAGGTGATGGTGGAACCTACTACAATTGAAGAGACCATAAATATTCTCTATAATATAAAGGACCGTTATGAAGATCATCATAACGTAACCTACACAGATGACGCCATTGATGCCTGTGTAAAACTAACCAACAGATATATCAGCGACAGGCATCTGCCTGATAAGGCGATTGATGCCCTTGATGAGTCGGGCTCCAGGGTCCATATATCAAATATTATTGTTCCGGAGCGCATACTGAGCCTTGAGAATCAGCTTGAGGAGACGCGAAAGGAGAAGATGAGTGCAGTGAAAAATCAGAATTTTGAGAAGGCTGCCAGCTTCAGGGATAAGGAGAAGGAGCTTCTGGATCTTATAGAGAGCGAAAAACGGAAGTGGGAAAATGACCTTTCGCGTAACCGCGAGACCGTTGATGCTGAAAAAGTGGCAGAGGTGGTGGCAATGATGACAGGTGTACCTGTGCAGAGAATCGCCCAGACAGAAGGAACCCGGCTGATGCATATGGGCGAGGAGATGCAGAAGACGCTTATTGGTCAGGACGATGCAATAAAAAAGGTTGTTAAGGCAATTCAGCGTAACAGGGCCGGACTGAAGGATCCGAATAAGCCAATTGGCACATTCGTTTTCCTGGGGCCTACCGGTGTAGGTAAAACACAGCTGGCAAAGGTGCTTGCAAAGTATCTGTTTGACAGCGCTGAGAACCTTATCAGGGTAGATATGAGCGAATATATGGAGAAGTTCTCTGTATCGAGGCTCGTTGGAGCTCCTCCCGGATATGTAGGATATGAGGAGGGCGGACAACTTACTGAGAAGGTAAGGCGCAGACCCTATTCCGTGGTTCTCCTTGATGAAATAGAGAAGGCGCATCCTGATGTTTTCCATATATTGCTTCAGGTTCTTGATGAGGGTCAGCTTACTGACAGTCTGGGCAGAAGGGTTGATTTCAGGAACACCATAGTTATAATGACGTCCAATATAGGTACCAGACAGCTTAAGGATTTCGGAGCAGGGATAGGATTTGATACATCTGCACGCAAGAACTCCCGTGATGAGTATACAAAGAGTGTTATTCAGAAAGCACTGCATAAAACATTCGCACCTGAGTTTCTTAACCGGATTGATGATGTTGTAATGTTTGGATCCCTGAGCAGGGAACATATCAATCAGATAATAGACATCGAACTGAAGGGATTGTTTGACAGGATATTATCACTCGGGTATGAGATTAGTCTCACCGACAAGGCAAGAGACTTTATTGCTGATAAGGGATTTGATGCCCAGTACGGGGCCCGTCCTCTGAAAAGGGCAATTCAGAAGTATCTTGAAGATCCTATGGCTGAGGTGATTATACAGAGTGAGCTTATTCCGGGTGATACACTGCTGGTTGATCTGGACAGTGAAAAGGAGGAAATCACTATTGAGGTAAAGAAGAAGGAAAAAGCTATTGAGAGCAATACTAAAAAGGAACTGCCGTCGGCTAAGAAGAAGAAAAGCGGCGATGATAAGAAAGAGCTGCCCTCTTCAGCCGGGGATAAAAATTAGTATGAAACAGAAAACTGGGAATCCGGGGATCACAGAAGTTATTCCCGGATTTTTTATTTAGGGATTCCGGCGCTTTTGAGTGAGACTCTCTTACCCAGGAGGTCGAATTCCGTTGATCCGGTTATTTTAACCCTGATAATATCTCCTGGTGATATGGATGACCCGGCCAGGGGTATCAGTACCTCCTGATCAACCTCGGGGGAGTCGTGACGTGTTCGTCCTACCATCCAAATACCCTCTTTACGGTCAATGATCACATCTGTTTCCAGCCCTTTAATCTCCCCGTTAAGCTCTTCGGATATCTGCTGCTGGATGGTCATTATCTCATCAGCCCTACTCCTTTTCAGACGATTGCTCACCGAATCGCTGTAGTTAAGATAACCATATGTATCCTCCTCATGCGAATATGTAAAAACGCCAAGCCTGTTAAACCTGAATTCACGCACAAACTCCTTCAATTCACGGTACTCCTTCTCCCCTTCCCCGGGATGACCGGTGATCAGGGTTGTCCGTATTGCTGCACCGGGTAGTTCTTTCCGTATTTTCTCCAGGAGCCTGCGGGTCTCTGTTCCTGAATGACTTCTTCGCATCATTTTGAGCACCTTGTCTGATATATGCTGGACAGGAAGGTCAATGTAGGGACATATCTTTGGATTATCCCGTATATACTCAATAAGATTCTCAGGAAAATTTGTGGGGTAGAGATAGTGCAGTCTGATCCACCGGATGCCCTCAATCGCTGATAATCGTTCCAGCAGGGGCAGCAGCATCTGCCTGCCATATAGATCAATACCGTAATAGCTCAGATCCTGGGCTATAATAATAAGCTCCTTTACGCCTGCAGCAGCCAGGGCGGTGCTTTCATCTGCCAGATCATCAATTGAACTGCTGATATATTTTCCCCTGATACCCGGAATAGCACAGAAGGCACATGTGCGGTTACATCCCTCGCTTACCTTCAGGTAGGCATAGTGCCCGGGAGTGGTAATAATACGTTCCGAATAGAGTTTGTCCCTGTACTCGCCACCCAGAGAGCGCATTATGGCAGCCGGATCATTTACCCCGAACCATGAATCAACAACCGGAATTTCGCTACGGAGATCATCACGGTATCTTTCACTCAGGCAACCCATAACATATAGTTTTCCTATTTCACCCCTTTCACGTGCCTGTGAAAACCGCAAAATGGTATCTATCGATTCCTCCTTTGCGTCATTTATAAATCCACAGGTATTGATTATCACAATATCGGAGTCAGCCTCCTCCCTGTCGTGCAGGACCCTGTAGCCTGAGTTTTCTGCCTGTTTAAGCAGTTTCTCAGAATCAACCCGGTTTTTGGAGCACCCCAGGGTAACAATATTTAGTGTATGTTTATGCAAAGAGTGAATCTACATAACTGTTACGGTCAAATACCTGAAGGTTTTCCATCTTTTCACCCACGCCGATATATTTTACAGGTATCCTGAACTGATCTGATATTCCTATTACAACGCCACCCCTTGCCGATCCGTCAAGCTTTGTAATAGCCAGAGCGGTCACATCAGTGGCTGCAGTGAACTGTCTGGCCTGCTCAAAGGCATTCTGGCCGGTTGATCCGTCAAGCACAAGCAGCACCTCGTGAGGTACATCCTCAATTACCTTTGTCATAACCCGTCTGATCTTGGTAAGTTCATTCATCAGGTTAATCTTATTGTGAAGCCTGCCGGCTGTATCTATTATTACAACGTCATAACCTCCGGCCACAGCTGATTTAACTGTATCATAAGCTACCGATGCCGGGTCTGAACCCATTTTCTGTTTTATTATATCAGCACCCGCTCTGCCTGCCCAGATTTCAAGCTGCTCAATTGCAGCAGCCCTGAAAGTATCAGCTGCTCCCAGAAGAACCTTTTTGCCTGCCATCCTGTACTGATAAGCCATCTTGGCAATAGTAGTGGTTTTTCCGACACCGTTAACTCCTACAACCATTATAACATAGGGTTTTGCAGGGAGTGGCGACTCAAATCCCACCACCCCGGTGGCGCTGTTTTCCTGCAACAGTGATGCTATCTCTTCACGAAGTATCTTATTCAGCTCACTGCTGTTAAGATACTTGTCGCGGGAGACCCTGTTCTCTATCCTTTCTATTATCCTGACTGTTGTATCCACCCCCACATCTGAACTGATAAGTACCTCCTCAAGATTGTCGAGTACCTCATCATCAACCCTGGATTTGCCTGCAACAGCCCTTGACATCTTCTTAAAGACACTATCTCTCGTCTTTTCAAGTCCCTTTTCAAGGTCCCTGTTTTTATCCTTTCCCGGGAATCCGAGTATACCCATGATCAAAATTTTAAACTCCAAATATAAAAAAAGCCCTCTTCTTTTGGGAAGAAAGCTTTATGCAGGTTGATCAAAAATATCTTACTTGTTGAAGAAATCCTTAATGTGGTCGTTATGCACTATATCCTCCTTGAAGATATATGCACCTGTCTTTTCTGACTTCACCATCTTGATACATTTGGTGAATGCCTTACCTTTTCCTGTCTTAAGTGTTGCAACAACTTTCTTTGCCATGACTTACGATTTACTTTATTTCCCTGTGAACGGTGTACTTCTTAAGTATCGGATTATACTTTTTCCTCTCCAGACGGTCGGGAGTATTTTTTCTGTTTTTTGTGGTAATATACCGCGATGTTCCTGGCTGCCCGCTCTCTTTGTGCTCGGTGCACTCAAGAATCACCTGTATCCTGTTGCCTTTTGCTTTCTTTGCCATTTTGACCCGGTTTAGTAGTTAACAATAAATCCCTTTTCCTTCGCATCCTTAAGGGTATTGTGCAAACCCTTCTTGTTGATCAGGCGGATACCGGCTGCTGAAACCTTAAGTGTAATCCACCTCTCCTCTTCGGGATAATAGAACTTTTTATTAAAAAGATTGGGATAAAATTTCCTTTTTGTCCTTCTCTTCGAGTGCGAAACATTATTTCCTACCATCACCGATTTACCGGTTACCTGACATATCCTTGACATCTCTATCCTGTTTTACTTTCGGTTATCATTTTAACTGTGAAAATCGAAGCGCAAAATACGTGATTTTTATTTAATTATGCAAATATTACTAAATCTTTTTTGAACACCTGACTAATGAATATCACTAACTGCTGATAATCTGTTCTCTAAGCATATTTAATGCTGCCAGGGAGGCACGCCGTATATTGCTTTCGCGGTTCATCCCGAATCCAAATTTGCCTGTCACAGTTCCGGCAGCGGAGGCCACGGCAATCCACACTGTCCCTACCGGCTTTTCGGGTGTTCCCCCGCCAGGTCCTGCAATTCCTGTTGTGCCCACCCCGAAATCTGTCCCGAGCCGCTGCATCACCCCTTCTGCCATTGCAGCTGCAATAGATTTACTTACCGCACCCTCCTTTTCCAGAACAGCACTCTCTACCCCCAGCTCCCTGATCTTAACAACGTTATCATAGGCTATAACAGCGCCTTTGAAATATTTTGAGCTTCCGGGCACGGAGGTGATCATCCCGGAGATTCTGCCACCTGTGCAGCTTTCGGCAATACCGAGAGTAAGGGATTTGCTTTCAAGTAGATCACCTACAGTCTCTTCAAGGGTTATTCCATCATATCCGTAAATATACTGTGGTATAATACCCTGCAGCTTTTTGATCTGCCGGTTGATCTTTTCCAGTGCCTCTTCCCTCTTCTCACCGCCGGCGGTAAGTCTTAACTTTATAATGCCTGCCGTGGGGAGGTAGGCAAGCCTCACATCCGCAGAAAGCTCCTCCTCAAACTGTTCAAGTATCTCTGCGAGTCGCGCCTCAAAAGTACCATATGTCATTACAGTTCTGTATACTATAGTTTCCTTCCTGAAGTGATGCTTGATATATGGGATTATATGGGTCTCCATAATATATTTCATCTCATAGGGTACTCCTGGCATGGAAACAAGTGAGTGTCCCTCTTTCTCAAACAGCATTCCGGGTGCAGTCCCCCTTTCGTTTGAAAGCACTTTGCATTTATCCGGAACCAGAGCCTGCTTTCTGTTGTTTTCATTCATTTCGAGTCCCCTCGACTTAAGCATGGATGATATCTTTTCAAGTGTAGCGGCATCGGAAACAAGACTGGAATTGAAATAGTCTGCTATTGTCTCTTTTGTAATATCATCAGATGTAGGACCGAGTCCGCCCGTAACAATCACAAAATCGGATCGGGTGAAGGCTTCATCTATAGTTTTAAGTATATGCTCCCTACTATCAGATATAGAGGTTATCTGGTATATTGTAAAACCTGCTTCGGTAAGCATAGTTGCAATAAATGACGAGTTGGTATCAACTGTCATACCAAGAAGGAGTTCATCTCCTATCGTAATTATTTCTGCCTGCATAGTAGTATTCTGATTTTTACCGGTATGATAATCGAACCGTAAAAAGATTACACTGCAAAGATATTTTTTTTGTAAGTTCATGCGGCATAACAAAAGGAATAAATAATATATGAATTCAACTATTGAAAAGATTGCTGCGGCTGTACGTGAGTATCACGGCGGTGCGGAAAGCGGGCATGGCTGGTGGCATGTTGACAGGGTAAGGCACACCGCAATGGCGATTCAGCGTGATGAGGCCCGCGGTAATCCGCTGGTGGTTGAAGTGGCGGCGCTTGTGCATGATATCGGGGATTACAAGGTGAAGGGAATGGATGATGACACAGGCGCAGTGGAAAAGATACTTAAAGAATCCGAACTTCCCGGAGAGGTGATACGGGAGACACTTTATATCCATGAAAATATATCTTTCAGGAAGAGCCTGGAGGGAGCTGTTGCACGTACTCCTGAGCTTGATATAGTTCAGGATGCCGACAGGCTGGATGCTATAGGGGCTATCGGGATAGCCAGGGCTTTCAGTTACGGCGGCAGCAAAGGCAATGAGATCTATATACCTGGCGAAAAGCCTGTTAATATAGACTCCGGAGAAGCTTACAGGAACTCCCAAAGTTGCGTTATTAATCACTTTTATGAGAAGCTGCTTACCCTGAAGGATAAAATGAATACTTCAACTGGGGCCAGAATTGCAGCTGGTCGTCACCGTTTTATGGAGCTTTTCCTGGAACAGTTTTTTAAGGAAATGGGAAAAGGGACTTCTGACGATAACAAGTGAATGAATAATTAATACCATGGGATCATGAAAAAACTTTTTAGCATTCTTTTTAAATCAGCTGATGATTACAGGTCAATACTGCCAAGACTAATCGTTGGATTGGTTTTCCTTTCCGAGGGAATACAGAAATTTCTTTTTCCCGAACTGGTAGGTGCAGGCCGTTTTGAAAGAATCGGGTTTACTAATCCGGAATCTCTGGCGGCATTTGTGGCATTCTTTGAAATTGTATGTGGTGCGCTTATACTGATTGGTCTTGCAGTCAGAGTTGCTGCATTACCTTTGCTTACAATAATGACAACTGCAATTATAACCACAAAAATACCGGTTTTACAGGAAAAAGGGTTCTGGCAGATGGCGCATGATTCAAGAACTGACTTTGCCATGACAATGCTGATCGTTTTTCTTCTTATTTATGGTGCAGGCAAACTATCAGTCGATTACCTTATAAAACGAAAACTCAAAACATGATAATTCATAATTGAGTTATTATATCTGCGTTTCGCTACCTTGTGAAATGGATATGTTGCCCTTTGGAAATAATTGAACAACCTATTAACGCAGATATTTCAATTAATTGGTCTGAATGAAAAAGAACTTACAGCACTTAAAACTGTAAGTTCTAATCTTTTTTAGAGCGGGAAACGGGGATTGAACCCACGAAACAGGGGTTGCCGGGTCTTCTTACGAATGCCAGCCACGGTACCTTACAGATCATTATTATATTGTTAAATATGTGCGATCTATGTAAGTTTTACGGATAATTGTGTAACGTCTATCTCAATTAACAAATATACTTTTACACTGCAGAAATCTTATCATATATGAAAACAATAGGTTATCAATTTAATTTATTGGTTTTCAATTGCACAGGATTTAATCGAAAATTGATATGAAGAAAAGTGAAGAGTCGGTTTTGTTAACCCATGCCGAGAAAGAAAAAGCAAAACGTGCTGCCGAGTTAGTAATTGCCGAGAAAGAAAAAGCAAAACGTGCTGCCGAGTTAGTAATTGCTAATGCCGAGAAAGAGAAACAGACATCAGTGATAGCCATCGCTGAGGAAGAGAAAGCAAAACGGGTTGCCGAGTTAGTAATAGCTGAAAAGGAGAAAGCAAAACGGGTTGCGGAATTGGTCATTGCAAACGAAGAGAAAGAAAAGCGGGTAGCTGAGTTAATCATTGATAATAAAGAGAAAGCAAAACGGGTAGCTGAGTTAGTACTAGCCGAAAAGGAGAAAGCAAAA
>JAIVHO010000073.1 GCA_020201035.1 Bacteroidales bacterium
TCAGCCACCTCTGTGCGCCGCTCCAGCGTATCAGCCTGCCCCCTCTCATCAAAGAGCATCACCACCATGGCAGCGCCATACCTCTTTATCAGCCGCGCCTGCCTGAGAAATGCCTCCTCTCCCTCCTTAAGGCTTATGGAGTTAACCACGGGGCGACCCGGAGAGCATTTCAGTCCGGCCTCAATAACCCTCCAGTCGCTGGAGTCGATCATCAGCGGCACACGTGACACGGCAGGGTCAGAGATAAGGTAGTTAATAAAGGTTCTCATTGCCCTCTCTCCATCGAGCAGAGCCTCATCCATGCAGATATCTATTATCTGGGCCCCGTTCTCCACCTGTTCAGCAGCCACCGCCACCGCCTCACCATACTTCTCCTCTTTGATAAGTCGTGCAAAGCGTTTGCTTCCGGCAACATTGGCACGCTCACCCACATTGATAAAATTCTTCTCCGGGGTTATCAACATCGGCTCCAGTCCGCTGAGGGCTGTCACCCCTTTCCTCGCCGGTACCACTCTGGGCGAATAACCCTCCCTTAGTTCATTAAGTGCCTCAATATGTTTTTCGGTGGTGCCGCAGCATCCCCCGATAATATTTACCCATCCGTTCTCAAGATATTCCTTTACCAGTGATGCCATCTCTGCTGCGCTCTGATCATATCCACCAAACTGGTTTGGCAGTCCTGCATTGGGATGCACGGAGAGAGGCCATGGGGCAAGGCCCGACAGCTCCTCAACGAACGGACGCAGGTTCTCTGCTCCAAAAGCGCAATTCAGTCCGATCGAGAAAAGGGGAAAATGAGACACCGAGATCATAAAGGCCTCCAGTGTCTGACCGGTAAGCATCCGTCCGCTGGCATCAGTCACGGTACCTGATATCATCACAGGTATCCTTCGTCCCGTAACATCAAAAAGATTCTCTATGGCAAAGAGGGCAGCCCTGGCATTGAGGGCATCAAACACCGTCTCCACCATCAGCAGATCGGCGCCACCGTCAAAGAGACCACGCGCCTGTTCATGATAAGCCTCCACCAGCTGGTCAAAGGTGACCGATCGTGCGGCGGGATTGGCAACATCAGCTGACATGGAGGCTGTGCGATTGGTAGGTCCCATGGTGCCGGCAACAAACCGGGGCTTCTTATCACCCCTGGCAGCCATACCGTCAATAGCCTCGCGGGCCACTGTGGCAGCGGCACGGTTCAGCTCATAAACCAGCGACTCCATGCCATAATCGGACAGTGATATACTGTTGGAATTAAAGGTGTTGGTTGTGATAATATCGGCCCCCGCCTCCAGGTAGAGAGTGTGTATCTCCCGTATCAGATCCGGCATGGTAAGCGATAGAAGGTCATTGTTACCCTTCTGCATCCTTTCACTTCCTTCAAACCGTTCACCCCGGTACTGCTCTTCCGTCAGTTGCCTGTGCTGTATCATGGTTCCCATGGCCCCATCCAGCAGCAATATCTTCTCCTTTATCAGATCCTCTATCCTCATAACGCTAAAATTGTTATGCAAAGATAGGGATAATGATAATAAACTGACTCCTTACAAAAAGTGACCCGACAAGTGACCCGGCAAGTGACCCGGCAGGTTCCTGAATACGGGATCTCCGGTCCTGACAGCGGATCCGCGACAAAGCCCTGCTCCTTAGCCGTCAGCAGGCAGTGAATCGCCTAGAAGTTGTGACAGATCAGCGGGAGGCAGCTACCTCCCGTCAATGCCGGGAAACCGGCTGAAAGCGGCTTTTACGATACTTTACTTAACCCACGTATACTTTACAGTATAGGTCTCACTATCAAGATAAAGATATGTTTCGATATAGACCAGCTTCTTTTTGGATATCTCATCAATTGTGGCCGTACGGGGAGTACCATTATTAAAGATCAGCTGATTGTTTCCCACCAGCTCCCAGGTGCCTGTCTCAGTGCTAATGGTGGGAGAATCCAAAGTGTAGTCACCACCCGATGCAAATTCAAGGGTGCCGTCTGTCATCAGAGCCTTGCCCAGTGCTATCAGGGTTTGTATATCCTCATTGGAACTGGTAGTGGTCAGGTTCTCAAAATCCCACGTGCTGCCTGACAACAGATCAAGGTTATCCTTCTCGCATCCTGAGAAGAGCAGCATTGCTGTAAACAGCAGAAAAGCCCCGGGAAATAAAATAATTCTTTTCATCATTTTTTATTTTTTTACGGATAATGAGATTATCTGACTCCTGTCCTGATCCCGCAAGATCCGATTTGTGCGGTGCAAACGAGGGATTCATACAGGGCCAGCCAGCTAATATATCTCCTGACGAAGCTAAAGAATTCTTTTGGCATTGACAACAGGGAAGCTGACCATAAAACATACCAGCACAGCCAGTCTTCTGCATCTGAGCCCATGCTTCAGCACTTAGCAACCCGTCAGCGTCACCCCCCTCATCAGCTCCAGTGCATCTACCCTGTAACATTCCCGGAACCTGACATCACCACGCCACGCTAAATGATAATAAACATATTTTGAAAAAAAACCGCATTTCATTGCACTACCGGTTACAAAATCGTACCTCCGGCGGTAAAAGTTGAAAGAGAGATGAAGAGAAAGCTTACAAGACCATTGCTGCCTATGTGCATGCGCCGCACTTCAAACTGATCCCCGGTTTTGAAGTACTGTCAGTAAGCAATTCCTGAGACTATTTCCAATATTTTTTTCTTTAACCCAATACTGCAGCAATAGCTGTACGGTATTGCATAAACTTAAATTCTACCGTTATGGAAAGGAACAGTTTAAGATATGAGACTCTGCAGGTACATGCAGGTCATCAACCCGACGACACAACCCTCTCAAGGGCAGTGCCCATTTATCAGACATCATCATATATTTTCCGGGACGCTGCACACGCTGCATCCCTATTCTCACTGGAGGAACCGGGGAATATCTATACCCGTATCAACAACCCCACCACCGAAGTGCTGGAAAAAAGAGTGGCTGCCCTTGAGAACGGTGTGGCTGCTCTGGCAGTGGCCTCAGGTCATGCCGCCCAGTTTATTGCCCTTACAACCTTTATGGGAAGCGGCGATAACCTGATATCGTCACCATGGCTCTACGGAGGCACTCATAACCAGTTCAGGGTATCACTGCAGAGGCTGGGCATAGAGGTACGGTTTACATCATCCCTTGAACCGGATGAGATAGAGAGTAAGGCCGATGAAAAGACAAAGGCCATCTATGTGGAGACAATAGGCAATCCCTCTTTTCAGATACCTGATTTCAATAAGATAGCTGCTGTGGCAGAAAAGCTGCATGTCCCACTTATCGTTGACAACACCTTTGGTGCATGCGGCTACCTTTTCAGACCACTGGATCACGGAGCCGATATTGTGGTTGAATCGGCAACCAAATGGATCGGGGGACATGGCAACTCCATAGGAGGAATCATTGTTGACGCGGGCAGATTTGCATGGAACGCGGACAACAGGTTCCCTCTTATTACAGAACCCTCTGAAGGGTACCACGGCATAAAGTACTGCGACCTCTTTGAGACAGCCAAGATGCCAGGAGCCACCCCCTTTATCGTTAAGGCAAGAGTGGAGGGTTTACGCGATTTTGGTCCATCCCTGAGCCCCTTTAACTCCTTCCTGCTGCTGCAGGGTCTCGAAACACTGTCGCTTCGTATGGAAAGGCATATCTCCAACACCCTGGCCCTGGCTGAGTGGCTTGAAAAACACCCCCTGATAAAGAGGGTCAGCTACCCCGGACTGAAAAGCAGTCCGCAATTCAGCCTTGCACAGAAATACCTGCCATCAGGCGCCGGCGGGGTACTCAGCTTTGAGACAACCCTCCCTCCCGAAAGATCAGTCAGACTGGTAGAACACCTTGATCTGGTGAGCCACCTGGCAAACGTGGGAGACACACGTACGCTTATTATACAGCCTTCACGTACAACACATGCCCAGCTGACAGCGGAGGAAAGAGAGAAAGCCGGAATTCCCGAATCACTATTCAGGGTCTCGGTGGGTATTGAGCATATTGATGATATCATTGCCGATTTTGAACAGGCACTTAACGCACTGTAGGAGGGAAGAAGTATGAAAAAGCTTAATTATAACGGCGGATTTGAAACAGAAGGGGGCCACCGCTTTAACAGACTTGAGATAGCCTACAAAACCTGGGGAAAACTTAATTCGCGACGCGATAATGTAATATGGGTCTGCCATGCCCTTACGGCAAATGCCGATATCGAAGAGTGGTGGCCGGAAATGGTTGGGGAAGGCATGCCCCTGGATACCAGCCGCTGGTTTGTGGTATGCGCCAATATTCCCGGATCATGCTATGGATCCACTGGACCACTGAGTATCAATGAGGAGACCGGGAAACCCTGGTTCCATACCTTTCCCGGGCTTACAACACGGGATTTAGTGAACAGCCATGAGTTACTGCGCAAACACCTGGGCATTAACGGGATAAAGTGTGTAATAGGGTCATCCATCGGTGGCCACCAGGCACTTGAGTATGCAATAATGAAACCCGGACTGGTACAACAGCTTGTGTTTATTGCTTCCAATGCCCGGCAAAGCCCCTGGGCCATAGCCTTTAATGAATCGCAGCGGATGGCACTGGAAGCTGACCCCTCATTTTTTGCCGGAAGGGAGGAGGGCGGTACGGCCGGACTGATAGCAGCACGTTCAATAGCTATGCTTAGCTACCGCAATCCGGGTACATATAACCTTACTCAGGACGGACTGAACCATGCCAGCAATGGTATTACGGCAACAAGACCATGTGGTACCCGCGAGGCCACAGAACCCAACTCCGGCAGTACATTACTTCCCGGCAAAGCAATCCCCTTCCGCGCCTCAACATACCAGCGCTATCAGGGTGAGAAACTGGCCCGCAGGTTTAATGCATGGTCATACCATATCCTTACCAGGGTATCGGACAGTCATGATTGTGGCAGAAACAGGGGCGGTATTGAAAAGGCACTCTCACAGGTGACCGCAAAAACCCTCGCTATAGCAGTTAAAAGCGATATCCTGTTCCCACCGGAAGAGATAAGAAGGGTTGCCGACGGGGTGCCTGATGGAAGATATGTGGAGATAGATTCACCCTATGGCCATGACGGATTCCTTACTGAAACAGATATAATAGGAAGAGTGATAGAAGAATTCCTTGGCACCGGAGTAAACGGGAGCAGGAAAAAGGAGCATCAGAACAGGCCTGAACCGATAAAAGAGAAGATAATAGAAAACAGTACCCTGAAACATTAACATCATGACAGCAAATAAACTCAGAATAGGATTGTTCGGATACGGATGTGTTGGCCAGGGACTGCATGATGTCCTTAACAACTCCCGGGGTATAAAAGCGGATATTGTAAGGATATGCGTGAAGGACAGGCAGAAGGAACGCCGCCTTGACAACTCATTCTTTACATTTGAAAAGGAGGATATCCTCGGTGACGACTCCATAAATATGGTAGTTGAACTGATTGATGATGCCGATGAGGCATTTGAAATAGTTACAGGGGCAATGATGAGGGGCAAAAGTGTGGTTACCGCCAATAAGAGAATGGTAGCCAACCATATGAATGAACTGATCGCACTGCAGGAGAAGATGAAGGTATCACTGCTATACGAGGCATCAGCCTGCGCAAGCATTCCTATTATCCGTAACCTGGAGGAGTACTATGACAATGACCTGCTCTACTCGGTGCGAGGAATCTTTAACGGATCAACCAACTATATCCTTACCAGGATGGAGAGTGAAAAACTGCCGTTCAGCGAGGTACTGGCCGATGCCCGGTCCAAGGGTTATGTTGAAACAGACCCTACACTCGACATTGACGGCTATGATGCCAAATTCAAGCTCTGCATAATAACAACCCATGCCTACGGACTGGTAACTGAACCCGACACTGTATTTCACTACGGCATACGCAATATCAACAGCTTTGATATGCAGTATGCAAGAGAGAAAGGATACAAGATCAAGCTGGTTCCATATGTCGGGAAGACCGGTGAGTCCACAATCACCAGTTACGTGATGCCACGCTTTATCAGCAGAGACAAGTACCTCTACGGCGTGGATAATGAATATAACGGCGTTGTGGCAGAAGCATCCTTTGCAGAGAGCCAGTTTTTCTACGGCAAGGGCGCGGGCGGACACGCAACAGGGTCAGCCGTACTCTCCGATATTTCAGCCAGCTCATACAACTACAGGTATGAGTATAAAAAGAGGGGTCAGAATGTTGTAACTGACTACACACGCGATATTGAACTACAGGTATGGTTCAGATACAGTGACAGTGCAGATATTGAAACTATAGGTATAAAAGATATTACAGAAAGCTTCAGGAGAAATGATTATAACTATGTAACCGGCACTGTAAACCTGCAGCACCTCTATGATAACAGGGAAAAGATAGCTGTAATGGATGCCTTTATGGTAGCCCTCTGAAGCCCCTTATTTGATTAAACAGATAGCCTGAAATGAAACAATTCCGGATAACCGGCGTTAGATATGTTGAAGACTTTTTCCCCCAACAGGATTCAACAGGGTCAATGATGACGCCCCTGAAAGGAATGGACGGAGAACTGGTTTTTACCTCAGGTACAATAATGTTTGAAGGTGTTGAATTTGAGGCTGAGTCGGAAGGTGATACAATGGAGGTAGAATTTGAGCGCGACGGAGATGTCATGCTTGACTTTGCAACAGGTGTAACAACTCCCGATATCAGCTATATAACAATCCCCGCGGGAACATACGAGGAGATAGATATAGAGATGGAACTGAAGGATGACGGAGACACCCCGGCTATAGTGCTGGAAGGTGTCTATACCGACCTGGCAGGAACCGATCATCTGGTGCGCTTTGAGTACAACTCAGGCGAAACTTTTGAGGTTGAACTGGAAGGATCAATTGTGTTTGCGGAGGATGTATCATTCACTGCACAGGTAACTATCGATCCTGCTTCCTGGTTTACAGGTGTTTCAGATCAGGACTTTACCTCTGCCGTAAAAAACGACAGTGACGTTATAGTAATCAGCTCAACAAGCAATACCAATATCTATGGTGTAGTGGCAAACGGACTTGAACTGGCCAGCGAAGTTGAATTCAATAACGATGACGACGACGATGATGATGATGATGATAAATAGAATATAAATCAGACACAGCCTTCCACCGGCCCGGGGGCCGGTGGAAACCCTGATTTTGTACAGGCTTATTGCTTGAGTTGCTTTTCCAGTTCTATTAACTTTCTTTCTCTGGTAAGTTCATCCTTAAGTTCATTATCGGTTGGAAGGTAAAGCTTGTATCGGGAAGCAAAGATATGTTTACTATCTTTTAAAAGGCTGTACTTAACAACTGTTTTGTTTCTTTCAGCACAAAGGATCAGACCAATAGTAGGATTATCAGATTTCTGCCTGACCTTATCTTCAAAGTATCTTACATAAAAGTCCATCTGTCCAATATCCTGATGTGTCAGTTCACCTGTTTTCAGATCAATCAGCAGAAAACATTTCAGGATATAGTTGTAAAAGACCAAGTCAACATAGAAGTGTTTTGTGTCAGCTGAAATATGGTATTGTCTGTGAACAAACGTAAAGCCTTTTCCTAGCTCTAATAAAAACTCCTGTAGTTTATCTATCAGGGCCTGTTCCAGTTCACTTTCATAAAAGACTCTGTTAGAGTTTAGATTCAAGAACTCCAGAACGTAAGGATCCTTAATAATATTCACCGGCTGCAATTGCTCTTTGTTACTTTCAGCTTCTATCTTAAGCAGACTCCTGTTGCTCTCTTTAGTCATCACCATGCGCTCGAAATAATGACTATTCACCTGCCTTTCCAACTGTCTTGTACTCCAGTTACCTTCAATAGATTCCTGATTGTAAAACTCCCTAGCAGATTTCTTTTCAATGCGCATTAATATTCGGTAATGTGTCCAGGATAATTCAGGACGCAACGCGTCACGATTTTGATAAACAAGATAGAACTTCCTCATATTGCGAAGATTACTCTCATCAAAACCCCTGCCATAATCTTTAGTGAGCCGGTTGGATAGATTTGGTAAAAGACCCTTACCATATTCAGCCCTTTCCTTACCTTTTTGTTCTTCCTCAACTATGGTATAACCAATATCCCAATAAGCCATTACCATCTCAAAGTTAGCGGTATAATAAACTCTGGATCTTGCCGTTTCTATGATCTCCTTTATCTTATCATAGAAGCTTCCAAAAGAAGGTGATAATGGTTTACTCATATTCTCTGAATCCTGTTAAAAGACTATCTCATATTTCTTTAGGGTTACAATATGTGGTCATAAAACCGACCAATCAACTTACCTGTCAGATTCCAGAAATACCTTTACTACCGGTCAGACGAACAG
>JAIVHO010000004.1:0-23384 GCA_020201035.1 Bacteroidales bacterium
AGAGGATTTTCTCCCCTGAAGAGATAATTGTCACCATCTTTTGTCATCCTGCCCTGTGATACAGGAACCATACCTTCCCCGCTTTTTACCTTCAGGGAGTAGGTGGTGAAGTCAACCTTTTGCCGGGCCGGGTTGGTGGGATAAAAATTGAGACCTGCCACGGGATACCATCCTGTTTCCGGTGTCAGCAGCAGGAACTCTTCAGTAACATATGCCTGGCGGGGTTCTATATTAATCATCGCAAGCTTATAGTTATCCATGCGGTAATCAGGATCATGCCACGGGTGGGTATACTCCTCCTCAATAGTTCCGTTGTAGGAGATTGAAACTTCAAATTCCTCATTGCTGCCCGGGGCAGCAGGTGGTGTGATTAGAAGAATATGGTGATCTCTTTCCCAGTTTGCGTTCTGGCCGTTAAGGGTTACCGTGGTTACTGTCAGCGACGGGTTCAGCGAAAAGATAAGTTGTTCAGCAGGCTCATCGTGCCTGTTATTGCATGTAAGGATGGCTGTTGCATCTATCTCCTCTCCTTTATGCTCAAGGGCAACAGTTGCATCCGTGATTGTTACAAACAGGGCATTTTCATATCTGGAGTTGGTCTCCATGATTTTTTCCCTTGCCGCGGCCAGAGAGGTGTGGTTCCTGTTAAATGAGATTCCTGAAAATATGGCTGTAATAATTGACACAACCAGCAGAACAGTAGCCAGTACGGCATGTGGTCTGGAATGGGGCAGTCTCTTAAATGTGAGTATTGTGATCATTATAAATGCAACTCCCAGCGACGTGTATAGAAGGCGGTGTGCAATTATAGGCCATATATTGCTGTAACCGGTTACTGCCGATTTGAACACCGGCATACCGAAGAGCATATAGTCAAAGATAAACCCTGCCCTGTACCAGAGGTAAAAAAGGTTCAGCGCAGCATAACCCAGCAGCAGGAGAAAGGTAATTGCCTGGTTTTTTACCAGTGACATTATAACGTAAGCCAGTCCCAGTGAATATATCAGTGTAGGTACCGAGATAATCAGGAGGTGGGTCAGGTAGGCGGCTATATCAACCCTGGTATTATTTGCAGTGATATTTACTATAAGGGCAATCAGAAGTATTATCAGGTTTAAGCCTATAAAAAGCTTCAGAATACCTGTTGTCTTTCCTATGATATATTCGAAGTTGGATACAGGTCTGGTGTAAAGCACCTCGTTGGTATCAAGCTTTTTGTCTCTCTTGATAAAATCGGAAGCCAGAAAAATGATTATCAGTGCCTGTGCTAAATTGAGCAGGTAGAGATTGATATGAGGAATTGTGGCAGGTATTGCCAGTGATTCCCAGTCCTGCTCTCCGACCGGACTGAAAACAGCAATATTCATTATTGCGAGGATAATCAGGGAGGCAACTGCAAATAGTCTGAACAGCCAGCTTCTTCTTAGGGTCTTGGCTTCATACCGTGCTACAGATCTGATGTTGGTAATCGATATCATGATAACTCTGTTTTAACTGTTGGATTAACCCGTGATAGTTTCTGTTCCATATAGTAGACATAGGCGTGCTCCAGATTTGGGTCAATTGTGCGGTAGTTATATCCGGTAACATCTGAAGCGACTACCTGTAACTCCCATCCGGCATCTCCCGGAACAGAGGATATAATATGGATATCTTCACGTAACTGTTCATATTCATACTGTGTCACACTCAGGTTGTAGACATGACCCTTTGCCTCTTCAATCAGCCCTGCCGGTGATCCCGAGAATACCATCTCTCCGTTGTTGAGCAGGGCCATATCATGGCATGTTGAGGAGATATCGCCAACGATATGGGTTGAGAGAATAATAATTACATCATTCTGGCTCAGGTCAGAAAGGATGTTTCTGAATCTTATCCTTTCATCAGGATCGAGTCCGGTAGTTGGCTCATCCACAATAATAATCTTAGGATTGCCAATAAGAGCCTGGGCAATACCCAGTCGTCTTTTCATACCTCCTGAAAGCTTATTGGCCATTCTGTCCCGTGCTTCGAGTAACCCAACCCTGTCAAGCAGTGCATCAACTTTTTCAATTCTTTCACGACGGTCCCTGATGCCTGCCAGAGACCCTGCATAATCAAGGAACTCCCATGTGCGCAGTCTTGTAAAGAATCTGAAATCCTGCGGAAGATACCCCAGCATTGTTCTTAGTTTTTTTCTCTCTTTGCTTATGTCTTCCCCGTTAACCATTATCCTTCCTGATGAGGGCTTCATCAGTGCAACCAGCACCTTCATAAGTGTTGATTTTCCTGCACCGTTGGGTCCAAGAAGTCCGAACATTCCGTTATTGATTGTGAGGTTGATCTCTTTTACCGCATGGTTTCCGTTTCCGTAAACCACATTCAGGTTCTCAATTTCAATCTTCATTATTTTTTATTTTTCGCCGGTTACGTATCAAAGATTATAATTTTTCAATGCGCATATTAAAGTCAGATATGCAATAGACTGGCACCTTTGGGCGTATAAACATATAGTTGTCAGGTTCATTTCACCATTTAATCAAACAGTAAAGTTTCAGGTCCATAACTCTTAGACCCTAAAAAGACGGTAAATATTTCACTCTGTCCACCCGAAATAAAAATAAATAGCATTTTTTTTTGATCTTTGATATTTCAGTGTTGTCTATGTACTGTGTACTGTTTCTCTATTTATGGAACTAATCTTATTTTTGCATTCTTAATCATCAGTTGTGACAAAGGGTATAAATAAGCGTAAAATTATAAATGATCCTGTTCACGGTTTCATTTCTGTACCAGGTGATTTTATTTATGACCTTATCCAGAATCCTTTTTTTCAGCGGCTAAGGTATATCAGGCAGCTGGGACTGACTGACAATGTATTCCCCGGCGCATCACATACCAGGTTCTTACACAGTCTGGGTGCCCTGCACCTGGCAGGACAGGCAGTGAATACACTGAAGAGCAAGGGGGTTGAGATAAGCGGGAGTGAGGAGGAGGCCCTGCAGGCAGCCATTCTGCTGCATGATATAGGGCATGGCCCGTTCTCCCACGCTCTTGAATCCCTGATCACGGATGGGGTAAACCATGAGGAGCTCTCGCTTTTCGTAATGAACATTATAAACAGAACAGAATAATTAAGATGCTTAATGTTTCTGACAACCGTCTGGTGGTGGATGAAAAGGGGATCTATTCAGTTGAAAAATTTCTTATTGCCAGGCGATTAATGTACTGGCAGGTATATATGCATAAAACTGTTGTTTCAGCTGAAAAGCTTCTTGTGGCAATAGTCAGGCGGGCACGGGAACTGGTAGATGCAGGAGTGTCTCTTAAATCGGCACCATCCGTATCTTTTTTCCTGCAAAAAAAAATATCAAAAGATATGCTGGAGGATGAAAGCAGTGCCGGCAGGGATCTGGCAGACAGGTTTATTTCACTGGATGATAATGAGATGATATCATCGGTGCGAATGTGGAGTACGGCTGAGGATCCTGTACTTTCCATTCTTTCAACAAGGTTATTAAAAAGGGAACTTTTTGCAATAGAACTCGGGCGGACTCCGTTTGCAGATGAGGTTATCAGTGATCTCGGTGAGAGGGCTGAGAAACTTTTTAACCTGAACCAGGGAGAAGGAGGATACCTTGTTTTTAGCGGAGCGGTGTCCAATATGACCTATGCCCCCTCAGCCCCAAGGGTACGGATAATGGATAAGAAAGGCGTAATAAATGAGATAACAGAGGTCTCAGATATACTTGATCATAAAGCCCTGTCAAGGGAGGTGACAAAGTATTTTCTCTGTTACCCTAAGGAGCTGAGGGGCACCGACCTGAAAGGCTGATGTTTTAAGTAATATATAATTAAATAGTTAAGAGTTTACAAGATGAAATTTAGAGCAGAAGATATTGCCCGTTACCTGGGTGGAGAGATAGAGGGAGACCCCCTGGTTGAAGTGACTGCAGTGGCTAAAATCGAGGAGGGATACCCCGGCGCTCTCTCTTTTCTTGCCAATCCTGCCTATGAGAAGTATATCTACACCACCGGGTCATCTGTGGTTCTGGTGAACAAAAGCTTTGCTCCGGCTGCCACTGTCAGCGCCGTTCTTATAAGGGTTGATAACGCCTACGAAGCATTTGCTTCACTGCTTACCCTGTACCAGAACTCCCTGCCAGTGAGGAAAGGGATTTCGGACCGGGCATTTATTGAGGATAGTGCTGTAATAGGGAAAGATGTATACATTGGTCCATTTGTTTACATAGGGGAGAACGTACAAATAGGAGATGGGTGCTCTGTCTATTCACATGTGTCGGTTGAGAATGGGAGTATTGTGGGTGACGGATGCACACTATATAACGGAGTGAAGATATACCATGATTGTGTTATTGGCCGTGATTGTATTATTCATGCCGGGTCTGTAATTGGAAGTGACGGGTTTGGCTTTGCACCTCAGAGCGATAATGATTATAAGAAGATTCCACAGATTGGAAATGTAATACTTGAAGAGAGGGTGGAAATAGGTGCAAATACTGTTATTGACCGTGCCACTATGGGATCAACAGTTATTAAAAAGGGCGTCAAACTTGATAACCTGATTCAGATTGCCCATAACGTAGAGGTAGGTGAGAACAGTGTTATGGCTGCTCAGACCGGTGTGGCCGGGTCAACAAAAATTGGTCCCAACTGCATGTTCGGAGGTCAGGTTGGAATAACAGGGCATATTACGGTAGCGGCCGGAACAAAAGCGGCTGCTCAGACCGGAATAAGCGGACCCATAAAGAAAGAGGGGTCAACTCTTTACGGCTCCCCAGCGTTTGATTTCAGGGATTATCAGAAATCCTATATAATTTTCAGGAAACTTCCTGAGCTAAAGGAGAGGATCGAAAAAATAGAGAAGCTTATTAAAGAAGGGGATAAGACGTAACATGTTCGTTCCAAATGAAAATGGTTGATCACAACCATGTTAGGGCATATTTTTATAGATTGTTCGATTTTTTTTTTATTTCTTTGTGCCCGTGATTTGTAACTTTTTAAATCCTGGTTTTACAATATGAGTATTAAACAGAGAACTCTGGCCCGTGAAGTATCGCTTACTGGAAAAGGGCTGCATACAGGTGTGGATGTAAATATTACTTTTAAACCTGCACCGGAAAATCACGGGTACCGGTTCAGACGGATCGATCTTCCCGGTATGCCGGTTATAAATGCCGTTGCCGATAATGTTACAGAGACATCAAGGGGGACAACGCTTGAGCAGAATGGTGCTACGGTAGCAACAATAGAGCATGTCCTCGCATCTTTCTATGGTTTGAATCTGGACAATGTACTGGTTGATATTGACGGACCGGAGGCCCCGATTATGGGAGGGAGTTCATGGAAATTTGTGCAGGCAATAAAGGAGGCGGGCATTGTTGAACAGGAGGCTGAAAGAAACTATTTTGTTGTAAAGAAAAAGATTGTCTATTCTGATGAGGAGCATGGTGTAGACCTTATAATATATCCGGATGATCATCTAAGCATTAACGTGCTGATCGATTACAATTCCAGAATTCTGGGTAACCAGTATGCAATGCTGAATAACAAAAAGGATTTTGAGACTGAGGTTGCCAGCAGTCGCACTTTTGTCTTTTTTCATGAACTGGAACCTCTTTTTAATGCCGGGCTTATAAAGGGAGGTGACCTTGATAATGCAATAGTGATTCTCGAGAAAGAGGTCAGCCAGGAGGAGATTGACCGTATTGCCAGGTTGTTTAATAAACCCAATATATCCACTCATAAGGAAGGCATTCTGAATAATACTGCCCTGCGTTTTTCAAATGAGCCTGCCCGGCATAAACTTCTTGACCTGCTTGGAGATATGGCTCTTGTTGGACAGCACATAAAAGGTAAGATTGTTGCCACCCGTCCCGGGCACTATTCAAATACCAGACTTGCCATGCTTGTGAGGCAGGAGATCAAGAAGAGTACATCAAAAAGGAATATACCTGAATATGATCCCAATCTGGAGCCGGTAATGACAGTAGATGAGATTAAAAGGCGTCTGCCTCACAGGTACCCTTTCCTGCTTGTGGACAAGGTTATACACCTTGATGATAATTCTGTTGTAGGAGTTAAGAATGTTACCTTTAATGAGCTCTTTTTTCAGGGTCATTTCCCTGAAGAGCCGGTGATGCCGGGTGTTCTTATCGTTGAAGCAATGGCACAGGCAGGAGGCATACTTATTCTGAGCACGGTGGATGAACCGGAGAAATATTCAACCTACTTTTTAAAAATTGATAAGGTGAAGTTTAAGGCCAAAGTTGTGCCCGGTGACACACTTTTGCTAAAGCTTGAAATGACAGATTCACTCAGGAGGGGTATCGCATCGATGTACGGCCAGGCTTTTGTTGGCAACCGCCTGGTTGCAGAAGGGGAGCTGGTGGCGCAGGTAATTAAGAACAAGTAACAAAGTTAATCTATGATATCTAATCTTGCATATGTTGATCCGTCAGCACAACTGGGAAAGGATGTAATTATTGAGCCTTTTGCCACTGTTTATGGTGATGTAGTTATAGGAGACGGTACATGGATAGGTCCTTCAAGCACTATTTTTGACGGGGCGAGGATCGGTCGTAACTGTAAGGTGTTTCCAGGGGCAACGGTATCAGCAATACCACAGGACCTGAAATTTTCAGGAGAGATGACAACAGCTGAAATTGGTGATAACACCACTATTCGCGAGGGGGTAACCGTAAACAGGGGAACAGTGGCACTTGGAAAAACAATAGTGGGAAACAACTGTCTTTTAATGGCTAACAGCCATGTTGCCCACGACTGCATCGTGGGAGACAACTGTATACTGGTTAATAATGTAGGACTTGCAGGAGAAGTTGTTTTGGGTGACTGGGTAATACTTGGAGGAGGGGCTGCTGTACATCAGTTTACGCATATCGGAGCACATGCAATGATAAGCGGAGGAACAATGTTACGAAAGGATGTTCCTCCCTATGTTATAATAAATCATAATCCCGTAGGCTATATGGGGATTAATAGTGTAGGACTGACCCGACGGGGATTCACGAAGGATCAGATTGACGGTATACACAATATTTACCGGGCTATCTATCAGAGCAAAATGAATACCTCACAGGCAGTAGAGCATATCAGATCCACATTTGAAGCTACCCCGGAGAGAGACGCTATCCTGGATTTTATTGCTTCATCTGAAAGGGGAATTATTAAATCTGCGGTGGGTGTGTATTAGTTATTATAATATTTTTCTGCCCCTTTTTTTATTTCCCTTCCCAGCCTGGTGCCATCAGTCTGGTGAGTGAACCGTCACTAAGAGAGAGGTTGCACCCATCTCCTGAAGGGGTAATGTGGCCTATTACAGTTACCCCTTCCATATTCTCAATCAGGGAGTGCTGCGTAACAGGAATTGTAAAAAGGAGTTCAAAATCATCCCCCCCGTTTAGAGCTCCTATTACAGGTTCCAGGTTCATCTCCGCAGCTGCATCCTTTGTTTCGGCAGCAACAGGAAGCCTGTCAACATATACAATACAACCAACTCCTGCTTTTCTGCATAGGGTTATGGCATCGGAGGCCAGTCCCTCGGATGTTACAGTCATGGAAGTGGGGGTTATACCCTGATCTGCAAGTGATGTGATCAGTGCAGCCGGAAACTCAGGCTTAAGTTGTTTTTCTATTATGTAGCTATATCTTTCAAGCTGAGGCTGTGCTCCTCCACTCTCCTCGTAGACTTTTCTCTCCCTTTCAAGAACGTGCAGGCCTGCCCAGGCTCCTCCAAGATTGCCGGTAACACACAACAGATCTGTTCCGGAAGGTGCTGCTGCCCGATCAGCAAAACTGCCGGGCCTGCCGGTGGCGGTTACTGCAATTGTCAGTCCTGTCAGCGAGGTCTCAAGGGATATTCCGTTAATTTTAAGGGAATGGTTTTTGCATGCCAGGGAAATTCCTTCAGTAATCATTTCAATATCATCTATCTTATGCCTGGTGCCTATCCCCAGACTGACAGTGAGCTGTTCAGGGGTGCCGCCGTCTGAATATACTCCGGCAATCGCACAAATAGCAGCCTTGTAACCAAGATGGGAAAGGGGAAAGTAGACCAGGCTGAAGTGTATACCTTCCAGGAGCAGTGCAGTTGAGGAGATACAGCCTGTATCTTCGGGCCTGCCTGCACCATACTTTTTCATAAGTTTTTCGGCAAGCATAAACTTGCCAGCCCCCTTGGTTTTATCATCCTTCTTTTCCTGCATAAGATAAATTTTTGCAAAGGTACAAAAAGGATTGAGAGTGATCAGGCTCTCACTATATCCCTGCCGAATGGGGAGAGTGCAATTCCGGCAAGTTTAAAATGTTGCATTCCGAAAGGTATCCCAATAATGGTAACAGAGAGCAGTAATCCGAACAGAAAGTGTGAAAGTGCTATCCAGACACCTCCCAGCAGCAGCCAGAGGATATTCATCAGTATATATAGGCAACCTGCTGATCTGCGGTCCTGAACAGTTTCACTGCCAAAAGGCCAGAGGGCAAAAAGACCCATCTTCAGTGTCTGCAGGCCAAAAGGAATACCAACAATTGTTATTATAAGCAGAAAGCTGGCAATTATATACTCAATGGCGATAATAATGCCTCCGAACAGCAGCCAGATAATATTTCCAAGTATCTTCATATCATTGCTCCCTGCAGTTACCTTTCAAGAATTACAGTCTCACCCTTAGGGAATCTGACCCTGTACTCCAGAATCAGCTCCCTGGTTTCACCTGGTGCAATAGTTAAATCCCACTTTATCTTCCCGGTTGGTGTGTCATGAACTCCACCCGAGAGTTCACGTGGTTCAACGCTTATCTGGTTATTTGTGCTTATGGGAATCTGGTCATGCAGAACTATTATTGCGGGAGTGGTTCTGTTATTGCGGACTGTAATAAGATATGACCTGGTCTCTTCCTTATTTGTGCCTATAAGTCGGGTAGTGGTAACATCCTTTCTCTTCTCCCTTTTTACTGTTACACTTTTATCCGGTCCAAGGGATATATCAAGGGTATCTGTAAGAGCAGATGCCGTTATATTTGATTTGCCGGTGAAAGTATTTCCGTAGTAGATATTTGCCACACCATCGAGCAGGTTCAATGACTCCCATTCGGTTATTGAGGCGGTAAGATATGCCTCTTCCCTTAATTTTGGTATGGCTATATACCTGTAGAAGGCATCCGTTGTGATTCTCTGAAGTTCAATGACTGCAGGACTTGTTCCTGATGGAATGTCCTGTTTGGTTTCAAGATCAAAAGAGAAGTTATTCATTCCCTGAGTAAATGTAACCGGGGGAGCAATTGCCGACTCCTCCTCTGCATCCAACAGGCTTGCATCAGCTATTGCCCTTGATGCTGGTGCCTCTGCCTTCATAGTGCCTGTCCCTCTGATCATGATCACGTTCTCCTGCTTAAAGCTTATATACCAGGGATATAGCACTGGAAGTGTTCCTGAAACTGCAGGCGAAGCACTGGAAAAACTGCACTTTATGTTTTCCCAGTCAAACCCGCTGTTCTGCCAGGCATTGGCCTTATAAAAAATGGTGGCAGGTGCATCGGGGCCTGTTACCCTGATATCATAGGAAGGGAACCATCCTGCATCCCTTACCAGGTAACTCAGATCTATCTGCCCGGTTATCTGCCTTGAGGAAGAGACGGTTATCAGCACTTCAAATCCGGGAAGGTTATTACGCGCCGTCTCATCGGAAAGCTGGTTTTCAAGTTTCTTTTTCTCCTCCTCAAAAGCCCTTATTTTTCGGTTATGTGTTACAATTCCTTTTCTGATACCTTCAATTCCGGATGCGTACTGTTCGGAGAGCAGCCTGTACTGTTCTGCAGAAATGGTTCCGTTACCTCCTGTGACAACCCTGTTCGCTGTAAGGAAAGCCTCCTTCTCCTTAAGAATTCCCACCTCAGTATTCTCATCCTCAATCAGGATTTGCAGTTCAGCTATCCTTAGGCGAATACTGGTAATCTCTTCTGTCTCTTCTCTGTCGGCGAGATAATTTGCCCTCGGGTTAACTGACATAATCATAAAGTCACCAGCGCCTTCAGCCCTTAGCGTTGCAGGCTGAAGTGTCCGGGGCAGGTTCTCTATCAAGAGTACCGTTGTGCCGGCAGGGATAGTTATCCTGGCTGAATGATTAAGCTGTGCCCTGTCGGGGTAAAGAGTTGCGGCTGTAACCGGGGCCTTTAAAATTACCGGCTCCTGCCCTGTTAGGGCAATTGCCATAAGGGCAGCTATTGAAAGTGAAATTAATTGCTTCATATGTATAAGTTTTTGATAGATCGATGACGAATACAGTTTGATTTTTATTAATAAATCAGGTTATAAGAACTTTTCCTCAGGGATACCAATAGGTATATGTAACATGCTGTTGTCTGTTTTTACCGGTTCTGATAATTAATAAAAATAGATAATTGTGCTGATAAAATCATATAACCGTCATTTTCTCTGCTTATTTTATATCGGAAGTTTCTGTTTTTATCTGAAGGTGCTGCTTTATATCGGAAGTTGCTGGTTTTTATCAGAAGGTCCTGGTTTTTATCAGAAGGTCCTGTTTTTTACCGGAAGTTGCTGTTTGTATCGGAAGTTTCTGTTTATATCCTGAGTTTTTATTCTATTTCAGAATTATCTGGTATCAGTTTTACATTTACTCAAAAATCATTCCCTTTTATTAAGGCCGGTATGTTGCACGATTATCACTCCGGCCTCCATATTTTTGATCCACCTTCGCGTTCCGCTTCGGCGGACGAGAGGGGTGGTTAAATTCCCCGGGGCTTGCCCCGGAAAGAAGGGTCCAGGGCTTGCCCTGGGGTATAATATCATTTAATATTCCGGATATCTTCTGCTACCTGACCCTTAAGGAGGAATGCTTTCAGGCATCCATATATTTATTGTAATTCTATTCTGTTTTCAGCCAGACTAAGGGAGGTAAAAAGGAAGTTTATTATCCTCAGACCGGTCTGACCGGCCCCATCCTGTAGAATTGATTGATTTACCTTAATCAGAATGACCCTGTCTGTATCAAAAGATATAGAACTCTTATATACACCTTTTGGTAAAATTTTGTACTTTTGCTTAGTTTATTTAGATTAATTCCAATTAATAAACAATAGTTTATCTGCCCTGTTATCCTGACAGGGAAAAGAAATAGTGGAAGAAAGGGAAAAGAAAACAGAGGAAAAGATGGAAAACGATCAGGAGCGGTTATTGAATGAAGTCACATCAGGTGATTATAAATATGGGTTTCATACTGATATTGAAACCGACACTATAGCCAGGGGACTTAATGAGGATGTAATAGCGTTGATATCCGCCAAGAAGGGAGAGCCTGAATGGATGCTTGAATACAGGTTAAAAGCCTTCAGGATATGGTTAAAAATGAAGATGCCTGCATGGGCTCATCTTAAAATTCCGGAGATTAACTACCAGGATATCATCTATTATGCCGCTCCCAGGCAATCAGCAAAGCTGAGCAGTCTGGATGAGGTTGATCCTGAGTTGATTGATACCTTTAATAAGCTTGGTATACCGCTGGAAGAACAGAAGAGGCTTTCGGGCGTGGCTGTTGATGCCGTCATGGACAGTATTTCAGTTAAGACAACATTTAAGGATGCACTGGCTGACCAGGGGATCATTTTCTGTTCCTTCAGCGAGGCTGTGAGGGAACATCCTGATCTGATAAAGAAGTATATGGGTTCTGTGGTACCTTCCGGGGATAATTTTTTTGCTGCCCTCAACTCTGCAGTATTCAGTGATGGTTCATTTTGTTATATACCTGCGGGTGTAAGATGTCCTATGGAGCTATCAACATATTTCAGAATAAATGCAGCCAATACAGGTCAGTTTGAACGGACACTGATAGTTGCAGAAGAGGACAGTTATGTAAGTTATCTTGAAGGGTGTACTGCTCCCAAGAGGGATGAGAACCAGCTGCATGCCGCAATTGTTGAAATAGTGGCAGAAAAGGGTTCCGAAGTAAAATATTCGACTGTACAGAACTGGTACCCGGGTGATAAAAATGGTAAAGGAGGTATATACAATTTCGTTACCAAGAGGGGGATCTGCAAGGGAGACAACAGCCGCATATCATGGACACAGGTTGAAACAGGCTCTGCAGTCACGTGGAAATACCCCTCATGTATACTGAAAGGAAATAATTCTTCCGGAGAGTTCTATTCTGTGGCTGTTACCAATAATCATCAGCAGGCTGATACGGGAACCAAGATGATTCATATCGGGAAAAACACAAAGAGTACAATTGTATCCAAGGGGATATCGGCAGGTTTCAGCCAGAACAGTTACCGCGGATTGGTAAAGGTTCTTAAGGGAGCTGAAAATGCGCGTAACTTTTCCCAGTGCGACTCATTATTACTGGGAGATAAATGCGGAGCCCATACATTCCCTTACCTTGAAGTGGATAACCGTTCTGCCATAGTGGAACATGAAGCTACCACTTCCAGGATTGGCGAGGATCAGATTTTTTACTGTAACCAGCGTGGCATAAGTACAGAGGATGCTATCGGACTTATTGTAAACGGTTATGCGAGGGAGGTGCTTAATAAACTACCAATGGAATTCGCGGTTGAGGCGCAGAAACTGCTTCAGATAACCCTTGAGGGCAGTGTAGGATAGAAACCTGCCATGGAGATATGTAAGAGTAGAAGAGGGGACTGGTAAGCCGGTGTGATAAACCCGGACTGAGGAAAAGAGTACCGGATCACACTATAAAGGGCAAAATCCAGGGATGCCGGTAATCGGGTCAGACAAGTAAGGGTCAGACAAGTAAGGGTCAGACAAGTAAGGGTCAGACGAGTAAAGAGCAGACCAGTAAAGGGAAGACCAGTAAAGAGCAGACAAGTAAGGGTCAGACGAGTAAAGAGCAGACCAGTAAAGGGAAGACCAGTAAAGAGCAGACAAGTAAGGGTCAGACGAGTAAAGAGCAGACAAGTAAGGGTCAGACGAGTAAAGAGCAGACCAGTAAAGGGCAAAGGTTTAGAGAGCAGATATAATTAACGGAACAGATAAAAGAAATAAGAATACTACTATGTTGAAGATAGAAAACCTTAAAGCTGAGATTGACGGCAAGATGATTCTGAAAGGTGTCTCGCTGGAGGTGAAAAAAGGTGAACTGCATGCCATAATGGGGCCCAACGGATCGGGTAAGAGCACTCTGGCCGCAGTACTTGCGGGACGCGAGTTTGCCGAGGTTAAATCGGGCCGTGTTACTTACCAGGGGAATGATCTGCTGGAGATGTCTCCCGAGGATAGATCCCGGAAGGGAATATTTCTCGGGTTCCAGTATCCAATCGAGATTCCGGGTGTAAGCATGGTTAATTTTATGAAGACTGCTGTAAACGAGCATCGTAAATACCGGGGACTTGCGCCAATTACGGCATCCGATTTTCTGAAGATGATGCGGGAGAAAAAGGAGCTTGTAGAACTGGATTCCGCCCTTACCAGCAGGGCAGTTAATGAGGGGTTCTCAGGGGGAGAGAAAAAGAGGAATGAGATATTTCAGATGGCAATGCTTGAACCCACTCTTGCCATTCTGGATGAAACCGATTCAGGACTTGATATTGATGCCCTGAGGGTGGTCGCCAACGGGGTGAACAAGCTAAAGGGACCCGAAAATGCAACAATAGTGATAACCCATTATCAGCGATTGCTGGATTACATAGTGCCTGACTTTGTGCATGTGCTCTATGACGGACGAATTGTCAAAAGTGCCGGAAAGGAGCTTGCTCTCGAACTTGAGAGCAAAGGATATGACTGGATTAAAAATGAGATTGATGGAGAGTAAGGTTAACAGGTCCGCCGAGATAAATGAGAGGTTTGTGGATCTCTTCCAAACAAGCCGCGGGAGAATAGAACGTAACTCCTCGAAGCTGATCAACAGTTTCAGGAGCAGCGCAATGGATCGTTTCAGGGAACTGGGGGTGCCGGGTAAGAAAAACGAAGCATACCGGTATACAAATCTTGAACCCTGGTTTGGATCAAACTATAAATCCTTCTTTGTGCCTGAACCAGAAGATTTTGGTGCGGCCGAAGATTTCAGGTGCGAGGTTGAAACACTTGATACACATACACTGATACTGCTTAACGGTTATTTCCCAACCTCCAACGGGGGGATCATCGAGCTTCCTGACGGAGTTAAGGTGGGATCTCTGGCACGTGCCTCGGAGATATTCCCGGAAATTGTTGAGTCTCATTACGGCAAGTATGCGGTTGATGGTACGGACGGACTGATTCCTCTTAATACCGCACTGGCAAGTGATGGTATATATGTTTATGTACCGGCCGGCATAACATGCTCCAAGCCTATACAGATTATCAATCTGGTTGAGGCAACAGAGGATATTATGGTTCACCACCGTAACCTGATAGTTGTTGAGGAGCAGGCGTCTGTGGATCTGATTGTCTGCGACCATGCCCTCTCACCAAGGAAATTTCTTACCAATGCGGTAACCGAGGTCTATGTGGGCCCCTCTGCCCGATTCGATATACTGAGGGTCCAGAATGAGCATAACAGTGCAGGAAAGATCACCCATACATTTATTCATCAGGAGCGTGACAGCATTGCCGGGTCGAATAATATCACACTTCATGGCGGACTGGTCCGCAACAGCACATATCACAGGCTGAACGGAGAGGGTGCAGAAGCCAATGCGTACGGGTTGTATCTTGCCGACAAGTGGCAGCATGTGGATAATTTTGTAAATATTGACCATGCAGTTCCCAACTGTACCAGTAAGCAGCTGTTTAAGGGGGTGCTTGATGACTTTGCAACAGGAGCCTTTAACGGCCGTATCTACGTCAGTCAGGATGCTCAGAATACCAGGGCATATCAGAGCAATAATTCAATTCTGCTTACAGATGATGCCCATATGGATACCAAGCCGCAGCTGGAGATATATGCTGATGATGTGAAATGCAGTCACGGAGCAACAGTTGGTCAGCTTGATGAAGAGGCCCTGTTCTACCTGAGATCAAGAGGGATTTCTGCCGTAGAAGCAAGATTAATGCTTATGTTTGGATTTGCACATGAAGTGATTGCCAGTATTAAAACTGCGGCACTGCGTGACAGAATTGATAATCTGGTGTTGCAGCGACTCAGGGGCGAACTCTCAAGGTGTGCAACCTGTATGATCAATTGTGATAATAAATAAAAAACTCAACAGAGGTGTTAAATATTGAGGAGATAAGATCTCAGTTTCCCATTCTGCAGACCAGGGTTTACGGACGACCGCTTGTCTATCTCGATAATGGCGCAACAACCCATAAACCACTTGTTGTGCTTAACAAACTGCAGGAAGCCTATACCTCCTTTAACAGCAATGTGCACAGGGGAGTTCATGCTCTCAGCGACAAAGCTTCTGTGGAGTATGAAGGTGCCCGGGAAACGGTAAAACGGTTTATTAATGCACCGCTGGTCTCTGAAATAATTTTTACTTCCGGAGCCACTGCGTCAATTAATCTGGTAGCTTTCTCTTTTGGTGAGAGGTATATAAGTGCCGGAGATGAGGTTATTATATCGGAGATGGAACACCACGCCAATATTGTGCCATGGCAGATGGTGTGCAAAAGGAAGGGTGCTGTTCTTAAAATTATACCTGTTCTGGATGACGGAACCCTTGACATGGAAAGATACAGGGAACTGTTCAGCAGCAGAACCAGGATAGTAGCCGTAACACATGTCTCAAACGCTCTCGGAACCATTAACCCGGTGAGGGAGATAACCCGTATAGCACATGATAATGGGGTTCCGATACTTATTGACGGAGCTCAGGCCATACAGCACGGCAATGTGGATGTGCAGGATATTGATTGTGATTTTTACCTCTTTTCAGGTCATAAGGTCTATGGACCAACAGGCATTGGAGTACTCTATGGAAAATCAGAGTATCTCAATGAGATGCCACCGTGGCAGGGAGGGGGTGATATGGTTGACAGGGTAACCCTGGAAGAGACAACCTTTAATGAACTTCCGTTTAAGTTTGAGGCGGGCACAACAAATTTTATCGGGGCGGTCGGGATGGCAGCAGCCCTTGACTATCTGAAGAGTACCGGTATTGAGGAGATCGGATTAAGAGAAAAAGAGTTACTGGATTACGCTACGCGCAAGCTGGAAGGAATAGAGGGACTGAGGATTATCGGGACTGCACCCGAGAAGATCCCGATTATCTCTTTTCTTCTTGAGAAGGTGCATATGTATGATGCAGGTATGATTCTTGACAAGATGGGAATTGCCGTCAGAACAGGAACACAGTGTGCCCAGCCACTGATTAACAGGTTTGGCACCGATGGTGTCATTAGGGCTTCAATGACCTTCTATAATACAATGGAGGAGATCGATGCCCTTGCTGCAGGAATTGTGAAGGTGAAAGAGATGATGGAATAGAATATTGTTGAACCGGACTGAAAAAATGAGCCATGACTATTGAAGAGAAACAGGAGAAAATTGTGGAGGAGTTTTCTGTTTTTGACGACTGGATGGACCGGTATAATTTCCTTATTGACCTGGGGAAGGATCTGGATGTTTTGTCTGAAAAGGATAAAAACAGGGATTATCTGATCGAGGGTTGTCAGTCGAAAGTGTGGCTAAAGCCCGATCTCCGGGAAGGCAGAGTCTATTTCAGTGCAGATAGTGATGCCATAATAACCAGAGGGATCGTTGCATTGCTCGTAAGGGTATTGTCAGGACATACACCTGCCGAAATAATGGATGCTGATCTCTCATTCATTGATCGGATCGGACTCAGGCAGAATCTTTCCCCCACGCGTTCAAACGGTCTCCTTGCAATGGTTAAGCAGATGAAATTATATGCAATAGCGTATAGTTCAAAAATGAAAGGATGAAGAGATGGAGAATAGTGAATATATAGAGACGGTAAACAGGATAATAGGGGTACTGAAGTCTGTGTATGACCCTGAAATTCCAGTAAATATCTACGACCTGGGTCTGGTTTACGATATTGAGCTTGACGCTGATCTGGTAGCTAAGGTTACCATGACACTAACAGCACCCAGCTGCCCTATGGCGGAGATGATAGTGGAAGAGGTTAAGTACAAGGTGGCAGGCACAAAGGGAGTTAAGGACTGCGATCTGGTGCTGACTTTCGATCCACCATGGGATAAAAGCATGATGACCGATGAAGCAAAACTTGAGCTTGGATTCCTCTGAGGATATAACACTGAAAATTAAAGAGAAGGCTCTTAGCCTGGGATTTGATGATTGCGGGGTAGCAGAGGCAGGAGAGGTGCCTGCAAGGGAGTCGGGGCGACTCACAAGATGGGTGGACTCAGGATTTCATGCGGATATGGGCTACATGGAGAGAAACAATGATAAACGCATTGATCCACGTTCTCTTGTTCTCGGTGCCAGATCAGTGATTGTGCTGCTGACAAACTATTACAGCGGGTACAACCCTGACAGCGAAAGGCCCAGAGTAGCACGTTATGCGGCAGGTGCAGATTATCATAAGGTGCTTAAGGATAAAATGTATTCCCTTCTACAGTTTATTAAGGAGATTGTTCCAGGGAGCAATGGCAGGGTGTTTACCGATTCTGCTCCGGTGATGGAACGTACGTGGGCAGTTACAGCCGGACTTGGATGGATAGGCCGCAATTCCATGCTGATAAGTAAAAAGTATGGGAGCTATAACTTTCTTGCTGAAATTATTACCACCGCTGAACTGAATCCTGACAGGCCATTTAAAACAAGCCATTGCGGATCGTGTACAAAATGTGTCACCGCCTGTCCAACCGCTGCAATACTGCCTGACCTAACAGTAGATTCAAACAGGTGCATCTCCTGGGTTACCATTGAGAATAAAGATAAAATCCCCGGGGTTTTTAAGGGCAGGATGCAGAACTGGATTTTCGGTTGTGATATATGCATTGAGGTTTGCCCCTGGAACAACCATCCGGTAATTACCGGTGAAAAATTGTTCAGGCCGAACGATGCTGTTGAAAGAATGGCAAACGGAAACTGGCAACTTACCGATCAGAAGCAGTTTGAAGAGGATTTCAGTGATTCGCCTCTTTTAAGAACCGGCTACAACGGAATAAGGAGGAATCTGGAGTTTATTAAGGATGACCCGCCATCAGTTCTGAAGGGGAATGATAAAAAGCAGTAATACAATCTGAAGGATGGTGATAACACCAGTAGTACTATTAGAAGGATCCTTTTAAAAACGGTAATACAATCTGAAGGACGGTGATACAGCAGTGATACTATCTGAGGGGTGATCTTGCCACCAACAGGTTAAAGGGCAATAAAAAAGTTGTCTCCCGCCTTCTACTCCATCCCCAGAGCCAATTGAATCTATCCGTTAATTAGCAGTGAACTTATGGAAGGGTTCATAATGTTTTTATTACATATACCTGATCCTGTTACTATTCTGTATGGTTGTAAAGATGAACATCTGTCTGGGGGAACGGAATTGAAACGCCTTCCCGGTCAAAACTCTTTTTGACATTTTCAGTAAGATCGAAATATATATCCCAGTAATCTCCAGTATTTGCCCATACCCTTACTGCAAAATTAACACTGCTGTCACCAAGTTCAGAGACCCTGACAAAGGGTTCCGGCTCTTTATCAATTCTTTCATCAGCATCAATCAGTGATCTTATAATCGCCCTGGCTTTCTCTATGTCATCTCCGTAACCTATTCCGAAAGAGAGATCGACTCTCCTCTTCTCCTGGGCTGAAAAATTGGTGAGTGAGTCAGTGGCAATAGGAGAATTGGGAATAATGATTGTCTTGTTGTCTGGAGTAAGCAGAACGGTAGTAAAAATCTGTATCTCTTTAACGCTACCCAGATATCCCTGGGTCTCTATAAAATCGCCCACTTTATATGGTTTGAAGAGGAGTATGATTATTCCACCGGCAAAGTTCTGAAAAGTACCCTGCAGGGCAAGACCAACTGCGAGTCCGGCCGCAGCCAGAATAGCAATAAATGAGGTCATCTCTATTCCAACCATACCCAGAACACTAATAAATACCAGGATCTTAAGTATTACAGAAATCATCGATTTAAGGAAGGGAACCAGAGATTCACTTACATTTGCCCGGGCCATCATCCTTACAGCACCTCTTGTGATCCATTTGACTATCATTAAGCCAACTACCAATACAACAATAGCAAGAATCAACTTTATTCCGTAGGTGGTGGCAAGGTCAGTGAGTTTTTCCGGAATCGAAGAGAAATCAATTTTAGGCAGTTCTTCCATAATAATCTGTTATAAAATTTAAAAATATAGTAAATGAGCGATCTTTAAGTAATTAAGCGGGTTAACCGGAATCTAAGTTACCAATTATAGCGGGAATGGCAACTTGAAATTTTTACCTTGGTCCTGAATTTACGTAGAATGTTTAAAGAGAGTGCCATTGATTGACAATAAACTTACAGAAAGTGTGCGGATGGGTGACCGCAATGCCTTTAGCAGGGTGCTGGATATTACCATCGGATCAATGTTGCTTACAGCAGTAAGGATTGTTGGCAATCATGAGGATGCAGAGGATATAGTGCAGGATGCATACCTTAAGGTATGGGAAAAAAGAGATGACATCAAAAGCGGAGGCTCATTGTCTGGGTGGATAAGAACAATTGTTGTCAACAGGTGCTATGACCATCTCAGGAGGGAAAAGGTAAAGGGCTCCAGCCTTCCGGAAGGGCAGGAGAGAATACTAGTGAGTATAATGAGTGATGATCGGGCCGATGGTGAAATTGAGTATAATGAGTTCAGGGAAATTTTGCAGGCAGTTACAGCTTTGCTGAGTCCTGTTCAGAGAATCGTTTTTGTACTGTCAGAGATAGAGGGGATGGATAACGGGGAGATCAGTACGGTTACAGCATTGAGCTCATCGGTTGTGAAAAGTAATCTCTGGCATGCCAGAAAGAAGGTGAAATCTTTATTGAAAGGAATATACAATAAGTATGAAAAGCTATAAATACTATGGAGAGGTATAAAAGAGTTACCGGCAGATTAAGGGAGTATTCGTTTCCTGATGAAGCTAATAGAAGAGTCAGTAGCCGGATAAATAATCATATTGATGCAATCACTGATGCAGTCACCGGGGAAGTCACAGCTACTGACAGACCTCATGGTGGAGTCAGTTTTTTATTTGGATGGATAGATATGCTGTGGCTAAGAAGAAGCCTGGCCATTGTCTCAATTGCGCTTTTATTGATTTTTGTCGTGCAGCACACCATTCTGCTGAAAAGGGTTGGTTTAATAGAAGAGAGGATTACCGCTACAACAACAAGCAATATTCTGGAATATCAGAAAGTGATCCAGTCGGTAGTATATGAGGAATTGGAGACATCAGGCCTGAAAGAGACGGATTCGGTAAAAGTTTCAATAAGAGATCTCGGAAAATTGATTAGTTCATACAGGGAGCTTCAATACAGGTACGGGAGGTTGAAAGTTATGCCGGAAGGGGGTATTGAGGTGCCTGGCAGTAATCCTGAAAAGATGCCGGCTCCACTTTCAAATTGATTGATGCATTTCGCAGAATCTCTTTGAGTGAGGGGAGGTCAGTTATTTAATCAATTCGCTTTAGGACAGACAAAATTTATAGCCATGATGAGAAAAAAAGTTACAGGTCTGATATTAATAGTTCTCCTGGTTCAATCATGCGGAGGTCCGGAAGCACTGGTAATAAATCGTGTTAACAGTGACGGATCAATTGACCGGGAGGTTATACTTACCTATCATAAAGATGAATTTGACCTTGAAGAGTGTCAGGTTCCCGTAGACTCAACCTGGGACATAACAAAGGTGATGGATGTCTCTCAAAAAGGAGATACAACATGGACACTTACAGCCAGAAGACATTTTGCCTCAGCTGCCGATATTACTGAAGAGTACCGCAGTTTCGGCGGATCCAATGAAAGACTTAACAGATCGGCAAGCTTTATAAAAAGTTTCCGGTGGTTTACAACACATTATACCTTCAGTGAAACAGTTGAGGAGGCAATGGGCGGATACACCCCTGAAGAGTGGTTCAGCGCCGAGCAACTCTACCTTTTCTATATGCCTGACGGAATGGTGGACGATCTTACTTCAGGGAGTGACAGCATTTACTACAGGGCAAGGATAGACTCACTGGATAAGGAGCAGGAAAAATGGTGGTTAGCAAGCCTCACTTCTGTTTTTATAGATGAGGTCATAAGGCTTGGCCGGGAGATGGGGGCAAAGCCCGATACAGCTTTTCTTTCCGGTAAAAGAGATCTGCTGAGGGATTTTGTTTTTAACCTTGAAGATGAAAAGAGCTTTATTGACACTGTTTTCGGAATGGAGTTTTACAAGACTAATCAGATTCTGGTGGACAGTGCAATGGCCGTTTCCGAAGAGAGGTTTAACATTGCTCTTGAGTCAGATGATTATTCGATACAGATTGTGATGCCGGGAACCCTGGTTGGAACCAATGGATATCCAGATGCTGAAAATGGGATTCTATGGAAGGTAAACGGAGAGTGTTTTCTTGCCGGCGATTACGTGATGTGGGCAGAGTCCGGTGAAACAAACTGGTGGGCAGTAATCGTTTCGGCTGCTTTTGTGCTGTTTGTTTTCCTGGGATTTATTCTGAGAATTAAAAAAAAGGCCCGGGCATAATTGCCGGGCCATATTTGGAAATTCATTAGTGTAATTACTACTTACACCCCACTTTATCAGTTCTCTTCTTATTTATCTGAAGTTTTAATACCTGTAATCTTCAAGAATCTCCATCAGTTTTTTTCTGGTAAAAAAGATCCTGCTCTTTACTGTTCCGATTTTGAGATCAAGCTTTTCGGCTATCTCCTTATATTTAAATCCCTGGATATGCATCTGAAACGGTATCCTGAAATCATCCTCAAGTGACTCAATTACTGCTGTAATCTCATCTGATGAGTAGCTGGAGTCAGGACTCTCAAAACCTGAATCCTGTGGAAGGTTAAGGAAATGTAGCTCTGCTGTTCCATCAATGATAGTGTTCTGCTTAACCGCTCTCCTGTAATTGTTGATAAATGTGTTTTTCATGATTGTAAATACCCATGCCTTTAGGTTTGTATAGTCAACAAACTTATCTTTATAGGTGATTGCTTTCATAAATGTGTCCTGAACAAGATCCTCTGCCCTGGTGTGATCCGAAGTCAGGCTAAGGGCAAATTTCATCATGTTGGTCTCAAGAGCTATTAAACTATTGTTGAAATCTGTTGCTTTCATATTAAACAATGTTTTGGGTTTACGATACATCAAAATTAATCTAATAATTAAGGATATGCAACTCCGAATATCTTAAATTAGATCGCTTAAGGGAACTTTTATAAAGAAGAAGAATGCTGTATCTAGCAGGTAGATAGGTTTATGTGGATGTTTAGTGATTGTTGATTCTAAATATCATCTAAATTGAATTAATATTGAACTAAATGGAAGGTGGTCTATTAATCAGATTGTGATCGAAGTATTGTGGGTTTAGAGTGTCAGACTTTTTGTACATTTATCTTAAAAATAAATTAAATGGGAGAGAGAGTTACAATTAAAGAAGCAGGGGAGATATACATCTCTGTTAAATATCCTGATCAGAGTCCTTCGGCAGTTGTTATTCTTGTTCACGGATTGGGAGAACACCAGGGAAGGTACAACGATTGGTGTGACAGGTTTCTTGCAGTCAATATCGGGGTTGCCCGGTTTGACCTGCCGGGGCACGGAAGATCTGGAGGCCGGAGAGGTCATATTGCTGAATACAGCCAGGTGAAGGAGATTATCATGTATCTAAGTGACATTATCAGAAGTGATTACCCCGCAGTACCCCTTATCCTTTATGGACACAGTCTGGGCGGTAATATTGTACTTGATACCCTGCTTTCCGGCATAAATGGTTTTTCCTCTGCTGTTGTGACATCTCCCTGGATTAAACTGGCATTTGAACCGGGAAAGTTAAAGATTTTGCTGGCACGTTTTGTAGGTTTATTAGTCCCTTCCATGGCTCAGCCTACCGGACTGATGCCTGAACATCTTTCAAGTGATCCGGAAGTAGCAGCGTCATACCGGACCGATCCTCTTGTGCATCCGGTTATCTCAGTTGCTCTTTACTCATCGGCAGCACGGGCTGCTGCAAGGGTTCTCCGTGATGGTAGTATGATAAAGATTCCGCTACTCCTGGTGCATGGCACTGACGACAAAATATCCAGCCCCCATGGAGCCGGCGATCTTGCCTCAATTGTTCCCCATGCCACCCTGAAACTTTGGGAAAGGGGTTATCATGAGCTTCATAATGAGCCGTTTAAGGGACAGATTTTCAGTTTCATACACTCCTGGATCAAAGAAAACCTGCCGGAGACGAAGGATTGACATCGTAAGAAAGGAGGGATTGGCAAGATATGAAACGGAGG
>JAIVHO010000004.1:23404-62115 GCA_020201035.1 Bacteroidales bacterium
ACCTACGAAACACCGGTAATGTTTACCGGATCCTGTTTTGCAGCAGAGATGGGGGAGATGCTTTCCGGTGGGAGGATGAAGACACTTGTTAATCCCTTCGGGGTATTGTACAACCCTGCATCGGTGGCCCGGCAGTTTGAAGCATTGATGTCGGGATATACTTTCAGTAAGGAAGATCTGATCTGTCATAACGGTAAATATCTCAGTTTAGACCATGGGACAGGTTTTTCTAACAGAGACCCCGTTTCTGTTTTGGATCAAATAAATATGAAAACCAAAATGGCGGCAGAGTTTCTTGGGGATGCAGGATTTCTCTTTATTACCTTTGGTACAGCAAGGGTATTCAGATGGAATAAGACCGGAAGGATAGTGTCAAACTGTCATAAGATTGCGCCCGATAATTTTACAAGGGAATTATTAAGTGTTGAAGCTGTAGCCGAAAGCTGGATATCCCTGCTAAAGAAGTTAAAGGAATTCAATCCGGGAATAAATGTAATTTTTACTGTCAGTCCGGTACGCCACTGGAAGGATGGAGCACACGGAAATCAGGTTAGCAAGGCTGTTCTCCTTCTGGCAATTGAAAAGATAATTGAGGCGATTGATTTCGCCGGTTACTTTCCCAGCTATGAATTGTTGCTGGATGACCTTCGTGATTACCGGTTCTATTCTGCTGACATGCTCCATCCTACAACTCTGGCGGCCGATTATATAGGAGCATTCTTCAGGGAGACATTTTTCGATATTAAAACCATACAGATATTCAGGGAAGTAAGCAGTATCGCTTTGGCCGGGAAACACAGAACGGCAGGAATGGATACTGATGATATAGCTGGTTTTTCCAGAATAATGCTTGGAAAAATCAGCATACTTCAGGAGAAATATCCCTTCGTTAATCTCTCCGGTGATCGTAATTATTTTGAATCCCTGACAGAGGGAAAACGGGTTTAAACTTTTTTGTCTTAATTATGTTTATCATTAGATGTAGAATGTTAAACAAAAAAATCAACCCAGATGTTTAAAACCGTTTTTACACTTTGGATACTGACTACGCTATTGCTTACCTCATCAGGTCAGGAACAAGCAGTGAGACCGGATCAGGAAAAAGAGGCTGTAATAAAGGGCAGGGTATTTAATAGTGTTACCAACGAGCCTGTTCCCTTTGCAACTGTTATAATTTTCGGGACCACCACCGGTGCAATGACAGATTTTGACGGTAATTTTCTTTTTACCGGGGTTACTCCCGGATATCTTAGGTTACAGGGGTCTTCGGTCGGGTTTGAATCGTATGTTACTCCCGATGTCCTTGTTACTCTTACCAATCCGGTATATATTGAGATCCCGCTTACCGAGTCAGTTGTAGGAATTGATGATGTTGTGGTAAAGGCATCACCCTTCCGTAAGCAGGCGATGAGCCCCTTGAGTGTAAGGATTATAGGCATTCAGGAGATAGAAAAGAATCCCGGCGGAAATCGTGATATCTCCAGGGTAATACAATCATTCCCCGGAGTAGCCTCAACTCCTGCATTCAGGAATGATGTAATTGTGAGGGGAGGAGGTCCGAATGAAAACAGGTTCTATCTTGATGATATAGAAATTCCTTACCTGAATCACTTTTCCACCCAGGGAGCTTCAGGTGGTCCGGTAGGAATAATAAATGTCGACTTTGTTGAGGAGCTCAATTTTTACTCCGGTGCTTTTCCTGCAAGCAGGGGGAATGCTCTCAGTTCAGTACTTAATTTCAGGCAGGTTGACGGCAACAGGGAGAGGCTTAAATTCAGGGCAACGGTAGGAGCATCAGATCTTGGTCTCACACTTGACGGCCCCACCGGCGAAAGAAGCAGCCTTATAATGTCAGCCCGGAGATCCTACCTGCAGTTTCTTTTTAAAGCCATAGGGCTTCCCTTTCTGCCAACATACAATGATTTTCAGTTCAAGCATAAGACAAGGATTGGCGAAACGGGTGAGCTTACAATAATAGGTCTGGGAGCCCTGGATAATTTTGAGCTTAACCGTGATGCCAATGAAACTGAATACCAGAGGTATCTGCTTGATTACATTCCTGTTCAGGAGCAGTATAGCTATACCATAGGTGTACGGTACAAGCAGTTCAGAAATAACGGGTATGACACATGGGTGATTAGCAGGAATTATCTTAATAACAGCCAGTACAAGTATGCCGGTAATATTGAGGGTGTTGATTCCCTGCTCCTGTTTGATTACCTCTCGGGTGAAGGAGAGAATAAATTCCGCTATGAGCGCAGCTTTCAGACGGAAAACGGAATACGGCTGGAGTATGGCGCCGGGTATGAGAATGTTTTGTACAGAACTTCGTCGATTCAGAAAATTTTTGCAGAAGAAGGAGTATTAAGCAGAAACTATGATGTTGCAATGAGGACAAGCAAGTTTGCTCTTTTCGGGCAGGGATCAAAAACCTTTATTGATAACAGGCTTAGCCTCTCTTTCGGTATACGGGCCGATGCTTCATCCTATTCATCTGAAATGTCAAACCCGCTTCGCAACCTCTCTCCCAGATTCTCCGCATCATGGTCGTTTAATGAGCAGCTTAGTTTCAACTTCAACACAGGCAGATATCACCAGTTACCTCCTTATACAGCTATGGGATACAGTGATGCTGCAGGAAACCTTGTTAACAGGGATAACGGACTTAAATATATCAGGAGTGATCATTTTGTTGCCGGATTTGAGTATCAGCCTGGAAGCAGTCTGCAGTTTACTATTGAAGGATTTTACAAACTTTACAGCGATTACCCATTCTCTGTTGCCGACTCAATTCCTCTGGCAAGCAAATCTGCAGAATATGGCATATTCGGAGATGAGGAGGTGATACCCGTAGCCGAGGGAAGATCATATGGGGCTGAATTTCTTGCCAGAGTCAGAAACCTCAACGGACTTAACCTTGTATTAAGCTATACCCTTGTAAGGAGTGAATTCATGGATTTGGACGGCAGATATATCCCCACCTCCTGGGATAACAGGCACCTGCTAAACTTAACAGCTACCAAACAGTTAAAGGGGAACTGGGATATCGGGTTGAAGTGGAGATATGTAGGGGGAGCACCCTATACACCTTATGATTTGGAGTACTCTTCAGTTAAGGAAGCCTGGGATCTGACTGGTCAGGGGTATTTCGATTATTCAAGATATAACAGCGAACGTCTCAGAGCATTCCATCAGCTCGATCTCAGGATCGATAAGGGATGGTTTTTTGATAACTGGACCCTTATGGTCTATGCAGATGTTCAGAATGTATATAATTTTAAAGCCGATCAGCCACCTATTCTGTTAAGGGAGAGTGATGAAACAGGTATGCCCCTGACTGACCCTGCTGACAGTAACAGATATCAGCTTAAATATATAAGCGGAGAATCAGGGACTGTGCTGCCAACTGTAGGAATAATAGTGGAGTTTTAAGCTGATATATAAATTTTTACCTGAATCCATGGATTATTTATAACTGTTGAATGAGGCTGGGTAAAGTGGTAAATTTCATATTGGGAGATTGTTCTCGTGACTGAAAATGGAATTTTGTTGATTGAAAATATAAGTTATGGAAAAAGTATCTTGGTATGTTGCATCAATCATATTGTTAATAACCAGTTCCTGCCTGGTTAACCGTCAGCGAGTCGGGCAGGAAGAAGCAAATAAAATTGAATATGAGTTTTCATCCAATGAAGGAGGTTCCGGGCAATGGATAAGAATAGAGTTTCAGAAAGGGGAATCATTCTATTATCCTCTGATGGCTGTATGGCTGGAGAGTATGGAGGGTGAGTATATACAGACACTCTATGTGCCAAATTCTATCGCAACCTCCAATTTCATGTATGGTGAGATACGGGACAGAGTGTGGCAGCCCGGCGTACGAAGGCATCCGCAGATAGTTCCCTACTGGGCACATAAGAGGGGTGTGAAGGCATATGACGGATTGTTTATGCCCGATTCTGAAAATCCTGTTCCGGATGCCTACAGTGGCGCCACGCCTGTTACCGGGTTTATACTCAATGCCAGAGCTGACAATCCGTTGACTCAGCCCGTAAAACTGATGCTTGAAGTTAATCAGAACTGGGACTGGAATGAGTTCTGGACCAATGATAAATTTCCGGATGATGAATATTATAAATTGTCGTGCCAGCCGGCAGTTGTTTATGAAGCCCTGTTAGACCCTTCTGCACCTGGGGTGGATGTTGTTATGAGGCCTGTTGGTCACAGTCATCCTGGCGGAGCTACCGGAGAACTGTTTCCGGATTTATCTACACTGACAACAGCACTCACCATTGCTGATTCAATTGTTGTTAGCTTACATAATTGAAAACGAAGTAAAAAGCTTTATATAACTTCCGGTTAAATTGCATTAAATGTCAGGTGGATGCCCTTGATTTACGCGCGCGTACCCCTTAGCGTAAGGTTGATTTCCTTAAATGACAGGTGGATGACCGTAAATGCCAGTTAACTAAAATTGAGTGTCGGATGAATACCCTTGAAGGTCATTTATCTGCCGGTGTCAACCAGTATTTTTCTGACAATCCTGGTTTTGTCCTCCATCTCGATAGTTAAAAGGTAAATTCCCTTCTCTGCAGTAGCAAAATTAATTTCAGCCCTGTTTCTGGGATAACTGAACCTTTCGCGGATTATTTCCTGTCCAATTATGTTGGTCATTCTTACCGAGGTGAACGCTATGTCTGAGGTTATTGTGAAATGTCCGTTAAGTACCGGCACAGGAAAAATTTTGATTTCCGGCTCAACCCTTTTCTGATTCTCGGATGCTATCAGAGTGCTACCCGCTTCCTGTGACGCGAGGAGCACCGGAAGAGATATTAACAGCATGAGGCTTATCAGTCTTAACATCAGTTACTTTTTGTTCAGTCAAATTATACGCAAATATCGTGCAAATTGTTACCGGTACAACAGATTATTACTTGTTTAACAAAATCTTAGCATTTTCAAGGTCTTCTGGAGTGTCAATGCCGATGCTCTCGGTATTGGTAATTGCTGTCCTTATTCTGTAACCGTGACCAAGCCATCTGAGTTGTTCCAGCGATTCAGAAATTTCGGCAGGAGTAGAATCCAGCGAGGAGATCTTTTTAAGCACAGATGTACGGTAGCCGTACATCCCTATATGTTTATAGTAATCGGTTACCCTGAGCCACTCATTCAGGGGTAGATCCCTGTTATAGGGGATTGTGGCCCTACTGAAGCAGATGGCATCCCCGTTAGCAGCAATCAGAACCTTGGGTATACCCGGATTTACAAGGTCATCATATTTATCTATCTTTTTCACAAGTGTTGCAATCTCAACGGAATTATCATCAAAGCAGGCTACCAGCTTTTCGGCCTGTTCCCTGCTGAAAAAAGGCTCATCTCCCTGTATATTAATTATTGTATCAGGAGAAATTCCGAATTGTGATTCAATGATGCCTGCAGCTTCAGCACACCTTTCAGTTCCTGTGCGGTGATGTGGTGATGTCATTATGGCAAAACCACCGAATCCGGTAACCTCATCGGCTATCCTTTGATCATCAGTAGCCACGAACACTGATTCAAGCACCTTTGAAGCCTCTTCCCATACCATTCTGATCATACTTTTATCTCCTATCATGGCCAATGGTTTTCCCGGGAAACGGGTGGAGTCAAATCGTGAAGGTATTATTCCTGTTATAAGCATCATGTATAATTTAAAGGTGACATATCCCCTGTCAAAATATGGTGTGGTAACTGCGGTTAAAATTAATCAATTTGAATTACCTGTGTATAAGCATTATCGAAGATATTGAAGTTTAAGCTGCAGGTTACTGTTCCCGGAAACAGAAACTTTACTTTTTATAATGGACAGAGGATTTTTCAAAGTCTTCAAAAAAGATTAATTTCGCAACTGTTACCTTAAAGCATATGAGAGATTTACAGAGTGTTAAGCAAAGATTCGGAATTATAGGGAACTATCCCGGACTTAACAGGGCAATTGATATTGCCCTGCAGGTGGCTCCAACAGATCTTTCTGTACTGATATCGGGTGAGAGCGGAACAGGAAAGGAGATATTCCCTCAGATAATACACCATCACAGTAGCCGGAAGCATGGTTCTTATATTGCGGTAAATTGTGGTGCTATTCCCGAAGGAACTATAGATTCGGAACTGTTCGGACATGAGAAGGGGGCATTTACAGGCGCAACAGATAGCAGGAAGGGCTATTTTGAGGTTGCCAGCGGTGGAACTATTTTTCTCGATGAGGTTGCTGAATTGCCACTCTCAACGCAGGTAAGACTTCTAAGGGTTCTTGAAACAGGCGAATTTATCAGGGTGGGATCCTCCAGGGTACAGAAAACTGACGTCAGGGTAATTGCCGCATCAAATGTGGAGATTCAAAAGGCTATATCGGAGGGCAAGTTTCGGGAAGACCTTTTTTACCGGCTTAATACGGTTCCTATTAAAATTCCCCGGCTTAGAGAAAGGGGAGATGACATAGTTCTGCTTTTTAGAAAATTTGCTGCAGATTTTGCCGAGAAATACCGGATGCCTGCAATAAAGCTTACTGATGACGCCCGCATTTCTCTGGTTGAATATGAATGGCCTGGTAATGTCAGGCAGCTTAAAAATATTACCGAACAGATTTCAATAATTGAGGGCGCACGTGAGATCGATGCAGCCAAACTGCGAACATATCTGCCCGGAATCTCAGGTGCAAAACTACCTGTGCATGTCCGCAGGGAGGCAGAATCCTCATTCTCCTCAGAGAGGGAGATTCTATATAAGATACTCTTTGATATGAAGAGTGATATGAGTGATCTGAAAAAACTCGTTCTTGATATGCTTCATTCAAGCCCGGACTCTGTGCGTGACAATGAGGCTCATTCAGGGGTGATAAGAAAACTGTATGATGATACAGATCTTGTACCGGGTCAGAAGATTAAATCTCACGGGGGTGTCTCCTTTAAGACAGATTCAGAAGATGATATCCAGGATACGGAAGAGATAGTTGAGGAGTCGCTCTCTCTTACCGATAAGGAGATTGAACTTATCAGGAAGGCTCTGGAAAAGTATAGCGGTAAAAGAAAAATGGCAGCCGAGGAACTGGGTATTTCCGAGAGAACACTTTACAGAAAAATCAAGGAATATGGGATTGACCTTTAACAGGAGAAATGCTTTTTCTGAAAGAGAAGGGCAGATTACAGATAACAGCAGGAAGTTATCTGACAGTACTGTGATGGTTTCAAACAGCATCGCCAATAGAGCAGGATCTCTTATCAGTAGATCCGCATTTACCATCTTACTGGCTTTTCTGATGACAGCTATGGCAACCTTACTTGTCCCCGGATGCACGGTAAAATATGGTTTCAGCGGTGCCAGCCTGTCTCCTGAAGTAAAATCAATAAGTATACAGTACTTTCAGAATATGGCACCTCTGGTGCAGCCTGGATTAAGTCAGTATTTAACAGATGAATTTACCGATAAGGTCAGGTCTCAGACAAATAAGGAGATGGTAAGAGATCTTGGGGACGTGAATTTTGAGGGGGAGATAGTGGATTATCGCACTGCCCCTCAGGCTGTATCAGGCAATGCAACTGCTTCTGTTAACCGCTTTACCATATCTGTCAGGGTCAGGTATACAAATAGTATTGACCCTGATTTCAGCTTTGAACAGACTTTTACACGGTTTGAGGACTATGATAGCGCCCTTGAACTCAGCAGTGTTGAACAGGATCTTATGGAAAAGATAGTTAAACAGCTTATTGAAGATATTTTTAACAGGGCATTTGTCAACTGGTAACCGGGATGAACAGGGCAGAACTGATAGATATTATAAGAAGCAGAGGTATCATGCCGGAAGGGAACCCTGATGATTTTGAGGCAATGATCTCACAGTATCCATGGTTTCATTCTGGTTATTCACTTATGCTTTCCAATCTTTACAAAAGGGATGATCTCTCTTTTGATGAGGTTCTTAAGTCCTGTGCTGTTAATATTGCCGACAGGGAGGTTCTTTACTATATGCTAAACAGAACCTCCGGTCATTCAGGTGACACCATTTCATCAGCAGATCTGCTGGAAGTTTCCGAACAACCTTCTGCAGGGAGTATCAGGCACGATACCCCGGCAGAGCGCGTTGGGACGGCCCTACCAGATCATTCAGCCCTGTCCGCTGAACCCGAAACTCACTTTCATACCGAAATGGTGCAGCAGGATGAGCCGGAGAATCCGGAACCGAAACCGGATGTGACAGAGACTGCCGTCGAAACAGATCATTCTGCTGTAAGCAGCCGTTCAAGGGAGGAACTTCTTTATGAGATAGAGAAGAGGCTCTCTGAGATTGAGGAAAAGAGCAGGAGTGAGGATCTGCTTATTTTGGGTGAGGACTCCGGGACTGCTGATAATTCTGATATGACAGCAGAGCCCCCTGTATTGGGTAATGATCAGATTAAACCTGAGCAGCCAGCTCAACCAGCTCAACCGGAACAGCCAGAACAGCCAGAACAGCCAAACCCGTCAGCTCAACCGGATCAACCAGAACAGCCAAACCCGTCAGCTCAACCGGATCAACCAGAACAGCCAAGCCCGTCAGCTCAACCGGATCAACCGGATCAGCCAGATACCACAGAGATTGATTTGGCAGACAGCAGCCTCCCGGTCGAAGGTTTCGCAGTAGTTAGTAAAGCAGGAAACGAGGCCGGGGAGTCTTCTGTTTTTGATTCTTCTCTGCTGGATCTTGATTATTCATCAGGATCTTATCTACTGCCCGGCGCGGACAAAAAAAAAGATGATAAGGATTCAGGAGAGGATAAGGTGTCAACGGAGAGGCAACCAGCCGGGGATGGAGATACAGAATCAGACCTGATTAACAGATTTATTGAGAAGAGTCCCCGGATTAATCAGAACCGGGAGCCGGGAGACATTTTACATCAGGATCTTGCAGAAAATCAGAGTGAGCCGCCGGATCTTATCTCTGAGACACTGGCCAGAATTTACACAGGTCAGAAATACTATTCAAAGGCGATTCATATATATGAAAAATTGTGTTTGAAATATCCGGAAAAAAGTGGTTACTTTGCAACTCAAATTGAGAAGGTTAAAGAATTAATGTCATAATAGTTAATAAGATGGGTATTTATCTCTTTATTTCAATCCTTATTATAATAGCCTGCGTACTGCAGATTCTTATTGTTTTGGTGCAGAATTCAAAGGGTGGCGGACTAGCCGCTAACTTCACCTCCACCGGCCAGTCGATGGGTGTACGTAAAACAGCAGATTTCCTTGAGAAATCAACCTGGACGCTTGCAATTGCGATTCTGGTTTTAAGCATTGGAGCAACAGCAGCTATTCCCAATGATGCGCAGGAGGAAAGATCTCGTATTGAGAGTCAGATTCAGAATGCTGTGGACCCGAATGCAATTCCAACGTTGCCAACAGCTATCCCGGAAACAAATCCTGATGGTGGTACGGAAAATCAGTAGCAAAACCTGTCAAAGAGTTTCTCAAAATGTCAGTTTGTCATCAAACTGACATTTTTTACATCCGGTACTCCTCTTTCAGCCGGTATGCATGACAATTTTCCCTTTGGCACAGATTCTGCTGAAAAGGGATTGTCGGTAAATTTAATGTTTAACAAAAACAAGAGTAAATAAAATGGCAGAACTAAAAGGTAAAATACTTGCAGGCAAGGTGCTTGTAAGACCTAAAGATGCAGAAGAGAAGACCGCCAGTGGTATTATTATCCCTGACAGTGCCAAGGAGAAGCCCCAGCAGGGGACTGTGGTGCTGGCCGGTGCTGCAAAAAAGGATGAGACAATGGAAGTAAAACCAGGTGATGTTGTGCTTTACGGAAAATATTCCGGACAGGAACTCAGCATTGACGGTGTTGATTATCTTCTGATGGCTCAGACTGATGTTCTCTATATTGTTTAACACTGTTAATTAATTAAAATAACTGATATGGCAAAGGAGATTAAATTTGATATTGAAGCAAGAAACCTGCTTAAGGTTGGTGTTGATAAGCTTGCTGATACTGTTAAGGTAACACTGGGACCAAGAGGTCGTAATGTTGTTCTTGAAAAGAAATTCGGTGCACCCCAGATAACCAAGGATGGTGTTACTGTTGCAAAGGAGATAGAACTGGCTGACCCGTTTGAGAATATGGGTGCCCAGATTGTTAAGGAGGTTGCTTCCAAGACAGGTGACGATGCCGGTGACGGAACAACTACGGCCACACTTCTTGCGCAGGCAATTATTCATGTGGGTCTTAAAAATGTTACAGCCGGTGCCAACCCTATGGAGCTGAAGAGGGGTATTGACAAGGCTGTTAAGGCAGTAGTTGCCAGCATTGCAAAGCAGGCTAAGGTGGTTGGTGATGACCTTAATAAAATTGAACAGGTAGCTCGCATTTCAGCGAATAATGATGACACAATCGGGAAACTGATTGCCGAAGCAATGGCTAAGGTAAAAACCGAGGGAGTTATTACCGTTGAAGAGGCCAAGGGAACCGAGACAACAGTTGAGGTTGTTGAGGGAATGCAGTTTGACAGGGGGTATATCTCACCCTATTTTGTAACCAATGCTGAGAAGATGGAAGCTGAACTTGAGAATCCATATATTCTTATACATGATAAAAAGATATCGGCAATGAAGGATCTTCTGCCGGTACTGGAGAGTTCAGCACAGAGCGGAAGGCCTCTTATGATTATTGCTGAGGATATTGAGGGAGAGGCTCTGGCAACACTCGTTGTGAACCGTCTGAGAGGGTCATTAAGGGTTTGTGCCGTTAAGGCTCCCGGCTTTGGTGACCGCAGAAAGGAGATGCTGGAAGATATAGCTGTACTTACCGGTGGTACTGTAATATCAGAAGAAAAAGGTCTTAAACTGGAGCATGCCACACTCGATATGCTGGGTATGGCTGAAAAAATTACCATTAATAAGGAAAATACAACCATTGTAAATGGTTCCGGAGCATCTGAGACAATTCAGGCCAGGGTAAATCAGATCAAGCAGCAGATAAGCACCACTACTTCAGATTATGACAGGGAGAAATTGCAGGAGCGTCTGGCCAAACTTGCTGGTGGCGTAGCAGTTCTGTATATAGGAGCTGCTTCTGAGACTGAGATGAAAGAGAAGAAGGACAGGGTTGATGATGCACTGAGTGCTACCAGGGCGGCTATCGAGGAAGGTATAGTTCCCGGAGGCGGAGTGGCATATATCAGGGCAATTCCATCGCTTGAGAAACTTAAAGGTGATAACGAAGACCAGAATACAGGTATCGAAATTGTTAAAAGGGCAATTGAGGAGCCGCTTCGTCAGATAGTCATTAATTCAGGTAAAGAAGGAGCAGTAATTGTGCAGGCGGTAAGGGCCGGTAAGGACGATTATGGTTACAATGCTCGCATTGATAAATATGAGAACCTCTACGATTCAGGTGTTATTGACCCAGCCAAAGTTGCAAGGATTGCACTTGAAAATGCTGCATCAATTGCCGGAATGTTCCTTACAACTGAAGCTGTTGTTGTTGAAGAGAAGAGTGATGAACCTGCAATGAATCCTGCTGCCATGGGTGGTGGAATGCCGGGCATGATGTAAAACTCTGAAAACAAAAAAGAAACTGATAAAACTGAGACTTGTTTTATCGGAATGGAGCCTCTGTCACGGGGCTCCTTTTTTGTGATTTACCTGAGCATTCACTCTTTATTTATATATTTGCGCTGAAATAGGGTATTATTGATAATGGATAAGATAAGAAATTTCTGCATAATAGCACATATTGATCATGGCAAGAGCACACTTGCTGACAGGCTGCTGGAAAATACAAAGACGCTGACAGACCGGGCCTATATGGATCAGGTTCTCGATAGCATGGATCTGGAAAGGGAGAGGGGTATTACCATAAAGAGTCATGCCATTCAGATGAAATACAGTTTTGGAGGTGATAACTACCTGCTGAATCTGATTGATACCCCGGGGCATGTCGACTTCTCATATGAGGTTTCCAGATCAATCGCTGCTTGCGAGGGAGCTCTTCTGGTTGTGGATGCCACTCAGGGCATACAGGCTCAGACAATCTCAAATCTATATATGGCAATTGAGCATGATCTGGAGGTAATACCGGTGCTGAACAAGATGGATATGGCAAGCGCAATGCCGGAAGACGTAAAGGATCAGATTGTTGATCTGCTGGGATGCGACAGGGATGATATAATTGAGGCAAGCGGTAAAACGGGGATGGGGGTGGAACAGATACTGGAGAGGATAATCAGGGATGTTCCTGAACCAACCGGAGACCCGGATGCTCCCCTGCAGGCACTGATTTTTGATTCTGTTTTCAACTCATACCGGGGGATTATTGCCTATTTTAAGATCGTTAACGGGACACTTGAAACAGGGGATAAGGTTAAGTTTTTCAATACCGGCAGTGAATACCAGGCTGATGAAATTGGAGTGCTCAGGATAAAGCAGGAGCCCCGTAAACGGATGGCGGCAGGTAATGTGGGTTATATCATTTCAGGTATAAAAAATTCGAGTGAGGTCAAGGTAGGTGATACTATCACTCATCGTGAGAGGCCATGCAACAAGGCTATCTCAGGATTTGAGAATGTTAAGCCTATGGTGTTTGCGGGTATCTACCCTGTTGATGCTGATGATTATGAAGATTTGAGGTCATCCATTGAAAAGCTTCAGCTGAACGACGCATCACTCTCATTTCTGCCTGAATCAAGCGCTGCTCTCGGATTTGGTTTCCGTTGCGGATTTCTGGGTTTGCTCCATATGGAGATTGTACAGGAACGTCTTGACCGGGAATTTGATATGGATGTTATTACAACAGTGCCCAATGTCTCCTATGTGGTTTATACAACCAAAGGGGAGGAGATAGAGGTGCATAATCCTTCCGGATTGCCTGTGGTAAATATTATAGATCGCATTGAAGAACCGTTTATAACAGCTCAGATAATTACCAAGAGTCCCTATGTAGGAGGAATAATGACTCTATGTATTGATAAAAGGGGAACATTTAAAAACCAGGTATATCTCACCAGTGACAGGGTGGAAATAACATTTGAAATGCCGCTTGCTGAGATAGTGTTTGATTTTTATGATAAGCTGAAAAGTATATCAAAAGGGTATGCCTCTTTTGATTACCACTATTCGGGATATCAGAAAGCTGATCTGGTGCGGCTTGATGTTCTCCTTAACGGTGAGATGGTTGATGCACTGTCAACACTTATTTTCAGGGGGAATGCGTATGATTTCGGAAGGAGGATGTGTGTAAAATTAAAGGAACTGATTCCGCGGCAACAGTTTGATATTGCCATACAGGCTGCAATAGGGGCAAAGGTTATAGCCAGGGAAACAGTTAAGGCTCTACGGAAGGATGTTACCGCAAAATGTTACGGAGGCGATATTACCCGGAAGAGGAAATTGCTTGAAAAACAGAAAAAGGGAAAGAAAAGGATGAGGCAGGTTGGTAACGTGGAGGTGCCACAGCAGGCTTTCCTTGCAGTCCTTAAAATGGATTAAATTGTTCTGATGTTTTGTTTATTGGAAAAATGTATTACTTTGGTCGCCTGAAGAGGTGAAGTTCAGTAAAAAACATTGACCTTAACCTTGAAATCTAACCTATCGGGATACCCTGGTCTGAATATCAGCTCAGGGTTTCCTTTTATTTGGAGATAAGCTTGTATCCTTTTCCGTGCACATTCAGTATGGTGATTGAAGAGTCCTCCTTAAGGTATTTTCTAAGTTTGGTTATATAAACATCCATGCTTCTGGCATTGAAATAGTTGTCGTCGGTCCATATCTTTTTCAGAGCATAATTTCTTTCAAGTATCTCATTTTTGTGACTGCAGAGCAACCTGAGTAATTCGGATTCCTTGGTTGTAAGCTTATGACTGATATCACCTTTTTCAAGTATCTGGGTAAGGGGATGGAACCTGTAAATGCCAATTTCATAGATTTCTGCTTCTGTAGTTCTGCTTCCCCTGGTTCTCCTCATTATCGCTTCTATTCTGTAAAGAAGTTCCTCCATGGAAAAGGGTTTGGTAATATAGTCATCAGCACCGGCTGAAAACCCTTCCAGAATATCCTTTTCAAGATTTTTGGCTGTAAGAAAGATTACCGGCATGCTGTTATCGGTCTCCCTTATCCTTCTGGCCAGCGTGATCCCGTCAATGCGGGGCATCATAATATCGAGAAGGCAAAGATCATAGTCGCCGTTACTGAACATTTCCCAGGCTTCAATACCATCAGTTGCAAGTTTGGCATCATAATTTTTTGCTTTAAGATATTCACACAGAAGAGAGCCCAGATTGTGGTCATCCTCAGCAAGAAGTATTTTTACCATATTAGCTGTTTTTAGGTAGTTTAATCTCAAATGTTGTTCCCCTGTTGATCTGGCTGGTAACATCAATTATCCCGCCATGCCCCTCAATTACCTTCTTTACATAGCAGAGTCCCAGACCAAATCCCTTGACATTATGGATGTTCCCGGTCGGAACCCTGTAAAACTTTTCAAAAATCCTTTTTATATCCTCCTTTCGGATGCCAACTCCCCTGTCAGATACCGAAATGATTATCTTATCATTGTTTTCTGTAGTCGAAATTGTCAGATCAGGCCTGTCGGATGAATATTTAATAGCATTGTCCAGCAGATTTGAGATTACATTTGTAAAATGATCTTCATCTATCATGACAACGGGATTATTCGCTCTGAAGTTGCTTTGAACGGTTCCGTTACGCTCACCTATAATTAAAGAAAAGTTTTCTACAATATTTCCCAAAAGCTGATGAAGGTCAGTTTCACAGAATTTAAGATTCATGTTTCCACGGTCAAAAATTGAAGCCTGCAATACTTTCTCAACCTGGTATTTCAGTCTCACGGATTCATCATTTAATATCCTTGAAATATTTTCAATGGTTGTCTCCCTGTTTTTTATTGTTGTATCAGACAACATCTGTGATGCAAGATAGATTGTTGATACAGGTGTTTTCAATTCATGTGTCATATTATTGATGAAATCGCTCCGGATCTCTGAAAGTCTCTTCTGGCGTGTAATAATTATAAGGTTCAGTGCCGAGAAGAAGACAAGTGTGAGGGTGATAAAAATGGTAATAAAACCTGTAAATCCTACCTGCCTGAAAAGATATTTATCCTCGCCCGGAAAATAGAGAGTAAGCCTGTATTGTCCGGGAACAGGATCATTTGGAAATAACTGACGCAGAAATTTACTTGACGAGGCGTGTAGCGAATAATTATCGGTGCTGTAAATTATGGCATTCCCCTCATTTATACCGAATTCATAATTCAGGTTTATTCCTGCCCGTCCAAGGGTTTCGTCAAGGAGTGTGGCTACATCCTCCTTTGTTATTCTCTGGTTCAGGTCAGGTTGTTCGGACAGAATTCGTCCCATAATATTCTCAAGCTGTATGGTTTTGTTGTTTAGACGTCCTGATATGCCTGCCCTTAGGCTTTGTGCTGACATCTCCGGAGCCTCTTCGTCAGGCCATAGTATATCTTCGTCGGAATAGATTATAATGGTTTGTCCTTCACGATTCACCATTACGGAGCTCCTTGGATCCGGAATACCATCAAACTCGGGAATGCCGTACTCATTATCAATTGATTCAAGCTGCTTGGCAAGGGGTGAGTGGGATGGCACAATTGCAACAAGGGAATCAACGCTTGGCAAATCAATTTCCTCGAATATTCTTTCGATGGTCTCCTGTCTTTCCAGTTCGGAGACAACCGCATCCATAGAACTGTTTACCATTACCCTGAATTGCTGATTTTTTGTTTCAATAGCATTTCTGATCCAGTATATCTGTACAAGGATTAGCCCTGAAATTATCAGGGAAAGAACGACTGAAAGTATAATTATTGTTCTTTTCTTCATGCCCGAAAACTCTCTTCAACCTCTGTTAATCTCTGATCCCCCAAGGGAAGCAGAGGGGTTATTGATTATGAAGAATTAATTTAATATGGTCAGGTAGTGTTAACATATTGCAATTCGAAGATATATAAGGGAGAATTTAACATCAATCTCTGAATCTTTACCATAGGGTGCCTTACTGTAACAATGTGAGGTTTCCACAAAGGCAAAATTACCTGTATTATCCTGTTTTTAAGATATTTTAACTTTATTTAACAGGTTGTGTCTGATTTTGCCTATCTGAATTGTGAAGAAGCGGGTTTATAGCTTATTATTATATTTTAAGAGTTTCAAATTTGATTTTGGCATGAAATTTGTAATTATGCAGTGAAGGTTTTTTCATAGGTTAGATTAGGTTTAGGTTAAAGGGAATGTGGAGGTGCTTAAGCACCTCCCTTTCAATTTTAAAAATGAGCGATCAGGCAAAAATATTTTAGGTTTAGGTTAGGTTTGGGTTTTAGGTTATGAATTTGAGTATTCCGGGTCAACCGGGGTACTCATTTTCTTTTTGGAGTGGCTTTGACTGATCCGGATAAACCGGGGTACTCATTTTCTTTTTGGTTTGCCTTTTACTATATCCTTATTAAGCTGTCGTGCAGCATAGTAGATATTTTTCCTGATAGTAATTGCTTTGCTTCCCTCAATCCAGTTGAGGTTAATTCCGGTGATTTTCCCTGTGTTGCTTTCAAGGGAGAATGATTTTTCCTTTGGAGGCATATAGATTTTACTGATATCATTCCACTGAAATTTTCCCTCTTTTGCAACCAGAAGCCCGTACCTGTATTCCAGAATGTCTGAATTAATTCTGAAGAAGAAGTTTTTCCGTTTGGATGTAGCAAAGAATGCTGTAAGCAGAATCAATGTACCCAGACTGAGGGTTGTAATTGTAAGGCCGGGAGAGGGCAGATAGTCATATTTAAGAACTTTGAGAGCTACATTATAAAGACCTGTAGCCAGCAGTACCGATCCAAACACCAGTAGAAGAATTTTTCTCCCCTTCGAGAACTCCTTCTCGTAGAGGTTAATCTCTATATTTTGCATTTTCAGGCTATTTGCAACAGAATTGTTTCAGCAACAGATAAGTCATCCAGCAGGAACAGACCTGAAATCTCCTTGCATTTTCTGAGGTGGGAGATAATCCGGTCGCGGATATTAAGGATATCGTTTCCTCTTAATACCAGCAGGTAGTCGATTCCGGCAAGCTTTTTACTCAGGTGTGAATTTCCGTTTTTATTGCTGACCAGAACGAATGTGTTATCATTGAGTTCTGAGGTTGATTTAAATGAAGAGAACTGAAGTTTTTCACCTGTTTCGTTTTCACGGACAACAGGGCGTGTGCTTCTGAAGTTTAAATTTAAGATTGAATTAAGAAGAAGTGAAGTTTTGTAATCGGCATCAGGGGTAACAAGGCCAATCATTACTATCTCCGGGTCACTCTCGAGGCGGAGCAAATGACGTTTCTTTTTACCCGGTTGTTTCATATTCAGTCTAAGTTCAACGGATAAAGGTATGAAAAAGTTCAGTTATTCAGTATATCCTTTTCTTATAATTAATTCCCAGCCGTTTAACGAAGCTAGCTGTTCTGACTCTTTCTTTGATCTTCCCTCTCCCTCTCCAAGGAGTTGCTCTCCGACCATAAGGGATGTTTTGAAGCTGACAGTTTTTTCAGCCGGATTCCACCTCTCATCCGAAACAAATTCGATCTCTTTATTCAGTTTCTGCCCCCACTGGTATATCCGGCTTTTGAAGTCTGTCTCATTAGCCATGATCATAGCAAGGTCAAAATGTTTATCAATAATCTCCTTAAGAATAAATTTTTTCACGGATCTGTATCCCCTATCGATAAAGACTGCTCCTATAAGGGCTTCCAGAGAGTCACCGTAGACGTGTCGTGTATTAATGGTTTTGTTAATATGGCTTACCAGCATGCTGTTAAGGCCCATGGTCTCTGCCAGTTTGTTCAGTTGTTCCCTGTTGACCAGCCTTGATCTTAGTCGGGTCAGTTCACCTTCGGAAGCCAGAGGGAATTTCCTGAAAAAGTATTCAGAGAGTACTGCGTCCAGGATAGAGTCTCCCAGAAACTCCAGCCTTTCATTATTAATACCCGAGTGACCTGGAATTGTCTGGGTGGCGGATCTGTGGATGAATGCTTTTTCATAAACAGACAGATTACCCGGTCTGAAACCAAGTAGTGCCGTGAGATATCTCCTGAACAGACGTCTGTCATGAATCAGGGTTAGGGCGGGTTTTTTTCTGAAGTTGTAGAACAATTATATCTTCCTGATAACAACAGAGGCGTTGTGTCCACCAAATCCAAATGTGTTACTGATTGCTACATTAACCTTCCTTTCCTGGGCCTTATTGAGAGTAAGATTAAGCTTAGGGTCAATTTCAGGATCCGGTACGGTAAAATTTATGGTTGGTGGTACAATGCTGTCATTAATTGCCATAATAGCTGCTATGGCTTCAACAGCACCGGCTGCACCCAGGAGGTGGCCAGTCATTGATTTGGTAGCACTTATATTAAGTTTGTAGGCATGTTCTCCGAAAAGATTGACTATTGCACGGGCTTCTGATATATCCCCGAGAGGAGTCGCTGTACCGTGTACATTAATGTAATCAATATCTTCATAGGAGAGGCCTGCCTCTTCGATAGCCAGTTTCATTACCCTGTAAGCACCCAGACCATCAGGGTGTGGTGCAGTAAGGTGGTAAGCATCAGCAGTCATACCTGTTCCAACAATCTCTCCATAGATCTTAGCCCCTCGTGCCGTGGCATGTTCATAACTTTCAAGGATAAGTGCTCCGCCGCCTTCTCCCATAACAAATCCATCCCTTGTTTTGTCAAAGGGTCTTGATGCGGTTTTATACTCATCATTATTGGTTGACATTGCCTGCATTGCATTAAATCCACCTATTCCGGCTTCGTTAATTGTGGATTCTGATCCGCCGGTAATAAATATATCTGCCTTGCCAACCTTTATATAGTTTACGGCATCCATTATAGCATGGGTTGACGAGGCGCAGGCTGACACAGTGGAAAAGTTAGGGCCTGTAAATCCATATTTAATGGAGATAAGGCCGGCTGCAATGTCACTGATCATTTTGGGGATAAAAAACGGGCTGAAACGGGGGGTGAAATCCCCCGCTACAAACCCTTTTATCTCTTCAAGAAATGTATCAAGACCGCCGATACCTGAAGCCCAAATTACCCCGGCTCTTTCCAGGTCAATGGTTCCCAGGTTTAGTCCGGAATCTTTGACTGCCTCCTCAGCTGCGACCATGGCAAACTGAGCATACCTGTCCATTTTTCGAGACTCCTTGCGATCAAAATAGTCCTTTGGATCGTAATTCCTTACCTCACATGCAAATTTGGTCTTGAATTTTGTGGTGTCAAATCTGGTAATCAGGTCTGTCCCACTGGCACCTGCCTTCATTGCATTCCAGGTATCAATAATATTGTTGCCCAGGGGAGTAATCGCCCCCAGTCCTGTAATCACGACCCTTCTCATTATAGCTGCTCTTTCTATTTCAGGTTATGCAATGCTATTTTGCATTCTCTTCAATGTACTTAATAGCCTCACCTACAGTGCCGATGCTTTCCGCCTGATCGTCCGGAATTCCAATGTTGAATTCCTTCTCGAATTCCATGATAAGCTCAACAGTGTCAAGAGAATCAGCGCCGAGATCATTTGTAAAACTGGCCTCAGGTGTCACTTCTGACTCGTCAACGCCAAGTTTGTCAACGATGATCTCTTTTACTTTTGCTGCAATGTCAGACATAATCTCAAATTTTGGTTAATAATTAAAATTTTGACCCTGCAAAGAAATATATTTGTACAGTTATTTTCAAGCAAATTAGCTTTTTTTTGTCGGACCGTATGGGTAATGTCCATATGTACAGGATTATACATTAGAATTGCAGTGAAATTGGATGATTATTGAAATATTATTAAAATGCAGTATAAGAGCAATATAGCAGTTTTTGCATCAGGGTCGGGAACCAATGCTTCCAATCTGATAGATTATTTTTCGAATGCCGAAACGGCGATTGTCTCGCTTGTGTTGACAAACAAGCCTGACGCTCCCGTGATAAGAAGGGCGACAGAAAGGATGACAGATGTTACGGTTTTCGACCGTGAACAGCTTTACGGAAGTGAGTATATAAACAATTTGCTTTTGGAAAGGGGAGTAGACTTTATTGCACTGGCTGGTTTTCTATGGCTGGTTCCGGACAATATTATTGCTTCTTACAGAGGGCGTATTGTAAATATACATCCGGCGTTGTTGCCGGCATATGGAGGCAGGGGGATGTATGGGAATCATGTTCACAGGGCTGTTCTGAAGAATGGGGAGAAAGAGAGCGGAATCACCATCCATTATGTCAATGAGAAATATGATGAAGGGGATATTATATTCCAGGCAAGGTGTGAAGTTAAGAGTGATGATACAGTGGCCTCGCTTACGGCACGTATACATCAGCTTGAGCACCGTTATTATCCCGGCGTAGTAGAAAAGGTTCTGTTGGGGGAAGAGCCTCCCTTTAAATTTTAATTGAATCAAGCAGTTTTTTAATCACAAGGCTTGTTTTGGTAAACTTCTCGCGGTTAGCGTCACTTACCGGTTCAACGGGAGGAGCCTCCACTTTAAGCGGATCCACCGGCTGCCCGTTTCTATAGAATCTGAAATCGAGATGTGGTCCTGTTGACAGGCCGGTGCTTCCAACGTATCCTATAATATCACCCTGTTTCACGTAGGATCCTACTGATAATCCTTTTGCAAATCCGCTCAGGTGGAGGTATGCTGTTGAGTGGACACCGTTGTGTTTTACTTTAACATAGTACCCTTCTCCATTACCCCATGCGGCGGCTGTAACAACACCATCACCTATTGTCTGAACAGGAGTTCCCGCAGGGGCGGCGTAATCGACTCCGTGATGTGGCCGGCGGATCCTCAGAATCGGATGCATGCGGGAATTGGAGAAGCGTGAACTGATCCTGGAATACCTTAGCGGAGCTTTCAGAAAAGCCTTCCTGAGGCTGTTTCCCTCAAGATCAAAGTAACTCTCCGTACTATCCTGAATCAGAGGAATGGCATAAAACTGATTACCGGCATGTTCGAACCAGACTCCATAAATTTTATGCACACCGGCAGGGATTGTATCGATATAATTCTCTTCATATATCAATTTATATCTGTCTCCTACCTGAAGTCCGAAAAAGTCTATTGACCATGCAAATATCTCTGACAGGTCAATGGCAAGAACCGGCGTTATATTATTATCAATCATTGAGTTCCATAGGGAGGTAGTTATTGTGCCTCCCCTGTATTTCATAACTTTTCTGGTTTCCTTTTCTCCCTTCCGTATATGGATTGAATCTGTAAAGTCAAGTATATAGTAGTTTACCGCATCCTCATGGTAAATCATATATTGGGCCCTGGTGGTATCTGTTTTACCTGTCAAAATGGTATATTCAGCACCTGCTCTCATCTTTCTTATATCAAACAGATCCTTTGAATTGGTTCGCAGGGTCAATATTTCATTATATGATACAGAAAAGTCGTTCAGTATATCTGCAAGAAACTGGTTTCTTGCAATACGGCCGGTATATAGATTCAGAGTATCGGCAGGAATGCCGTACAGAAATTCTCCGGGAGTGGTCTTAACGGTAAGCATTTCTTCCTGTGGTTCTGTTTCGGCCGGCGAGCCCTCTTCATATGCGCAACCTGACGGAAGAAAAAGTGAAGTTAAAAGAAGGAGGGAGGCTATGATGTTATTATTTAAATTCATCTTTTTTATAAAACAATATTAATTATTCTTCCGGGTACTACTACTATCTTTCTTATCTGTTTGTCCGAAATCCATTTTTCTGCCCTGGGATCAGCGAGAACTCTTTTTTCAGCCTCTGCCGGTTCAATCTCTGCCGGCAGGTCAATAGTAAATCTCATTTTCCCGTTGAATGAAACGGGGTATTCTATAGTCTTCTCAATCAGGTATTTCTCCTCATACTGTGGCCATGGATGGTTTGCCAGACTTACTGTGTTACCATACAGGTGCCATATCTCTTCTGCAAGATGGGGGGCGAAGGGTGACAATGTAAGAATAAACATCTCGGCGCTCTTCCTGGTTACCTTACCTTTCTTTAAGGCCAGATTTGTAAATATCATCATTGATGAGACAGCTGTATTAAAACGGAGATTTTCTATATCTATTGTTACCTTTTTAATTGTCTGATGCAGTACCTTGAGTGTTTCATTATCCTCATCACCATCCATAAGATTCAACTCGTCTGAAAAGAAACGGTATGTGCGGTTAAGGAAATTGAATACTCCCTTAACACCTTTTTCATCCCAGGGTTTGGTTGCTTCCAGCGGCCCCATAAACATCTCATAGAGCCTCAGTGAATCAGCACCGTACCGTTTGGTAACATCATCAGGATTTACGACGTTTTTCAGCGACTTTGACATTTTTGCCACAATCTGCTTCAGCTCCTCTCCTGTCTTTTTATGAAAGAAAGATCCGCCTCGCTCTTCCACCATATCGGCAGCCACTTTTGCACCTGTTGCGGTTTCATAGGCAAAGGCAAGTATCATTCCCTGGTTAAAGAGTTTCTGATAGGGCTCGTCATGACTTACAATTCCCAGATCATAGAGCACCTTATGCCAGAACCTGCTGTAGAGGAGGTGTAGCACGGCATGCTCAGCTCCACCGATATAGAGGTCGACAGGCATCCAGTATCTCTCCAGATCAGAATCAAATATTGACTCACTGTTTTTTGGGTCGATGTATCTCAGGTAGTACCAGCATGAGCCTGCCCACTGAGGCATTGTATTTGTTTCACGTCTTCCTTTTCTGCCGTCAGGGCCTGTAACATATAGCCATTCGGTAGAGTTTGCCAGTGGTGACTCTCCGTTGGCGCCAGGGTGATATTCTTCAAGGTGTGGCAGTTCGAGAGGTAGTTCCGATTCATCCAGCAGAGTAATCTCACCATCTTCCCAGTGGATTACAGGGAAGGGTTCACCCCAGTACCTCTGTCTGCTGAAGAGCCAGTCGCGCAGCTTATAGTTTACCATTGCATTCCCAAGTCCTTTCTCACGGAGCCAAGTTATGGTAACTCGGATCCCCTCCTCTTTTGAGAGGGAGTTAATATCCAGACCGGTTTTACTATTTGCTGAATTGATATATTTCCCATCCTCAGTCCAGCACTCTTCTCCCTTCAGTACCTTTTCCCTGAGATCTGTGTCCCGGGTGTCGGGATCCATTATCGCCTCTACCGGCAGTCCGAATTTACCGGCAAATTCAAAATCGCGACGATCATGAGCCGGCACTGCCATTATAGCTCCTGTACCATATCCGGTCAGTACATAATCAGCCACCCACACCGGAATCTTTTTATTATTTACAGGATTGATTGCATAGCTTCCTGTAAAGACGCCTGTTTTATCCCTTGCAAGGTCTGTTCTGTCAAGGTCTGATTTTTTTGCGGCTTCCACTACATATTGCTCAACGTTTTTCTTCTCCCCCGGTTTGGTCAGAATAGGGGTTAGAGGGTGCTCAGGGGCAAGTACCATATAGGTAGCCCCGAACAGTGTATCGGGTCGTGTGGTGAAGACCTTTATTCTGGTGTTGCTTCCTTCAACAGGAAAATCCACTTCTGCTCCTGTTGATTTGCCGATCCAGTTACGCTGCATCTCCTTTACACCTCCCGGCCAGTCAACGCTTTCCAGCCCATCGAGAAGCCTCTCGGCATATTCTGGAATTCTGAGCATCCATTGTTTAAGGTTTTTCTTTACCACCGGGTTACCGCACTTTTCATGACTTCCGTCTGTAAGTACCTCTTCGTTAGCGCATACAATCTTACAGTTAGAGCACCACCACACCTGTGCATCATCATAATATGCGAGTCGTTTTGAGTCCTTGTACTCCCTTATCGCCTTTTCTCCTTTGTCGGAGATACCCTGTGGGACAGGCAGTTCTGCGATATCCCGTCCTTTACCGAGCCCTTTGTCGAACCATGTATTATAGAGACGGATAAAGATCCACTGTGTCCATCTGAAATATGAAGGGTCGGTAGTATTGACTTCTCTGTCCCAGTCGTATCCCAGTCCCAGTTCCTTGATCTGACGCCTGAAGGTGTCGCAGTTCTTATTTGTGGTTACGGCCGGATGGGTTCCTGTCTGTATTGCGTACTGCTCTGCCGGGAGACCAAATGCATCCCATCCCATGGGATGGAGGACATTGAAGCCGTTCATTCTCTTGTAGCGGCTGACAATATCAGTTGCTGTATAACCTTCCGGATGACCTACATGGAGGCCTGATCCTGAGGGGTAGGGAAACATATCAAGGATATAGTATTTTTTCGGATTAGTTAGGTCATCTCCCGTTTTAAAGGTTTTATTTTCTTCCCAGTACTTCTGCCACCGTTTCTCTATCTCCCTGAATCTGTAATCCATGATATTGTATAATAATTTATTGCTTTATGGTCTGCGAAATTAGGAAAAAGTTCCCGAATAACCTTGGAGGCACCGGGAACTCCTTGTAATACAATATTCATTGAGCACTTTGAAAAATGGTTTTATGGAGTTACTTTTGCACATCATTAAGGTTCCGTAGTTCAATTGGATAGAATGACAGATTCCGGTTCTGTTGGTTGGGGGTTCGAGTCCCCCCGGAATCACAGGAGCTGCTTCGTGAGAGGTGGCTCTTTTTTATTGCTGATCATCATATGGGTACCGTGGGGACGAGAACAGCGATGGCCGGGGGTTCGAACCGAGTCACCCCGAGTCTGCGGAGCAGGCGAGGGGTGTGAGCTCATGAGCGGGTTGAGGGGCAGCCGGCGGGAGCGAATAGTCCCCCCGGAATCACAGGAGCTGCTTCGTGAGAGGTGGCTCCCGAGCGCACAATTCAGGCACCGATGTGTTGCTACCCGAAAAAAAGCTTTAAAAAAAAGCCGCTTTATAGTAAAGCGGCTTTTTTTTCTGTTATTCTGTTTTTCTATTGAATACCACGAATCTCCTCTACATTCTGGTTAGCGTACATGATCTTCAGAGCATTAGCACGTCTGAGAGCCTGCTTGACATCAACCACGATTCCCATCTTAGTCTCTTTGTCAATCTTCAGGGAAACAAGCATTTTGCTTCTTTCCACCTCATCAAGCTGCTCTCTCTCCTGAGCTATAAAGTCCTGAATATCATCCACTTCCTTGAATGAGTCATTTAGCTGTATTTTCGGTTCCGAACCAAAGGTAGCGCGGAGGCTTTGCAGGGGTTCACCGATATAGATGAAGCTTGCAAGAGATTTCTTTTCAAGTTTCTTTCCCTGTGTTGCATCCGGTACCGTAACATTGATCTTAAGTTCCACTTCCCTCATAACGGTAGTTGTCATAAAGAAGAAGAGGAGCATAAATACAATATCGGGAAGTGAAGCAGTATTGATTTTTGCAACACCTTTACCACCGGTACTTCTCTTAAACTTGGACATATTAATTTCCTCCTATTTTTTTAGGTTCTGCTTCAGAGATTGGCACCTTATAGTAGTCATCTACTGCGGCCTGTCTGTCTGGTGCTAGGTCATCGTAAAGTTGTCCCCATCTGGAAGTTGCCAGCTGGTCACGCAGTTCATCCCTTGCAGCAAGCAGCTCATTCTGCACGGCGATATAGATACCATATGAAGTTCCTATATCATTCTGCAGTGAAATCACCGCATTTTTAGGCACCCTAACCAATCCGAAGAAAGGTATCTCCTTGTCAATCATTTCGGGCATATCGTCAGCCTCATCAACATTGGCAATAAAATCTTTTGTTATTTGCCGCAGCTGGTCAAAGCTGATAATCTCACCTTCAACGAGAAGCAGGTTGTCCTTGTTAACCAATACCTCGAGGATGTTTCTCTCATTGATTTGCTGGTCTTCAGGTATCTCAGTGGGATCCTGTATTGGAGGCAGCATTCGCATCAGTCCTGTATCGCTGTCCATGGTTGTTGTTACCAGGAAGAAGATAAGCAGGAGGAATGCTATGTCAGCCATAGAGCCAGCATTGATTTCCTGTACTTCTCTTTTTGCCATTTTAATATTTGTTTATCCCCTGGGGGAATAATTATTACTTCTACTTAAATACTCTTGAAACTGAAGACCACAGGATACTGAGAAAGGCTATTATAACCAGCCCGTAAGCAGTAAATAGTGTTGTGTCAACAAATTTAAGAGTTGCGGGTTCGTTTCCTTTTCCGTCGTAGAAAGGCATATTGAGAACTGTGTCATCCGCCATCAGGTAAGCCACCAGTATCAAAGCAGCCGCGGCAACGATTGCGATAATACTCTTTTTTGCTCCCTTGGGATTAACAACGAAGTTAATCAGGGAGAAGATTATGGTAATACCAGCGGTGATTCCGAGTAACACATATGCCCAGACAAGAAAAGATTGTGTTATTGTTGGCTCCTCAAGCCTGGTTCCTTCAGTGCCGGGTACCACATTGCCCAGGTAGAAAACCAGGGCAAATACTATGGTTATGGCCATCAGTACCCAGGTGAGGGCAGTTAAAATCTTGCTTGATAAATTGGACATGGTAATTACTTTTTAAGGTTGTACTTAACCAGCAGGTCAACAAGTGTAATTGATGCATCTTCCATCTGGTTGGTCAGAGCATCCACTTTTGAAAGAATATAGTTATAGAATATCTGGAGTACCACGGCAACTATAAGACCTGACACGGTAGTAATAAGGGCGATCTTGATACCTCCTGCAACGAGTCCGGCAGATACGTTTCCAGCTTCTTCGATTTTGTCAAATGCATCGATCATACCTATTACGGTACCCATAAAACCAAGCATGGGGGCAATGGCGATAAAGAGCGAAATCCAGCTCAGGTTCTTTTCAAGAAGACCCATCTGTACACCTCCGTAGGCGACGATTGACTTTTCAGCCATTTCAACTCCCTCATCAAACCTGTCAAGGCCCTGGAAGAATATGCTCGCAACAGGACCGCGTGTATTACGGCAAACCTCTTTTGCTTCCTCAATACCTCCGCTTTCCAGAGCATCTTCTATCTTCTTCAGAAGCTTATCGGTGTTGGTTGTTGCAAGGTTAAGATAAATAATCCTTTCGATTGCGATTGCCAGACCAAGGATAAGGGTCAGCAGAACGGCTCCCATAAACTGGGCACCACCTTCAACAAATTTAATCTTGATCTGCTTGTGGAGCTCAAGCCCCTCGTCTGAAGCTTCTGCTACAGTCTCTTCCACAGTGGCAGCAGCCTCTTGTGCAACCTGCTCGATAGCTTGTGTTGTATCCTGTGGCTCATCCTGAGCAAAAGCATTTATTGATGCTCCGGTAAAAAGCATTACAAACACAGCTACAAATGCAAATAGTTTTTTCATGGTTTGTTTTTAATTTAGTTATTAACGCTTAAAAGTATTCTACTTATTAATATCTCCGCAAATTTATAAAAAATCTTTTAATGAAGGTCTATTCAATTGATTTATCAGGTAATACTCTGTCCTATCCAGGTTTTTTTATTCCGGATCAGTGCGGAGAGAGAGGGATTCGAACCCTCGGTACCCTTTTGAGGTACACACGCTTTCCAGGCGTGCCAGTTAAGCCACTCCTGCATCTCTCCCAATTCTGTTTCCCTCGGTGGGTTCATTAACTTTTCAAAGAATTACAGGGCGCCAAATTACGAAAAAAATAAAAAAAAATACATGCTATACAGCTATTTCTCCACATAATGGTTTTTTCATAAGACGTTCAATCTCCTCTTTTCCCGGGCAACTGCCTGCGACAATCATCAGTTTGGTGATGGCTGCCTCGGTGGTCATATCATTGCCGCTAATGACTCCTGCAGAGGTCAGGGCCCTGCCGGTTTCATAAATGGACTGATTTACAGAGCCCCTGAAGCATTGTGTAACATTTACAACCACGCCGCCCTTGTTGCAAAAGGCTGCGATTTTATCAATAAAATCCTTGTGCGTAGGGGCATTTCCGGCACCGTAGCTTTCCAGAACCACTCCTTTAAGTCGTGGTGTCTCAAGGATTCTCCCTGCAAGCCGGGCTGTTATACCCGGGAATAGTTTAAGTATGGCTACATCGGAGGAGTAGCTGGTAACCAGTTTAAGATTTTGCCTTACTGTGGGATACAGAATTGCGTCGGAATTGAATTTAATATCAATCCCTGCTTCAGCAAGGGGTGGATAGTTGGGGGATTCAAATGCTTTAAAATGTTCCGCGCTCAGCTTGGTGGTCCGGTTGCCCCTGTAGAGTCTGTTTTCAAAGTAGATACATACTTCAGGTACTGCCGGTTTGCCATTGATGGTTGATGCTGCTATCTCAGCCGAGGTAATCAGATTCTCCTTGCCATCAGTTCTGAGTACTCCTATGGGTAGTTGTGAGCCTGTAAGTATAACCGGCTTATAGAGGTTACGTAGCATAAAGCTGAGTGCCGAGGCTGTATATGCCATAGTATCTGTTCCGTGAAGTATTACGAAACCATTGTAGCTGTTATATTTTTCAGTAATTGTGGCAGCCAGCTTAATCCAGTTTTCCGGAGTGATCTCCGAGGAATCGATCAGTGGCGAAAATGTAAGTGTATCTATCCTGAAATCAAATCTGCGCAGTTCAGGTACCTGCTGAAGAATATGATCAAAATTGAATGGGACGAGTGCCCCTGATACCGGTTCATGGACCATTCCAATTGTACCCCCGGTATAGATTATCAGAATGGCTGTATCTCTTTTCAAGTGTCAGATTTTAAAAAGTGTTTCAGCATTTCCGGTGGTAATTGCTGCGATCTCTGAAAGAGGCAGCCGGCAAAATTCGGCAATCTTTTCTGCAGTATATCGTATCATCGAGGGTTCATTTCTTTTTCCCCTGAATGGTGCCGGGGCAAGATAGGGAGAATCTGTCTCTGTCAGCAGCCGGGATGGACCTGTTTCAGCCAGTATTTTATCGATACCTCCGTTCTTAAAGGTAACAACTCCTCCTATCCCCAGAAGAAAACCCATATTAATGACTTTTTTTGCCTGTTCAGATGTACCGCTGAAGGCGTGGAATACTCCTTTTATATTTTCTCCCCTGTATCTTTCCAGAATAGTGACGGTTTCATTAAATGACTCCCTGCAATGAATTACAAGCGGAAGATCATTTGTAATTGAAAGCTCAACCTGATAGCTGAATGCCTCTTCCTGTTCCTTCAGTTTGCTCTTATCCCAGTAGAGGTCTATTCCTACCTCCCCGATGGCATAAAATTTCTCCTTCTCCAGCCATGCCTTCATGGCAGCAAGCTGTTCTCTGTAATCCTCTTTAACAGATGTGGGGTGTAATCCAATCATCGGGAAGCATATTCCTGGATAATGAGTAGCCAACTGTAACATCGGCTCCACAGAGGCTGCGTCAATATTAGGCAAAAGAATCCTGGTTACTCCGTTTTCGAGAGCCCGCAGGACAGCTTCCTCCCTGTCGTCATCAAACTGCGGAAGATATAAATGGGCATGAGTGTCTGTAAGCTGCATAATTTATTATATCGTGACAAAAGTAGGAAACAAATAAAAAAGGGGCAACCCTGTGCCCCTTTTTATGCTGATAATAAAGCTTTAAACGACGCCCTGATCAAGCATTGCGTCAGCTACCTTAATAAATCCGCCGATATTGGCTCCCTCAACATAGTTGATAAAGCCATTTTCCTTGCGTCCGTATTTTTCGCAGGTGGCATGAATCTCTTTCATTATCATCTGCAATCGTGTGTCAACTTCCTCTCTTGTCCAGTTAAGTCTCATGGAGTTTTGTGTCATCTCAAGTCCTGATACCGCCACTCCTCCGGCATTGGCAGCCTTGCCCGGGCCGTAGAGGATTTTTTTCTCGAGGAAAAGGGTTACAGCAGCCGGGGTAGATGGCATATTAGCTCCTTCCGAGACACATACACATCCGTTCTTGACCAGCATCTTTGCATCCTCCTCCTCAATCTCATTCTGTGTGGCGTTTGGCATTGCCACATCACATTTAACCTCCCACGGGCGCTTGCCTTCAAAATATTCAACACCGAATTTCTCAGCATATTCGCTGATTCGTCCGCGTTTAATATTTTTGAGTTCCATTACCCAGTTAAGTTTTTTCTCATCAATACCGGCAGGATCATATATGTAACCGGCAGAGTCGGATAGAGTTACCACCTTGCCGCCCATCTGGGTAACCTTCTCTGTTGCGTACTGTGCAACGTTGCCTGAGCCTGAGATTGCGACAATCTTTCCCTTCAGTGAATCGCCACGGGTCTTAAGCATCTCTTCAGCAAAATATGTTGCACCGTAGCCTGTTGCTTCGGGCCTTATCAGTGATCCTCCCCAGTTGCGTCCTTTTCCGGTTAGGACTCCGGTAAATTCATTCCTTAATCTTTTATATTGTCCGAACAGGTATCCTATCTCCCGTCCTCCAACACCTATGTCACCAGCAGGAATATCGGTATCTGGTCCGATATGTCTGAACAGCTCGCTCATAAAGCTCTGGCAGAATCTCATTACTTCATTATCCGATTTGCCTTTAGGATCAAAGTCGGATCCACCCTTACCTCCGCCCATTGGAAGAGTGGTAAGGGAGTTTTTAAATACCTGCTCGAAGGCGAGGAACTTCAGAACACCCAGATTAACGGTTGGGTGGAATCTTAATCCTCCCTTGTAGGGCCCGATAGCGCTGTTCATTTCTATACGGTATCCCTTGTTAATCTGTACTTCTCCCTTGTCATCCAGCCAGGGAACCCTGAACAGAATCACCCGCTCAGGTTCAGCTATCCTTTCAAGGATCTTGGCATGCTTGTACTTTGGATTCTCCTCAATAAAGGGAATCAGTGATTCGGCAACCTCCATTACTGCCTGGTGAAATTCGTTTTCACCGGGATTTTTGGCTTTGATTACCGCCAGAAATTTTTCTACTCTTGGATCCATAGGTTTATTTTTATGTGTTGGTTAAAAAAAGTTTGGTTTCAATGTTAAAAGTATTAAAATCATCCATTTATGTTAACCTGTATCACGGCAATATCAGCAGAAGGGTTAATTTAGAAGTAATCTAAAGACTAAGATACATGCTGTCAGGCAAATAGATATCCTGATATGTGTTGAAAAACATACCCTGGCATGATGGAAGGCATTGCCTGAATCGCAATTGTTATTACAATCCTTTTCTTTTGTAGATATTTCCCGGCAGGGCAGATATCAGGCCTGAAAACTGCAGTGAAAGAAGGGCTGAGGAGAGCCTGTGGGCAGGAGTACCAAGCAGGTCGGCTATCTGATCTCCTGTGAGGTATTCATGCTGATCAATAAGGATCGAGATCTCTTTTTCCAGCGGTGTCATATCAGCGAAAAGAGTTTTTTGTGTCGGGATATCTTTTTGTTCCTTTTCCCACCCCATGAAGTATTCAATATCATCTGCTTTTTCGGTAAGGGAAGCTTTGTTGGATTTAATAAGCAGGTTGCATCCGGCTGAATATTTTTCCCCGGGAAATCCGGGAACGGCGAATACCTCTCTGGCATAGGAAATTGCAATATCGGCTGTTACCATGGCTCCTCCCTTAGTCCCGGATTCAATTACCAGTGTTGCATCAGCCATACCGGCAATAATACGGTTCCTTTTAAGAAAATTATTGCGATCAGGGGGCTCATCTGAGAGAAAATCAGTAATCAGGCCGCCTTGTTCAAGCATCTCTCTTGCCGTTGCTGCATGCACCTGCGGGTAGATAGTGCCGAAGCCATGAGCCATTATGCCAAGTGTTGGCAAACCGTGACGAAGTGCCGCCTTATGGGCGGCAATATCTATTCCGTAAGCCAGACCGCTTACGATTACAAGATCATGATGGCTTGCAGCCATATCAGATATTATGGATTCACAGATCTCCTTTCCTCTTCTTGTTGCACTCCGGGTTCCTATAATGCTTATCACCCTGGTTGCTGATGGGTGAACATTGCCTCTGGAGAAGATCAGGATTGGTGAGTCAGCACACTCTTTTAATCGTGCCGGATACGCCTCGTCCTTATACCATATTGGGGTGATGTTATGTCTGTAGATAAATTCAGCCTCCTTTTCTGCCCTTGAGAGTGAGGAGCCTGATTTGATATAGCCTGTAAGCTTTGTTCCAATACCCGGGATTTTAATCAGGTTTCCTGCCGGTTCCCTGAACACAGCTTCTGCGTCACCGAGGACCTCAAGCAGTTTTCGGGCATTAATATCCCCTACACCCGGAAGATCAGACAGAGCAATCCTGTATAGAAGTAAATTTTCGGACATCACAGCGAAACTTTATATAAATATATTAAAAAGGTTTTAAATTCCGCGCAAGAGGATTATGTTCCGGAATAGTAATATAAAAGAGAAGGAGGCTGCTCCAGCGGGCAACCTCCTTCCTGTACGGATAACAAAATTTTACTATCCCTTAAATAACTCCCATGTCAAGCATTGCATTGGCTACCTTAAGGAAGCCTGCAATATTTGCTCCTTTTACATAATCAATGTAGCCATCCGGAGCCGTACCATGCATAACACATGCCTCGTGGATATTTATCATAATGCTGTGCAGTTTCTCATCAACCTCATCCCGATTCCAGTTCAGTTTCATTGAGTTCTGTGTCATCTCAAGACCTGATGTTGCTACTCCACCGGCATTTGCAGCTTTCCCTGGAGCGAAGAGTAATTTGTTCTTATGGAATATCTCAATTGCTTCGGGCGTACTCGGCATATTGGCTCCTTCGCAGACACAGATGCAACCATTTTTAACAAGGTTCTCAGCATCTTCAGCGCCCAGTTCATTCTGTGTAGCGCATGGAAGTGCAATATCAACCTTCACTTCCCATGGCCGTTTGCCTTCGTGGAATTCTGAACCTTCGAATTCAAATGAATATGGCTTTACAATATCTTCATTTGATGCCCTCAGTTCAAGCATATAGTCAATTTTTTCACCTGATATACCATTGGGATCGTAAACGTAACCATCAGGTCCTGAAATTGTTACGACTTTACCTCCCAGTTCGGTAACTTTTTGTGCTGCTCCCCAGGCTACATTACCGAAGCCGGATATTGCAACCAGCTTGCCTGTAAATGTTTCACCCTTTGCGGCAAGCATCTCCTTTGCAAAATAGACAGTCCCGAATCCGGTTGCCTCGGGGCGGATAAGAGAACCTCCCCAGTTAATACCTTTTCCTGTCAGTACACCAGTATGTTCAGAGGCCAGTTTTTTATACATACCAAACATGTAGCCTATCTCTCTCCCTCCAACACCTATATCACCGGCAGGTACATCAGTATCAGGACCGATATGCTTCCATAATTCGAGCATAAATGCCTGGCAGAACCTCATGATTTCGCCGTCAGATTTTCCTTTTGGATTGAAATCTGAACCTCCTTTACCACCGCCCATAGACAGGGTTGTCAGTGAGTTTTTGAAAATCTGCTCAAATCCAAGGAACTTAAGGATACTGAGGTTTACGCTCGGGTGAAAACGGAGACCGCCCTTGTAGGGTCCTATGGCATTGTTAAACTGAACCCTGTAGCCCAGATTAACATGAACAGTACCTTCATCATCCACCCATGGTATCTTAAAGGTGAGAACCCTGTCAGGTTCAATTATCCTTTCAACAATACCGGCTGAGTTAAACTGGGGGTTTTCATTATAAACCTCCTCAATTGATTCCAGAACTTCCCTTACTGCCTGAAGGTATTCCACTTCACCGGGATGCTTCTTTTCAAGTTCGTTTAAAATTTTATCGACATTCATTATAATATTGATTTTAAGTAATTAATAGGCTTAATAACGGTATCAAAGTTGTCCGATTCAGGGGGATAAAAAAATGACTTTGCTCATAAATAACAGGATTATCTGCCGGCTGATCCATACCTGTCAAGCATGGTGAAAAGTTTTTTCCTCTCATTCCTGGTGAGTGAGGTTAAAGAGACAGGGGGGTAGGTTGCATCACGCCTGTCGACACGTTCAATCAGCGCCACGGAGCTGCTGATAAGCCCCGACTTCTTTACATATCCAACGAACCTCTGTTTTTCTATCTCAATAGATTTTCTGGTGCCCTTGGTTATGCCAACAGAATAGAATCTGAGAACTACTGACGGTCCGTCGTCGGAGAAGTAGATAAAGTTATAATTAAATATCATGGGATAGAGTGCCACCAGCAGATATATTGCCACAAGGATAAGAGTGGAAGCTGTGTCACTTAAACCGAAGATGGGGAATTTAATCTGTTTATCAAATCGTTCGAAATAGGCAAAAAAGAGATAGATAATAAAGACTACCGTAGCAATTAGCAGATTGAGTCTCAGTCTTATAATGGTTTTGCCGTTGTCAAGTGTCATGCTGCAACATTTTACTGCAAACCTAAATCTTTTTTTTTATAATACCATCTTCCTGTCTGGTATTTGAACTGTCAGATTCCTGTCACCTTCGGGCGGCAAAGAATCTCTTCAGTAACTGAGACGCTTCCTCTTCCAGTATACCTGACCTCACTTTTGTTGAGGCATTCAGTATGGGGTAGCCGGCAAGAGTATATCCCCTTTTTGGATCAGGGGCACCATATACAACTTCCGGGATCTGGCTCCAGAACAGGGCTCCGGCACACATTATACACGGCTCGAGTGTTACATAGATGGTGCAATCCTTAAGATATTTTCCACCCAGGAATGATGCGGCTGCAGTGATTGCCTGCATCTCCGCATGTGCAGTTGGATCATTCAGTGTTTCGGTCAGATTGTGTGCCCGGGCAATAATCCGGTCATTGCACACAACAACAGCTCCAACCGGAACTTCGCCCCTGGAGTATGCTTCCCTGGCCTCCAGCAGGGCCTGCTTCATGTAATTAACATCTGCTTCCGCCATTTCTATACAGTTCACTTTTGACAACTCAAAGGTATAAATTATCAGATATCAGCCGCTTTCTCCGGATCCTGTTTAGCTTTATACTTAGCATATATTTGTTTACATTTGCTCAAATTTTAATTTTTCGGAACGATGTACAGGACACATACATGCGGAGAGCTGAATATCAGTGATGTGGGAGAAGAGGTAACACTGGCAGGATGGGTTCATAAATCGCGTGATCTGGGTGGGATGACATTTATTGATCTTCGCGACAGGTACGGTAAAACCCAGCTTGTTTTTAATATGGAGAGTAACCCCGAACTGTGCCGGGAGGCAAGGGAGCTGGGGCGTGAATTTGTAATCTCGGTTACCGGGATGGTTGCCGAAAGAAGTAATAAAAACCTGTCGATCAAGACCGGTGAGATTGAAATCAATGTTCAGAAATTCGGGATACTGAACCGTAGTGAGCTGCCACCCTTTACTATTGAAAATGACACTGACGGAGGCGATGAGCTGAGGATGAAGTACAGATACCTTGATCTGCGAAGGGAGCCGGTGCGCAACAATCTTATTCACAGGCATAATATGGCCCGGGAGGTACGGCTTTACCTCGACAGTCAGGGTTTTATTGAGGTGGAGACTCCTGTTCTTATAAAATCAACACCTGAGGGAGCACGTGACTTTGTTGTCCCATCCAGAATACACAGCGGGGAGTTTTATGCACTGCCGCAGTCACCGCAGACCTTCAAGCAGCTTCTTATGGTTTCCGGATTTGACCGTTATTTCCAGATTGTTAAATGTTTCAGGGACGAGGATCTGCGTGCCGACAGGCAGCCGGAGTTTACACAGATTGATTGCGAGATGTCTTTTGTTGAGCAGGAGGATGTGCTCAATACTTTTGAAGGGCTGGCAAAGCATCTTTTTAAGGTTGTGAAGAAGATGGAGCCAGAGGGCCAGTTTATAAGGATGCCATACATCGATGCCATGGAGTATTATGGCACTGATAAGCCTGATCTGAGATTTGGAATGAAGATATGCCGGCTGACTGAAGCAGTTAAAGGGAAGGGTTTTCCTGTTTTTGACAGTGCTGAATATACGGGTGCCATAGTGGTTCCCGGAGCTGCTTCCATGACCCGTAAGGATGTTGACCAGCTGACTGAATGGGTCAAGAGGCCACAGATAGGTGCGGGCGGACTGGTATACCTGAGAGATCCTGAGAAATTTGCACCGTTGTGGGTTATTGATTTTCCACTTTTTGAGTGGGATGAGGAGAGTGGGAGGTTCTATGCAATGCATCATCCCTTTACCTCTCCCAAAAAGGAAGATATCCCACTGATGAAAACTGACCCGGGATCGGTCAGGGCAAATGCCTACGACCTTGTAATTAACGGCGTTGAAATCGGGGGAGGTTCAATCAGGATTCATGACAGGGAATTACAGAAGCTTATGTTCTCCACACTTGGCTTTACCGAAGAAGAGGCAGAGAAGCAGTTCGGGTTTCTTCTCAATGCATTCAGGTACGGGGCTCCTCCACATGGTGGGGTGGCTTTTGGTTTTGACAGATGGGTCTCCCTGTTTGCCGGTTCAGAGACAATCAGGGACTTTATCGCATTCCCAAAAAACAATTCAGGAAGGGATGTAATGATTGATACGCCTGCATCCATATCCGAAGATCAGCTTAAGGAACTCTCTATTAAACTGGTGAAGTAAATATTTTCTGCTTCCTGGAGTCTGCGGTCGTAAGGTATTTTGAGGTAACAGAGCAATGAGGCTGAAATTATCTGCCTTGGGAGTCTGCGATCGTAAGGTATTTTGAGATAACAGAGTAATGAGGCTGAAATTATCTGCCTTGGGAGTCTGCGACCGTAAGGTATTTTGAGATAACAGAGCAATGAGGCTGAAATTATCTGCTTCAGGGTCTGTTACCGTAATAATATTTCGCATAACATCGGGTTGTGGTAAACATTATCAGTTTTATAGCCGTTTAACTCTGATATATATTTAATATCTTTGGTTGGATCAGATCATTGCACCTAAATGATTTACTAACCTAAACTCTCCAAAAATGGAAGAACCTAAAAAGAATTTCACGACTTCAGTTCTAAAGCTGTCTCTTATTCTGGCATTACTGCTGGGAATAAATCATCAGACTCTCTTTTCGCAGGATGTAAGCGGGGAACTCCAAAAAACATATGTAGTCAAGCTGCGTGACGGAGGAAGTATTACAGGTGTGCTGGTTTCAGAATCATCGAGCCAGATAGTGCTTGAGTCAGCATCGGCAGGAACAGTTACCCTGAACAAGTCACAGATAGCTTCAATGACACTGGTGTCATCAGGGGATGCACTCAAGGGGTGGTATGCTAATCCTAATCCAACGAAGTACCTTATCGGGAGTTCTGCCATTCCTCTTAACAAGGGCGAGGGTTACTATCAGAACACCTGGCTCTTCTTTAACTCAGTAAACTACGCTTTTACTGACTATTTCAGTCTGGCCGGAGGTATGGAGATCTTTTCAATCTTTGCAGGCTCTGATGGGCCGTATGCATTTTACCTTAATCCGAAGGTTTCTTTCAAGGTGGCTGATAATTTCTATGCCGGAGGTAATATTCTGTACGCAAACACCTTAAGAACCGTAGAGGATTTTGCAGGGCTGGGAACCCTGAACGGATTTGCCACATATGGTAATGAGAATTCCAATATTACTGCAGCTATGGGCTGGGGTTTTGCTGAGGGTGAGTTTACCGCAAAGCCATTGATTACTGTGTCCGGTATGACACGGATCAGCAGAAGGATAGGCTTTGTAAGTGAAAACTGGTTTATTCCTGAAGTGGGTGACGGTGGCAGTTATTACGGAATCTTCTCATACGGAATACGGTTTATGGGAGAGAATCTCTCTGTTGACCTGGCATTTATAAATAATCCTGATATTGCCGAAGCACTGATAATAGGGGTACCGTTCCTTGATTTTGTGTTTAATTTCTAGGCGGATACTTTATTTCCGGGAGAATACTTTTTCTGATAAACTTATCCGGAGGGTTGGCAGTATTGCTGACTTTCCGGATTTTTTATATTACATCACCTATCAGGGTTGCGGAAGTACAGGATGTAACCATAACCTGCACATAATCTCCGGGGGTGATGTTATTACGCGGGAACACAACCACCTTATTCTGAGAGGTACGGCCTGATAACTGCTCTTTTGATTTTTTGGAAACCCCCTCTGCCAGTACTTCGAATGTTTTCCCGACATCCCTCTTCTTGCTTTCGAGGCTCAGCCTGTTCTGCAGTTCAATTATCCCGTTAAGTCTTCTTGTCTTTATCTCATCAGGTACATCATCAGGGTTATGCCTTGCTGCACTTGTTCCTGGTCGCTCGCTGTACTTGAACATATAGGCAAAATCATAACCGGCCCACTCCATAAGTGAAAGTGACTGAAGATGATCCTCCTCCGTTTCACTGCTGAAGCCTGTAATCATATCTGTTGAAACGGAACATTCGGGGACTATCTCCCTGATAGCGCTGATACGGTTCATATACCACTCACGGTCATATTTCCTGTTCATCAGCTTCAGTATCCTGCTGCTTCCGCTCTGTGCCGGAAGATGGATATGTTTACATATATTACTGTATTCTGCCATGGTACGCAAAACATCGTCACTCATATCCTTTGGATGAGAGGTGGAAAAGCGCACTCTCATAAGGGGATTCAGTGATGCAACCATTCCCAGAAGTTCATGGAAACGGATATCGCGAGCTCCGTTGCCGTAATGGAAGGAATCAACATTCTGCCCCAGCAGGGTTACTTCACGGTATCCTGCATCAATAAGGTCATTCACCTCCCTTAATATTGTTTCGGGATCACGGCTTCTCTCAGCACCACGGGTATAGGGAACCACGCAGTAGGAGCACATATTGTTGCACCCTCTCATTATTGATACAAATGATGACACCCCGTTACGGTCCAT
>JAIVHO010000025.1 GCA_020201035.1 Bacteroidales bacterium
CGTGAGCGACTTGCAGAGCCACACTACAGCAGAACCGGATACCTTGCACGTAAGTTCTGGGCAAAGAATGTTGATTCTTTCTCCGGTGCAGCAGCTCCGTTCACACATAGCATCTACTTCAGGTATGCTGAGATACTGCTTATGTATGCTGAAGCAGCAAATGAGGTTGGAGGTCCAACCCATACTATCGCCGGCGCTGATATGTCAGCAGTTGATGCTGTTAATATGGTAAGGGCAAGAGTCAATATGCCAGGTGTTCATGCTGATTATCTGACCGGCAAGGAGACATTCAGGGAGCGTATCAAGAACGAGAGGGCTGTAGAACTCTATCTTGAGGGTAAGCGCTTTTTTGACCTTTCACGCTGGGGCGATTCTCATAAAATTGAGTATAAGGCTATTTATGGGATAAATCTGACTGAAGATGCTACAAAGCCAACAGGCTATGCAATCAGCAGAACTGTAGATCCTGTATTTACCCGGACCTTTGAAATGAAGCATTACAGGTGGCCAATACCCACCAGAGATGCCCTTATGTTTGCAGAGTTTGAACAGAACCCCGGCTGGTAGGCCTGATCTGCTTAAAAGGCATAAAAAAGGTGCTAACATCTGAAAAATAACTAATTATGAATAAGATATTAAGAAATCTGTTGATATTTACAGCACTGCTGGCTTTCCAGGGAGTAATGACCCTGGAAGCCCAGGAGGTGCAGACTGCAACAGTCACAGGTCAGGTAGTTGACGAAGATGGTACTCCCCTTCCGGAGATTACCGTTAAGGGATTTAATCTGACAAGCAGTACACTTACCGATGCTAATGGCTCATTTGCCATTACTGTTTCCCCAGGGAAAGTAGACAGGGTAGTTATATCGGAATCGGGTTTTAACCTGATTGTTATGGAAGTTGAACCGGGAAGAACCACTATTGATCCGGTTACTCTTGTGAAAACCCGTTTAATAGATCCGGATCGATTGACAGATCTTCCGTACAGAGCCATGACAGGTGATCGTATTGTAGGTGCTGTCAGTGTGATTACGGGTGCTGAGCTTCAGTCATATCCTTCAGACAATATCCTGGAGGCTCTGATGGGCAGAATTCCCGGACTGGTAATTACTCCGTTTAATACCATGCCCGGCCAGGAGAATTTTGGTGCTGCCATACGCGGTAACTGGGCTCCTATTTATATTGACGGAGTTCCCCGTAGCGTAATCGGTTTAAGCGCTTCTGAAGTTGAGAAAATAGAGGTGTTTAAAGATTATAGCAGTCTGGCAATGCTCGGACTTTCAGGGTCATCCCCGGTTATCTGGATAACCACCAAATCGGGTGACAGATATGACCGTAAGATTTCTGTGTCTGCAGAATATGGATTCCGTACGCCAACAACACTGCCCTCTTATGTTGATGCATATGATTATGCAACACTCTTTAACGAGGCACGTGCAAATGACGGGGTGGTGATGACAGGGTGAAATACTTTTCAGCATTCAATTACCTTACTAATGAAGGTCTTGAGTCTGTTGGAGAGGTGATAAACAACGACCGCTACAAGCTTCGTGGAAATGTTGATATCAGACTTAATGATTTTATGCGGCTTGGTGTTAATATATCAGCTTCCTATAACAAGCAGCGCTTTCCAAACTCCGGAGGTGGTGCAGGTATCTATAATATATTTAACACTATATCAAACTATCCGGCAAATGCTCATCCGATCTATTTTGGAGACAATCTGATTATCAGTGATGATTATCCGGTTAACGTAACCAATGAGCTTATGCATGCAGGATTCGCCGAAGGCCAGATCCTGAACGCGCAGAACCAGGCCAATCTGGCGATTGACCTGGGAGGAGTTCTTGAGGGATTGAGTTTTAATGCAAGGGCCTCTTTTGACATAATGAACAGAGTGATTCAGAATAAGGGAGGAACAGCTGCACTTTATCGTCTGGAGACAACCCCTATGGGATTGGATACAGCAGTGCTGATAACTCCTGAACAGGTTGATGTAACAATGAGCATAGGCAGTCACTCAGTATCACGCCGTACCGAAGCCATTACTGCTCTTAATTATGAGAAGGAATCAGGAGCTCATTCTCTGCTTATGAATGCCGTCTATTTTGTGGCACTGGACGAGGGAAGGGTAACCGGACAGGATTATCAGCCTGACAAGTATCAGGATGTGTCATTGCGGGCCAATTACTCGTATGCAGATAAGTATATTCTGCAGGCTGACCTCTCCTACAGTGGCAGCATGCGAATGCCGGATGGTGAGCGTTACTCTTTGTACCCAACTGTTGGTGCAGCATGGATACTCAGTGAGGAGGGCTTTTTAAGCGAAAGCAACCTGTTCGATTATCTTAAGTTCAATACATCCTTTGGTATCATGGGTCTGGGAAATTTCAGCCTTAGTGGATATAATCCCTACTATCTGCATCAGACACTCTGGAGCTATGGCGGCGGCTGGAGACCAGGTGTGCCCGGAAGCTACGGTTATACATCTGATATATATAATATACTTCAGAATGGATCAACCGGATTTAAGATTCCCAAGAGAAGGTATTTTAATGCAGGATTCCAGGGACAGATGATGGAGAAGGCTCTCTCATTTGAGGTAAATTACTTCAATGAGTTTAATTACGATAAAATTTCCAACAGACTCTACACCACTCCTTCAATAATAGGAACAGAGTTCCTTGCTGCTACAAACTATGGCGAGGATACACGGTGGGGACTCGACGGAATGGTCCAGTATTCAGGCAAGAGCGGTAACCTTGGTTATTCGGCAGGCTTTAATGCCATGTATATGAGAGCCAAATATCTGGTTGTTGATGAATCAGCTGCTCTTGAAGATTACCGTAAGAGGGCAGGTACGGATATGGATCTGTTCTGGATGTACAATGATGAGGGACTTTATCAGTCATTCAGCGAGATTACTACACGTAATGTATCACAGTCATGGGGCGATGTTCTGCCCGGTGATATCCGCTATGAAGATAAAAATGATGATGGTACCGTGGATGAAAAGGATGTTTATGCTCCCGGGGCTCATTCTCCCCGCCTTTTCTTCGGAGCCAATCTGAATCTTACCTACCGGGGTTTCTCGCTTTTTGTATCAGGACAGGGAGTTGCCGACGGAGATGTAATGCTTACATCCAACAGATATTTCAGAATCAATGGCACAAACCAGCACTATTCTGAGCTGATGCTTGACCGCTGGCCTGAAACAAATGATGTTCCCAGGCTGACAACCTCATCAAATAATAATGTACAGAACTCTTCGTTCTGGGTACGTAACGCAGCCTACTTCAAGGTTAAGAATGTTGAACTGAGCTACAGACTGCCGGTTAACGTTTCACGCCAGCTCTTTATGACTGATTCACGTGTATTTGTGCGCGGAACCAACCTGATTACACTATCAGGTCTCAGTGAATATGGGGTTGACCCTGAGTATATCAATGCCGGAATTACGGAATACCCGATATTCAGGACCTTTACAGCCGGTGTGTCGTTTAGTTTTTAATCAATTAAACTGAAATTATGAAGCGAATAGTATTAATAGCTCTGGCGACAATTATAGTTACAGCAGCCTGCGACTATCTTGAACCCAGGCCCATACAGCACCTCAGTACAGATGAGCTGTTGAGTACAGCTGATTATGGAGAGGGATTGCTTACTACTGCATACGGTAACCTCAATCCGTCATATGACATCAATTCGGAATACTATACCGATAATGCCGTTCCATCCAGAACAGGATCAAACACCCTGGCTCTCGGAGGATGGACACTTGAAGGTAATCCGATAGGAAACTGGAACCTGTGGTATTCATCAATCAACTACTGCAATCATTATCTTGAACTGGGCGAAGACCTGCTTTACAGTGTTTCTGACCCCGTTATGAATGAGGCACTTCAGAAAAACAGAAGAGCCGAAGCCTTCTATCTCAGGGCATGGTATCACTGGAAACTGCTGCAGACCTACGGAGGTCCTGTGGATGGAGCATCTGAAATAATGGGTGTTCCAATCGTTACCAATATCCTGACGATAGATGATAATCTTGACCTCGCCCGTGATACCTATGAAGATGTGGTTGCTCAGATTGTGGAAGATCTTGATTCTGCCATGGCGGTACTGCCCCTCAGGTATAACGGCTCCCTGGTAACAGATAATATTTCAAACCGCGGAAGAGCCTCGGGTCTGGGAGCAATGGCTCTCAAGGCCCGTGTATATCTCTATGCTGCAAGTCCGGCCTACGGCCCTTCAACAACGGATCTGTGGGAGAGAGCGGCGCTTGCTGCCTTTGATGCTATTGAAGCTTCGGGCGGACTAACAGACCTGGTTGCCCACGGTAACTTCAACAACTTCACCAGTTTTGATAATATCTGGATACAACCACCCTTTACCTCAAATGCATGGGAGAACAGCTTCTATCCACCGTCAATATACGGAAATGGTGACAACAATCCGTCACAGAACCTGGTGGATGCATTTCCTGCAAAAGATGGTTATCCGATCGATTTAAGTGCATCATTTGATCCTAACTATCCTTATAATAACAGGGATCCCCGTTTTGAAAAATTTATTTTCTATACAACGGATTACTACAACGGTACCTATATAAGAACCTATGAGGGAGGTCCTGATGCACCAGGCGGACTAACTGACAGAGGAACCAGAACATCCTATTATATGAAGAAGCTTCTCAGTCGCAATGTTCAGCTGACCCCAGGTGATGTTACCAGTGATGACAAGTTCTTTGCCTACCTTACAAGGGCAGAGCTCTATCT
>JAIVHO010000005.1 GCA_020201035.1 Bacteroidales bacterium
GCACACAATCTTAAGGTGGCTATAGCAACGGGGTTCCACCTCTTCCCATACCGAACAGAGAAGTTAAGCCCGTTAGCGCCGATGGTACTGCGTAAAAGTGGGAGAGTAGGTCGCCGCCGACTTTATAAATCAGAAGCCTTCCGGGAAACCGGAGGGCTTTTTTTTGTCCGAGATACGCCTTTTTTTACTCCGTTTCCGGAACCGCAATCATAATCAAACTTTAGAGGTTCTTTTATTGTTATATTTGTCTTAAAGAATAACTATGTTCCACGGACTGGCACAATGCGAAATATTCAGGGGAATAAACCCCTCAGAGCTTGAGACCCTGTTATCTGTTATTAATTACCAGGTTAAGCGTTTCTCAAGGGATGATCTTATTGCACTTGCCGGTGACCGTATCAACTCTTTACAGATAGTTGCTGAAGGCAGTGTAAAGGGGGAAATGATTGACTTTACAGGTAAAACAATAAAGATTGAGGATATTGAAGCACCCCGTCCGCTTGCACCAGCATTCCTTTTTGGTGAAAATAACAGCTATCCGGTAAATATTGTGGCCAATAACAATGTCACAATAGTAACTATCCCGAAAAAGGAATTTGTACGAATGCTTATCCTTTCGGAAAAACTGCTTCATAACTACCTCGATATAATAAGCAGCCGGGCACAGTTTCTGTCGGCCCGACTCAAATTTCTTTCTTTTCAGTCAATTAAGGGCAAGATTGCCCATTACCTTCTTTCGAAGTCATCGCAGAACAGGAGCGGTAATCTTGAGCTTGATAAATCCCAGTCTGAACTGGCTGAGCTCTTTGGAGTAACACGTCCCTCACTGGCACGGGCTGTAAGAGAACTTGACCGCGACGGCATAATCAGGGCAAAAGGGAGAAAGGTAACAATCCTTAACCCCGCCAGACTATCCGCTTTTCTCAAATAGTATATCTTAAAATATTTCCCCGGTATCCACATCAACCCCGGATGATCCTGCTAAAACCTCAGTTTCCGGTCAGGATAATCTATGTTCCAAAGCTATAAAGAGTTGTAACAAAGGAGACCGGATCCTCATTGTCAGCTTTTAAATGACATATTTATCGGTTTATTCACGTAAAAAATATTAGCTTAGTAGCTTACACTTGGAAAATATGACTGTAGCTCAATTCCTTGCAACGGAACTCCACCGGAGAGGAGTACGATACGTTTTTGGTATTCCGGGCGGACCCTCAATACCATATCTTGACGAATTTAAACGGGTAGGTATAGAGTTTATTCTTACATCCTCAGAGACTGCTGCCGGAGTAATGGCTGATGTAACAGGCAGACTCACAGGGATTCCGGGAGTGTGTCATGCTACCTACGGCCCCGGTGCCACCAATCTGGCTACAGGTGTAGGCGGAGCACTACTTGACCGTTCACCAATGATAGCACTGACAACAGAGGTGCCTGTTAAAATGAGGCAGCGTACAATCCAGATGAATATTGATCACCAGATGCTTTTTGAACCTGTTACAAAGGCAACAAGTGTAATGCATCGTAAAAATGCAGGTGATATTATCAATGATGCGTTTGATCTGGCACTAGCTGAACAGCCGGGTCCGGTACATATTGGTCTGCCTGATGATATATCGGCCAAACAGGTATCCTCAGGAGTAATTAATTATGATACCGAAGAGTGGGACCAGGAGACGAACTTTGACAGTGAAACGGCAACTCTGCTGGAGTATTCCAGAAAACCGCTGCTTGTTGCCGGTCTCTCAGCGGCCCGCAATAATTGCGGTGCTGAGATAGAACTGTTTCTTAAAGATAATCCGATGCCTGTGATAATCACACCCATGGCAAAAGGATTGATCAGTGAGGATAATCCCTGCTTTGCCGGCGTATTCTTTCATGCCCTCAGTGACAGGCTGAAGCCGCTTATTGAAGAGTGTGATCTGGTCATCTCACTGGGATATGATCCGGTAGAGTACAATTATGAAAAGTGGCTGCCTGATGTTCCGCTTATTCATATCAATACAACAATTTCTGATATGCCTGCAGGATTGATGGTAAAGCAGATAAAAGGAAGTCTTGCCGGAATACCGGAGATTATCTCTACGATGCTTCCTGAAACCCTGGAATGGGATATGACAATGGTGAAAACGGTGCGAAACGAGATAACCAGGCCTCTCCGTAAAAGATACACCTCCTTTTCTCCTGTAACACTGCTGAAGACATTGAGAAACTTCCTTCCCCCTGAAGGAATACTGACCCTTGATGTAGGATCGCATATCCATCTTTTCGGTCAGCTATGGAGGGCCCCCGCCACAGGTAAATTACTAATGACAAACGGCTGGTCATCAATGGGATTCAGTATCCCCGCCGGAATAGCTGCCAAACTTAATTTTCCTGAGCTGCCTGTGGTTTCAGTAACCGGCGACGGAGGTTTTCTTATGGTTGCCGGAGAGATAATGACCGCCAGACGGTACGGCATCAGGATCATAATTATTGTACTTACCGACGGCGAGATGAACCTGATAAAACTAAAGCAGCAGCAAAGAAATGTTGAGTCTTACGGCGTTGATCTGTTTGAGGGTGACCTGTTCGGTGCAGATACTTTTCTTGGTGTTCCTGTTTTAAGGGCTACCGATAATAAATCTTTTATTAAAGCACTAAAAAAGGCTTCCGGCATTGAGGGGCCGGTAATCATTGATGCTGCAATAGATAAATCAGCCTACGCTGACACTATCGTGGTTAGTTGATAAGTCTGATTTGCCGGTCTCAGCCCCTGGTTCCCGATTTTTTGGCAGCAGGCTCCTTCTTAGCAGCAGTTGTACTCTTTTTCGAAGCCGGTTTCTTCTTAGCAGCAGTCCCTGACTTTTTTTCGGCTTCATCTGCAGCTTTCCCTTCAGCTTTTCCTACAGCTTTTCCAGCAGATTTCTCTTCAGTTTTTCCTTTAGTTTTCTCTTCATCTATCTCTTTAGCTTTCCCTTCAGTTTTCTCTTTAGCTTTCCCTTCAGTTTTCTCTTCAGCTTTCTCTTCAGCTTTCCCTTTAGGTTTCTCTTCAGCTTTCCCTTTAGGTTTCTCTTCAGAACCCTCTTTTTTATTCACTTCAGTTTGGGTTGCCTCAATAGTATCTTCCTTTGAATCTGCGCTTTTGGGTTTGGCAGATGCTCGTGGGGCACTTTTCTCCCTGGTTTCACTCTTTCCGGCAGCAGGAATCGGTTTCGAGGTTACCTTTTCATCACTCTTCTTTTCAGGTTTGACTGATCTGGCAGGGGAGGAGACGGATGATCCGGCTGCTGATTTCTTCTTTCTGCGGCGTAGTACACCAAATGATCCTCTGGTAATTTTGCCTCTTCTTGTTTTTTTGTCACCTTTTCCCATAATAGTAGAAGTTTTGTTTCACATCGTTTAAGTCTGTTTCGCTCTCCTTATCCCTTCTGAAAAATCCTGAAAAGTGGTTATAAACCATCACGATTCTCAAAGTTAATAAAAAACTTTACTTTTATTATTACCTGACTCCATATACCTTTGAACATTCGGTCGGGATTAGTACTTTTTGCATTGCTCATGGATATATTAGCCGACCAGGGTGTTTCTATGTTTAAATATAAAGGCTGTAAAGAACTTTAATCCTTATTTTAAGTTTTTATCAGGATCCATAGCAGATTATAGTGACAGGAATAGTGACAGGAATAGTAATAGGAATAGTGACAGGAACCATAGCAGATAATAGTGGCAGGAATAGTAAAAGATAATTATAAACAGAAGATATATAAAAGAGAAAACTGATGGATGCAACGGAAAGATGGCTGAAAAGGGCTCAAGAGCTTGACCGTAGTGACCCCCTGGCTGTATTCAGGGAGCGGTTTGTCAAAAAAGAGGAGAATCTAATATACCTCGATGGCAACTCCCTGGGGATGTTAAACCGGGAGTCCGAAAAGGCAGTATCAGCGGCCCTCTCAGAGGAATGGGGAGGCAGGCTGATCAGGGGATGGAACGACGGGTGGTGGGAGATGCCTTCCAGGGTGGCTTCAAAGATTGCTATGATAACCGGATGCCGGAGTGATGAGATTGCAGTCTGCGATTCCACCTCGGTAAACCTCTTTAAGCTGCTGTCGGCTTCCCTCAGATTGCAGAAAGGACGCAAAAAGGTAGTAAGTGATACCCTTAATTTTCCTTCGGATATATATATTGCTGAAGGAGCTATTCATAATGCGGGACTGGGTCACCGGTTGTGTCTGGCTGAGAGCGAAAACTCAATTGATATACCTTTTAGCCGGCTGGAGGCACTGATAGACGAAGATACTGCCGTTGTGGTTCTCTCTCTGGTGCAATTCAAAAGCGGTTTTATGTATGATATGGCAAGGGTGAACAGACTTGCACATGAAAAGGGCGCCCTGGTGATATGGGATCTTAGTCATGCAACGGGTGCTGTGGAGATTGATCTTAATGCAACGGGCAGTGACATGGCCATTGGTTGTACATACAAATACCTGAACGGAGGTCCGGGCAGTCCGGCATTCCTCTTTGTCAGAAAAGAGATGCGGGAGGAGCTGATATCACCACTCTGGGGCTGGCTGGGTGAGTATGATCCGTTCTCATTTGCGCGGAGCTACAGGCCGGCAGAGGGCGCAACCCGCTATATGACAGGTTCTCCTCCGGTTCTATCAATGGCATCGCTTGAACCATCCCTTGATATAATTTTAGAGGCTGGTATGCCTGCTATCCGGAAGAAAAGCGTTGCCATGACACAGATGATAACGGAGATATGGAAGGATATCCTCGCTACACGCGGATTTACGGTTGGATCACCCTCTGATCCCGGAATGAGAGGCTCCCATATGGCACTCAGGCACAGTGAAGGATTCAGGATATGCAGGGCCCTGATATCAGATGATGAAGGAGAGTATGTTATTATACCCGATTTCAGGCCTCCTGATATTATCAGACTGGGATTTGCTCCTCTTTATAATAGTTTTACCGATATTGCAGTTGCGGCGACTGAACTCGACCGGATAGTCAGGGATAAAGTATATGAACTGTTCAGTTCAGAGAAGGAGAAGGTAACATAATGCGACCGATGGCATGGCGATTATATGTTGAACCCTGGCAATGATATGTTGTTTGATTTGACTGACCGGGAGCAGGGAAGCAATAAGTTGTAGATCTGACTAACCAGCAGACAATAACTGATCTTTAATGAAGAATCTGATACAGGTATATACAGAGCAACAGACTCCCCGTTTAATCTATTCACTTAACCTGGTGATAAGAAACATTTTGAATGCGGATTATCTGATTACCGATAAGCCGGATCCTGACCTGCCACTGATTAACTATTCAGAAAACAAATCGGTGGGCGGCGTATTTATACAACCTGAGCCACTGCTGTTTGAAACGGGGATCAGGAAACAGGATATATGGATATCTCATATCGATAAGCTGCCACTCTTTTTCCAGGAACCACCTGAGGCAGTATTTCCTCTTGATATATTTGCATTTGCTTTTTTTCAGGCCTCACGTTATGAGGAGTATCTTCATTTCTATCCTGATGAGCACGGCAGATTTGCCGCGGAGCTGAGTATGGCCTACAGACATAACTTCCTGAATACTCCCATAGTTGATATCTGGACTTTAAAACTGGCACATACACTGGTAATAATCTATCCGGGACTTGACCTCAGGAAGAGGAAGTTTACATCACAGCTGACGGTGGATATTGACCAGCCCTTCGCATACAGGTCGAAGGGATTATTAAGGAATGCGGGCGGACTGATACTGGATATACTGAAAAAGCGCGACCCCTGGCTGCGATTGAGGTGTGTCAGCCGCAGGACACGGGATCCCTATGATACATTTGATTATATAATAGAGCAAGCCAGATCTGCCGGGATTGATATCACCTGGTTTGTTTCTGCAGGCATAAGGTCTAAATTTGACCTGAACCCTGATCCACGGTCGGGTTGTTACCGGCGACTGATCAAAAAGCTGGCAACTTCAGGGAGCGTGGGCCTGCATCCATCATGGCTCTCGTCACAGGAAATTCTGAGGAACGCTGCGGAAGAGAGGAATGCTGCGGAAGAGAGGAACGCTGCGGAAGAGAGAAACGCTGCAGAAGAGAGAAACGCCTCAGAAGAGAGGAACGCCGCGGAAGAGAGAAACGCTGCAGAAGAGAGAAACGCCTCAGAAGAGAGGAACGCCGCGGAAGAGATTAAATCAGCTGGAAAAACGATGGATGGTAATCAGGAAGGGGCTGAAAACAGAGTCTCTGCTGAAGCCAGAGAAACCGGTGAAGCCGGATTAAACGAAGAAACCAGATCAGCGGAAGAGATAGGATCAGCCGGCAAAAGCAAGCCGTCTGATGAAAAGAAGCCATACGGCGAAAGCAGGATGACTGCTGAAAAGCTGGCAGTTGAGGAGGTTGCAGGTATTTCCATTGACAGTTCACGACAACACTATCTGGTGCTTCGTTTCCCGGAAACCTACCGGGCCCTCGCCGGGAGAGGAATCACCATAGATCATACCATGGGGTTCCTGCGTGAACCGGGCTTCAGGGCGGGCATTGCCAGACCTTATCAATTCTATGATCTGGAGTCGGAACGGGAGACGGAAATGCTTATAGTGCCATTTCAGTATATGGATGGAACCTTTCAGCAGTATAAGAGACTAACACCTGATGAGGCAATAAAAGAAATAGAGAAGCTGGCCGCTGTAACCAGGGAGGTTGGAGGCCATTTTGTAAGTGTATGGCATAATACATCCCTTACTGAAAGTGATGGATGGGAAGGCTGGCGGAGGGTGTTTGAATATTCTCTTACCCTCCGGAAACTGTGATTGGGCTTCTTAATAACAGTGAAATTGACAGGACTGAGTGGGACGCCTGTATGGACGAGGCCGACAGCTCTTTTCTCTACGGCAGATCATGGTTTCTGGATCTGATAGCCCCGGGATGGTGTGCAATAGCGGATGGGGGGTACCAGACTGTTATGGCTCTTCCATCAGGTAGAAAGTACGGCATCCGTTATCTTTTTACTCCTCCCTTTATGCAGAAGACAGGACTCTTTTCCCGTAATAGTGAAAATGAACCTGCTGTGGCAGAATTACTTAAATACCTGTCGGAGCAATACCGTTATATCGATCTCTCCCTTGCATCAAATCCCGGGAATCTGCCGGGCAGAATAACTGAACGGGATAACTATATTCTGCCTCTAAACGACAGCTACAGGGTGCTGAGGGAAAACTATACATCAGCATGCCGGCGTAATATGAGGATTGCCGGTACCGGACGCGCTGCCATAACCACAGAGATTAACCCCCAGGAGGCCATAGCCCTCTTCAGAAAAGGCCCCGGGAGTAGGGTCAGGGGAATAGCTGAACAGGATTACTCAGACCTTGAGAAGGTGATGCATCACTCAATTGCCTCGGGAGAGGGCAGGATCCTGGGATTCAGATCGGAAGAGGGACTTTTTTACTCAATTTTCTACATAGTTACAGGCCGGCGGATAACACTGCTCTTTACCTCTACTTCTGAGGAGAGCCGTAACAGGAAAGCAGGGTATGTGATGATTGATTATCTGATCAGGGAGTTTGCCGGAACCGGAATGGTAATTGATTTTGCCGGTTCATCCGTTTATGGAGTAGCACAGTTTATTTCATCATTCGGCGCCGTAAGAGCCCCCTACTACAGATATCTGCTAAACAGACTGCCCTGGCCTGTGAGTCTCTTCAAAGAGGGCTGATGCATACAGTCAGCCCTGATTAATAATTGTATCTGCCGGGATGGCACCCCAAATTTATGATAGCCGGATCAGAAGAAAAGGTGTCTGGTGTCACATCTTAAGAGCATGTAAAGGGCATTTATACATATTATAACTTTTGTTGACACGCTTTTTGCTTCAGGCAATCAATTAATCAATCAGCTCCAGCTCCTCGTTATGTTAATCAATCAGCTCCAGCTCCTCGTTATGCTTTGTTTCGGTAATCTTACCTCCCTCGCACCTGATGGTGCGTGCAGAGTGCTTCTTTAAAAGAGTATAGTTATGGGTAGCCATCACTACGGTTCGACCGTTGTTGCTGATATCCTTAAGCAGCATAATGATCTCTTCTGATGTTTCAGGGTCCAGATTTCCTGTGGGCTCGTCGGCAAGGATAATTTCAGGATCATTAAGCAGGGCCCTGGCAATAACCACCCTCTGTTGTTCACCTCCTGACAGCTGGTGCGGCATCTTATATCCCTTTAGTCCCAGTCCAACCTTGTCGAGTACCTCACTTATCCTCTCCGCAATCTCCTTCTTGCTTTTCCAGCCTGTAGCCTTCAGCACAAACTCCAGGTTGTCCTGAACAGTGCGGTCGGTCAGTAACTGAAAATCCTGAAAAACTATTCCCAGCCTCCTCCTCAGAAGGGGCAGGTCACGTTTCTTCAGTCTGCCGAGGTCATATCCCGCAACCAGTCCCTCTCCCTCCCTTAGCGGCAACTGGGCGTTGATTGTCTTGATAAGGCTTGACTTGCCGCTTCCTACCTTGCCAATAAGATAGACAAACTCTCCCTTGCCTACCTCAAAATCGATGTTGCTCAGAACAAGGTGATCCTGCTGGTATATTGTGCATCCCTTCAGGTATATCGTTTTGTCAAGCGGCATGTTGATCTCTTTCATTCTTTTGAAAAATATTTATCTCCTGTTTATCATCCTGTATGTAACGATCTGCAAATTAACAAAAGATTGGCGAATGTGGAAAGAATGAAGAGAAATCACTCCCTCACGATTGGGGAAATTAACACGGGAATGTTGATAAAATCAATACTAAAGGCCTCACCTGAGCGTTTATTAATTGTAAATTTACGCTATCTTTTTTATACGGCAGAAAAAACAGATAACGCTTTTGCAGAACAGAGATTTGCGACCAGGAAAGGGTTAATAAAAACTATAAGGGGTGAAAATATCGAAAAGAGGTTTACTAATAATCATACTTGCAGCATCAGGAATCTTCCTGTCTGCTCAGGATGCTGTAACATCATCATCGGATCGTGGAAGGGATCTGTTTAACCAGGGAAAGGATCTCTTTGAAAAGGAGAAATACGGGGCGGCTATAGTGCTTCTTGACCGTTACGCCGGGCAGGCTGATGAGGCTGACGGTCTTCCCGTCAGGGAGGCAGAATACATGTCGGCACTCTCGTCAATAAGGCTCTATAACAGGGATGCAGAATATCGTCTCGAAACATTCATAGCGAAATATCCCCAGAGCTATATGCAGAACAATCTCTATATGGAGATGGCTGACCAGTTCTACCAGTCGCGTAATTACCGCCGTGCAGAGTCCTATTATAACAAGGTTGACCGCATAACAATGGAAGCGGATCTTTTGCCGGGATATTTCTTCAGGCATGGATATTCACTTTTTATGAACGGTGACAATAAGAGAGCCATGCTTTTTTTCTCCGAGATAATGGGAGTGGACACTGAGTTTACACCGCCTGCAATATATTATTTTTCACATATTGCATACAGCGGAGAGATGTATCTTACTGCTCTTGACGGTTTTAAAAGGCTTGAAGGGGATGAGACATTCGGTCAGGTTGTTCCGTTTTATATTGTTCAGATAATGTATGTTCTGGGCGATTATGACGGTATCCTGAGAGATGCCCCGGCCCTGGTTGATGCTGCCGGAGAGGAACGGGCGTCAGAACTGTATCAGATAATCGGCGATGCATACTTCCAGAAGGGCGATTACGTATCAGCGGCCAGGAACCTTGAGGAGCATATCAGCAGGGCGATAAGAACAGGCAGGGAAGGAAAATACCAGCTGGCTTACTGCTACTATCAGACACAGGAGTACGATAAGGCTGTACCTCTGTTTAAGGAGGTAAGCAGGCAGAGGGACAGGCTGGGTCAGAATGCGTACTATCTGCTCGGCGATACCTACATTCGTCAGGGCGAGAAAAAGCTGGCACAGGCAGCCTTCTCCGCTGCGGCCGGAATGGATTATGACAGGAAGATAAAAGAGGAATCGCTGTTCAATTTCGCCAAACTTACATATGAGACAACATATTCACCATTTGGTGAGGTGATCAGGGCTTTTCAGGATTATATTGAACAGTTCCCGGCGTCTGAAAATATTGAAGAGGCCTATGAGTATCTCGTATCTGCCTATATGAAGGTAAATAACTACTCGGCAGCAGTTGCCTCTCTCGACCGGATAACCATAAAGGATGAAAGACTCGAAAGGGCATACCAGAAGGTAGCCCTCTACAGGGGCATGGAGCTGTTCAGTAATCTTGACATGGTAAGGGCAACAGCAATGTTTGACAGGTCACTTACTTATGGCCGTCACGACCGTATGCTCAGGGCACGGGCACTCTACTGGAAGGGCGAGGCGCTATACAGGCAAAATGATGCAGAAGGCGCCATGGCTGCATGGGAGGAGTTTATTGCACTGCCTGGCTCTGACATGCTTGATGAGTACAATAAGGTCAGGTATAATATGGGTTATGTGGCTTATAACAGAGGCAGGTATGAAGAGGCCCTGAGATGGTTTACCGCATTTGAATCAGATGGTGCAGCACAGAACAGTTCGCTGCTGCCTGACCTCTATAACAGGATCGCCGACTGTCATTATATAGCAACACGTTACGACAGGGCAATTGAGTACTATGACAGGGTGATAGCCCGAAACGGACAGGGTGCTGACTATGCAATGTTCCAGAAGGGGTTTGCCCTCGGACTGAAAAATGATGCCCCGGCAAAGGCCTCGGTTCTTTCCGACCTGATAGCGAAATACCCCAATTCATCACTGGTTCCAAAGGCCCTCTTTGAAAGGGGCCGGGCCTGGGAGACACTGAATGATCCCGCACGGAGCGAGGCAGATTTTAACAGGATCATCAACGATTACACTGAAAGCACTTTTGTGCCCCGTGCAATGGTACAGCTGGGACTGCTTTATTTCAATACCGGCGATAACAATAAGGCAATATCAACATACAAGAGGGTTGTTGAGTCATACCCGGGAACACCCGAGGCACGCAGTGCAATGACAGGCCTCCGTACAACATATGTTGAGATAAATGATGTTGAAACTTACTTTGCCTATGTGAGGTCTCTTGACGGCTACGGAGATGTACGCCGCAGTGAACAGGACAGCCTGGTCTATGCATCGGGTGAAAACCTTTACGCCACAGGTAACTGTGAACGGGCAACAGAGGTTCTGACATCTTACCTTAACCAGTTCCCGCAGGGCAGCTTTACTGTTAATGCCAAATTCTATCTGGCTGAATGCTTCCGTACTTCCGGTAATACATCAAAGGCACTTGCATACTATACCGGGGTAGCTGCTACACTCAACAATCCGTTTATCGAACAGACATATGTCTCACTTGCTGATATCTACTACAACAGGGCAGTTTATGACAGCGCCTTTTACTACTTTGATAATCTTGCAGCCGTGGCCGGTGATGCCGATACTGAACTGAGGGCAAGGCAGGGCAGGATGCGTTCAGCATGGGAGATGGGGGATCCCCTGCTAACAATAAGGGCTGCTGAGGAGCTGCTTAAAGCAGATAATATTACCAGTCAAATGGAGCGTGAGGCTGCATTTATGAAGGCAAAATCACACTATGCCCTGGATGATTTTGATAAAGCTCTTACAGAATTCAGAAAGGTGGCTACCGAACAAACCACCTCAGAAGGAGCGGAATCAAAGTACCGGGTTGCTGAATTAGTTTTTGGCAAAGGTGACGCTGATCAGGCAGAGGAGATGGTGTACAGCTTTATCGAGGATAACACACCTCATCAGTACTGGATGGCCCGAATGTTTATTCTGCTGGCAGATATAAGTATATCACGTGGCGATGAGTTCCAGGCAAGAACAACACTCCAGAGTGTGGCCGATTTCTATCAGGTGGAGAACGATGGTATCCTCGATGAGGTGAGAGCCAGATTAAGTGATCTTGATGCCTCTCAGCGTCAGGAGAATGATACCATCCGGATGTCGGTTAAAGGGGAAGGGATATAAAAATTTACTCGCAAAATTGCAGGGAGAAGAGACCAGACCTCAGGAAAACAATCAGTTAGAAAGAAAGAACCCTGTTCAGAAGACAGAAACCATTTCAGAAGAAGAAGAAAGAACCCGGTTCAGAAGACAAAAACCATTTCAGAAGAAAGCAAACAATTCAGAAGAAAGCAAAAAATGAAGAGAATAAAAATACCTGTAATCCTGCTGGCAGCCTCTCTGTTTCCATTGATCTCAGTGGCCCAGGAGACAGGAGAAATTACAAGGGAGGTCAGATTGTATAATCCTTTTAAACCCTCGCTGAGCAAGGAGAATAAGGCACTCTTTCTGCCCGTTATAGATGATACAGCTGAAATAGCCCCTCTGATTGGCTATTCAATTACTCCTGATCCGTTTATTCCGGCGTATGAGCTCAGGACTATTTCTGCGGCGCGACTCGAGCCTGATCCGCTGCCAAAACTATACAAGAGTTATGTTGATCTGGGTTTCGGGAACTACTTTTCACCCTATGCCCGGATCTCGGCATCCACCCTCCGGTCAAGAAACGGCATTACCGGCTTCTTTGCCGAACACAGATCGTCACTCAGCAAGCTTAAGCTGCAGAATGATGAATCGGTATATGCCGGATATATGGATAACAGGGTGAATTTTACAACCACCAGGTTCTTTAGCAGGAGTGCCCTGACCGGAGATATTGACTTCACACACCTCAGAAGGCATGCCTACGGTTATGACACACGTATTGACCCGGTACCTGATGTTGATAAGGACTCCCTCAGAATTGGTTATATCAATCCGGGGGCAGAGATCGGTTTATGGTCAACGCGCACCGACTCAGCCTTTCTGGATTATGATGTAAAGCTTAAATATGATCTGTTTATGCAGAACAGCCGTTTTTTCAGACACAGGGGAGGAGCTGTGGTAAATGCAGGTTACGATTTTGATATCTTCTACGCCGATGCTCAGCTCTCATACGAGCTCTATAAATATTCTGAGGCCATAGATTTCAGAGCCCGGCACCTCTTTTCTCTGAACCCGCATATCAGCAGACGCGGCAGCGAGTGGTCCTTCATACTGGGATTTAGTGCTGTTGCCGATGGCCGTAACAGGTTTGATCCTGACGGTATAGATCCGCCAGAATACAAAACAAAACTCTATATCTATCCTGATATAAAGTTTAACGTTACCCTTGTACCCCGTTTTATCACTATGCATGTTTCTCTTGACGGGGAATATGAAAATAACAGCGCCGCCGATATTTTTACCCTTAACCCCTATATTATTGAGGAAAGGCCGTCAGGCGCCGTCTCTCCCTCCGGTGAGCTTTATATGATCAGACCAACAGATCACAAACTCAGGGTGGGGGCTGGATTCAGTGGCAGTACGGGAGAGTCTTCATCATGGCACCTCTCTGTCTCCTATTCGCTGAGTGAAGACCTGCTATTCTTTGTCAATGACGCTGCTGTCACCGGAAGAGGACTGCTGCCGGCATATGATAACGGTGAACTTCTCCGTATAAAGGGTGACTACTCCCTTAAGTTGAATGAATCAAATGCCCTGTCAGCAGAGGCACTCTACAGCGGCTACAGGCTTGAACTGTATGATCACCCCTGGCATATACCGGCCTGGGAGTTTAGATTGAACTATAACTATAACCTGAGGGATAAAATCCAGGCAGAAGCCTCACTGAGGGGTATGGCACAGCGAAAAGCACTCTTCGGGCCTATGCTGCATGCCGGAGAGACAGATCCAACGGTAGAAACAATTCCGGCGCACTTCTCCCTTAACCTGAAAGCTGAGTACCGCTACACAAAGCTGCTCTCATTCTGGGCAGGTATCAGTAATATCTCCAACAACAGATATTATGAGTGGAATTTTTATCCCTCACGACGGTTCCTGTTTATGGCCGGATTCAGCTATAGTCTCTGATTTGTGAGGATTTTGCACCTGCGGGATCACTCTTTTGACGCGTATTAAACGGGTAAATTCATGCGGCCATTCCAGCCTGTCGTTAAGTATTGTCGGGCGGTCATTGTAATTAACAGAATATCAGCAATATAAATGTTGATATTCTGTTAAAAAATCAGAGGAATTAATCAGCCTTAAAATGCCCGGATATTGTGATATTTTGTTATCTTTGCAGGGTAATGTAAGTAACGTTATATCAGGCGATTACATCAGCCGGTTAAACAGGTTTACATAATGCTGCAGAGAGGAGTCAGGTATTCAAACCGTTACTCTGCTAAAGCCTTCTCTGATACCTGAAAAAGTACAGGCAGGGGTGGTGCAGCGGTTTAGGGATGAAATTTATAAACGATTGAATTAAATACAGGATAATGAGCGAGATGGAAAAGAAGGGAAGCAGTAATGGTGATTACAGGGCGGATAGTATACAGGTGCTTGAGGGGCTTGAGGCTGTCCGTAAGCGCCCTGCCATGTTTATCGGTGATGTAGGGGTAAAAGGACTCCATCATCTGGTTTACGAGGTGGTTGATAACTCTATTGATGAGGCGCTGGTTGGTTATTGTACTTCCATTGATGTGGTGATTAATGAGGATGATTCAGTTACTGTGACTGATGACGGTCGTGGTATACCGATCGATTACCATGAAAAAGAGAAGAAGTCGGCTCTCGAGGTGGTAATGACAGTACTTCATGCCGGAGGTAAATTTGACAAGGAGAGTTACAAGGTTTCCGGAGGTCTTCACGGAGTAGGTGTATCATGCGTAAATGCACTCTCCATAAATCTTAAGGCTGAGGTACACAGGGATGGAAATATATATGTTCAGGAGTACTCAAAGGGAAAACCGCTTGCCGAGGTTAAGATGGTCGGTGAAACAGGTAAAACAGGAACAAAGATTACCTTTAAGCCTGATGACTCAATCTTTATAGTAACATCCTATAATTTCGAGATTCTTGCGGCCAGGTTAAGAGAACTGGCCTTTCTGAATGCAGGTATTGAGCTTACAATTACTGACAGGCGTGAAAAGATGGAGAATGGCAATGGTGAAACATACAGGTATGAGAGGTTCTATTCTGACAGAGGTCTTGCCGAATTTGTGGAGTTTCTTGATAAATCAAGGGAGTCGCTGCTAGAGAAGCAGATATTTATCAAGACCGAAAAGAATGATACACCTGTAGAGATAGCTCTGCAGTACAATACTTCATTTTCGGAGAATGTTCACTCCTATGTTAATAATATAAATACGATAGAAGGGGGTACCCATCTGGCAGGTTTCAGAAGAGGTCTTACAAGAACACTTAAGAAATATGCTGAAGAGTCAGGCATGACCAGTAAGCTGAAGTTTGATATTAACGGTGACGATTTCAGGGAGGGACTGACGGCAGTTATATCAATAAAGGTGGCCGAACCACAGTTTGAGGGTCAGACAAAGACAAAGCTTGGAAACTCGGATGTTATGGGTTCAGTAGATCAGGCAGTAAGTGCAATGCTCTCAAACTACCTTGAGGAGAACCCTAAGGATGCACGGGCAATTGTTCAGAAGGTTATTCTTGCAGCTACGGCCCGACATGCAGCGCGTAAGGCCAGAGAGCTGGTTCAGAGAAAGAATGTGCTCTCAGGCAGCGGTCTTCCGGGTAAACTGGCCGATTGCGCCGACAGGGATCCTGCAAATTGTGAAATATACCTTGTGGAGGGTGATTCTGCAGGCGGAACAGCCAAACAGGGTCGTGACAGAAAGTTTCAGGCTATTCTTCCCCTGAGGGGAAAGATACTGAACGTCGAAAAAGCTATGCAGCACAGGATATTCGAGAGTGAGGAGATCAAGAATATCTTCACTGCCCTGGGTGTTCATATAGGAACAGATGATGACAGTAAGGCGCTGAATGTATCCGGGTTAAGGTATCATAAGGTGATAATTATGACTGACGCCGACGTTGACGGATCGCATATAAATACCCTTATTATGACCTTCTTCTTCAGGTATATGCAGGACCTTATAAAGAATGGAAACCTCTATCTGGCAACTCCACCTCTGTACCAGATAAGAAAGGGCAAGCAGTTCAGGTACTGCTGGAGTGAGACCGAGAGGGCAGAGGCTGTCCTTGAACTGGGTCAGGGTAAGGAGTCGGCAGTTACCATTCAGCGATATAAAGGTCTCGGTGAGATGAATGCCGAGCAGTTGTGGGATACCACCATGAATCCTGAAACACGTATTTTGCAGCAGCTTACAATTGAGAATGCTGCTGAAGCGGATCATATATTCTCAATGCTTATGGGAGATGATGTTCCGCCCCGGCGCGAGTTTATTGAGAAGCATGCCAAGTATGCCAATATAGACGTATAAGGAAAACCAGAGCCGGGACACATTCCCGGCTTTTTATTTCTCCGGGACAGGGTTTTACTGAGCCTGGTACTGATACTACTACCTGTTCTCAATCCACCATTTAAGCAGCTTCCCGGTTTTCTCTGATACATCTGCCACGGTTCCTTCATAGTTATTAACCAGGACGGCAAATGCATATTCCTTTCCCGAGAAAGTTTTAATATAACCTGCATAGTTGCGTATCCTTGTGGAGGTGCCGCTTTTGGCAACCATTCTGCCGGCAAACACCGGATCCCTGAAGTAAGGCCTCAGGGTGCCATCCCTGCCAGCCGCGGGTAGGGATGAATAAAACAGCTCTCCGTACCGGCCCCTGCTTTTTATGTGGCAGAGAAAGTCTGTAATAACCGACGCAGTTATTGCATTGTACCTTGAGAGTCCGCTCCCGTCATCCATAAAAAGTCCGCTGCTTTCAATTCCGTTCTCCTCCAGAAACCGGTAAACCATTTGTATGGCACTGTCAGCAACCACAGCAGTCCCAGGTATACCATCAGCAAGCTCAATCCCTCTGAGAATATTTTCTGCGTAAAGATTTATGCTTTCCCTGTTGGTTATTGTTATTAGTTCGATAAGCGTCGGAGACAGGGTAGTATATATCAGATTTCTCTTTTCCGGTGCTGTTGACCCACCATTTCTCTCAGATTCCCTGAGTGTTACCGGCCTTCCTGTTATCTCTGTCCCTGATTCTTTCAGTGCATTAAAAAGATTGATGGCTGCAAGCAGGGGAGGGTCAGGCAGAGAGGCCTTAAGGACAAAATCATCCCTGTTAGGGGGTATGGTTCCCAGTATATATGCACTCTCAGAGTAGGGTATTGAATAGACATACCCCCGGTCTGATGTGCCCATTGCAGTCAGATGGCTGGTCACTCTGAAGCCCGGTATCTCAGGTTCTGTTGCCGTAATCACGGGCGCTGTGCCCGTCTCACCGCTCCGTAGATGAATCCTGAACATATTATCGTAGACAGAGAGTGCATGAGCTCCTGCCCCGTAATAGTTTCCAAGGTCAGACCATGACCATCCGCCCGGTGCGGGAGAGAAACCGAAAAGAGAGCCGTCACCGGTTATATTTCCGTTTATTCTCCTTATTCCGGCGGCCTTAATCTGCCGACACCATTCAGAGATAAAATCGCCGTAATGGGAGCTGAAGTGATCCGACCCAAGTGCCGGATCACCTCCACCTGTTATAATGATATCACCGTACAGTGTACCCGCCGCATCAATGGTTCCGGTATAGCTTACGGTAGTTTTAAAACGAAACGATGGACCCAGAGTCTCCAGTGCCACTGCTGTGGTGAGAAGTTTCATAACCGACGCACTGCCAACTGACATGTCAGAGAAGTACTCTTCAGTGATATCTCCTGTGGCCAGGTCCCTGAAGCATACTGACAATGAGGCATGTCTGAAGGAAGAATCAGCAGTAAACAGTTCCAGCGGCGTGCTGATCTGCCCGGAGGCTGTATTTCCCCACGGCGTACTGCCCTGCCCGTAGGCTGTATAGGATACAACCAGAGCAGTCAGCATCACCATCAGATAGTTTTTGTTGATCCCTGGGAGCATATCTGTTTTTTTATCCCCTAAAAGGGGGAAACTGTTACTGACAATCAAAACTCCTGACTGTCCCGGACTAATTATTAATTGTACCCATAACCCGCCTTTTTCAGGTCATTGAGCGATTTAAAGGGAGCGGGCGGATTAAGATGTTCATTCAGATGGTTGTAGATCTTCATCCTGATGGTTCTGCCTGTGTAGTGATCCATCCTGTCAAAGGAGTGGCCACCCGGGATATCCTCAAATATCTCATATTCAAACCCTTTCTTCCCTGTTGCCTTAAATGATTTAATAAGGTGCTCCACCTCCAGCACATTCACATCCTCATCAATGGTATTTGTATGAATAAGAAGAGGTGTTCCCTGGTATTTTTCCACCTGCCATGCAGGTGACCTTCTTCTGTACTCCTCAACATTCTGATCAGCTGGTTTCCCAATGTGGTAGTCGGCAGAATAGAGATCCCTGTAGCCCTGATTCTTGTATCCCATTCTGGCTATCAGGTCGGAGACAGGAACACCTGCAAAAGCTACGTTATAGTGATCTGGATGTTCAAAGATGTTCATCAGGGTTATTAGTCCGCCATGACTCCATCCCAGAATGCCAATGCGGTTTTTGTCAACAATGTCATAGTTTTCAAGCATATACTGTCTGCCTGCATCAACATCCTCAATCTCCAGTCCGCCGTAGTCAATGCTTCTGTACAGGCCTGCCCCGTAACCGGTTGACCCCCTGTATTCAGTTGCAATAATTATATAACCCTGCGAAACCAGTTCCCTTACAATATGTGTATAGTAGGTGTCAAAGTTACCATGTACCCCACCATGGGCAAAAACCAGCAGAGGATACTTTTTCCCGGGATCCACATCTTTCGGAATAAAGACGTAGGACCATATTTTAACCGGATTACCCGCTCCCTGTCCGGTCGGATTGCTCTCTCTCCATTTGGGAGGCCCGGTAAAGAACACCTTATCTATAAATGCCACATCACCAACCCTGTTGAACCATGTAATGTCGTCAATCTTCTTTTCCAGAACATCAAACTGATGGGACATGCCTGAAAGGTTGTTGCTGATCCGGTTAATCGCGTTCATTAACTCTTCATTTCCCGGCTGGGAGAAGGCACCCGGACCTGCAAGAACAAGAATAAATGCGGTAAGAATTGTAAGTTTTTTCATCATAATAGGATTTTGGTTTTATTCAGATATAATTTTTATCTCAATATGAGTACGTCTGTTTATTGTATATAAAGCAGTGATTATTTGTTGGACCAATTCCGGCCTGGTTCATGGCAGTAATAATATTTTTCTTCAAAAGCAATGAATGTATCTTCTAAAGTAATGAGGTATCAATTATTCCCTCGAAGACAAAGCGTGTATCGCCCGTAAGTGTAATTTCTGATGCCCTTCCTTCCTTAATTGTAAAACCGACACTGAGCTTTCCTCCCCTGGTAATAATATCAATGCTGTATTTTCCAGGTCCGCTCCCGTAACATGAGGCAATGGCCGCCGCTGTTACACCTGTTCCGCATGAGAGGGTTTCTGCCTCAACGCCTCTTTCATAAGTTCGTACCATTATTGTTCCGTCTTTAATTTTTTCCATAAAGTTTACATTTACTCCTTCCGGAGCAAACTGTTCTGACCATCTCAGTTCTCTTCCACGGATATCAACATCAATATCATCGCAATTACCGGTCTCAACAATAATATGTGGTGATCCCGTGTCCAGAAAAAGGTATTCTCCACGTTCATCAGGCAGTTTTGTGTTGTTCATTCCCAGGGTGATAACACCGCTGTTAATTGATGCCCGGTGAACTCCGTCCGCAGCAGTGAAAGTTCCCTTATCAGAGATTATTCCCAGTTGGGCCGCAAAGGCAACCGCACACCTTCCCCCGTTGCCGCACATTGTAGCCTCTTTACCGTCAGCATTGAAATATTTCATCCTGAAATCCTCACCGGAATCCTTTTCTATGAGGATAAGTCCGTCAGCACCAATGCCGAAATGCCTGTTGCACATTTTTGCGATAATCCCGGAGTCAGACCCATTAATCTGTGATTCCCGGTTGTCAATCATTATGAAGTCGTTACCTGTGCCGTGATATTTGTTAAATAATATCTTCATTTAAGTTAAATTGGTGTTAAACCAGCCTGAAAAATTGTCAGATTTCGTAAATATACTGACATTTCGGTAACAAAAATGGTCCTCTGCGGTTATAAAGATAAGTAACTTTTTATAAGGTACGATTTTTGAAATTTATAGTATTGATTATGGCAGGACTGAAATTATCTACTGTAAGGGAGCCATGCAATGAGTCAGGATTTTATTTGACTGACAATTAATGTTTAACTAAAAATTGATTAAGATATGAATGGTAAAAGAGTAGCAGGAACGGTGGCAATTGCTTTATTCAGTGCTCTGGCCGCACTTCTTATATATACAAGTTTTTTTGAAAGACCACTTGTTGTTGAGGAACGCGGCAGTGTGATGGAGCAGCCTGTTCAGTTTACATCCAACAGAATAATGGCTGATGGTGTAATAGATTTTTCACCAGTGGCAGAGAGGGTGGTTCATGCCGTTGTGCACGTTAAGACAAAGACCATCAGGGAGTACTCATACCGAAACCCGATTTTTGAGTACTTTTACGGTGAGACTCCCGGACAGTCTCAGGAGGTTCCGGGATTCGGATCAGGAGTAATCATCAGCTCTGACGGATATATTATCACCAACAATCATGTTATTGAGGGTGCCAATGAGGTTGAGGTTACCCTGAACGATAACCGTACATTTCCGGCAGTCGTAATAGGGCGTGATCCCAGCACAGATATTGCAGTGCTTAAAATTGATTCAAAGGGTCTGCCATGGGTGGAGTACGGCGATTCGGATGATCTCAGGCTGGGTGAATGGGTGCTTGCCATAGGAAATCCCTTTAATCTCACATCATCAGTTACGGCTGGTATTGTAAGTGCAAAAGGCAGAAGCCTGGGACTTCTTGAGGATCAGTATAGAATTGAATCATTTATTCAGACCGATGCTGCCCTCAACCGTGGTAATTCAGGGGGTGCACTTGTAAATACGAGAGGTGAGCTTATAGGAATCACATCTGCTATACTTTCTCCATCAGGAGCATATGCAGGAAACTCTTTTGCCATTCCCACTTCTATTGTAGCAAAAGTTGTTGAGGATCTGCGTGAGTATGGCGAAGTACAGCGTGCTATTATAGGAGTAAATATCAGGGATATTACCTCTGATGACCTGGAAGAGCTTAATCTGGATGCGGCAACAGGAGTACTTGTTACCGGCATTACTGAGAATGGAGCAGCAGAAGATGCAGGAATGAAGGAGGGAGACATTATTGTAGGTGTTGATGGCAGAAAGGTCAGTACTGCTTCTGAATTACAGGAGGCGATAGGTAAAAAGAGGCCCGGCGACAAGGCAACGATCTCCGTAATGCGGAAAGGAAAAAATCAGGAATTCAATGTTACACTGCGCAACCTGTCAGGAACAACTGAGATTGTAAAGGTTGGCGAGGGTGGTGGAACCATATTCGGTGTTAACTTCCAGCCACTATCTGATCGGGAGAAGAGTGAGGCAGGTATCTCATCAGGTATGAGGGTTGCTTCTGTAGGTGAAGGCAGGCTCAGGGATCTGGGAATCCGGCGTGGTGACATTGTAACATCAATAAACGGAAAGGAGATAAATACGCTAACTGATATTCGTAATGCCACAGATAATGGCTCCAATCTGACTTCCATATTCGGTATTCAGACTAACGGAACGGAATTCAGGTATATCTTCAGATAATAAAAAGGCAATAAATCAGTTAAATAGTGCATGGAATATCTCTAATCTACAGGAAGATGTTACCTGCATAGTTTTAACCGTTTCAGAGGAGTAACATTATAACCATACCTGCAGGTTTATTAATTGTTTATTAAAACAAAAAGGAGTATCTTTGCGGAAATTTTTTAGGAGACAGAATGAGACAACTTAAAATTACCAAATCCATCACCAACCGGGAAAGTGCATCACTGGACAAGTACCTTCAGGAAATTGGTAAGGAAGAGTTGATAACGGTAGAAGAAGAGGTTGAATTAGCGCAGCGGATCAAGAAAGGAGACAGGGCTGCACTGGAGAAATTAACCAAAGCGAATCTCAGATTTGTAGTTTCAGTTGCCAAACAGTACCAGAACCAGGGGCTTAGTCTTCCTGACCTTATTAATGAAGGGAATCTGGGACTTATAAAGGCTGCCGAGAAGTTTGATGAGACGCGTGGGTTTAAATTTATCTCCTATGCTGTCTGGTGGATCCGCCAGTCTATCCTTCAGGCTCTTGCAGAGCAGTCGAGAATTGTCAGGTTACCCCTGAACCAGGTAGGTTCACTTAACAAGATAAACAAGGCATTTTCGAAGTTTGAGCAGGAGAATGAACGCACACCCTCGCCGGATGAACTGGCTGAGGTACTTGAACTACCAAAGGAGAAGGTGATAGATACACTTAAGGTATCTGGTCGTCATGTATCCGTCGACGCTCCCTTTGTTGAAGGAGAGGACAACAGCCTGCTGGATGTTCTTCCCAACAATGATTCTCCGATAGCTGATAAGATTCTGATTGATGAGTCACTTGCCAGAGAAATAGAGAGAGCCCTGGCTACCCTTACAGAAAGGGAGAGGGATATAATAAGATTTTTCTTTGGGATCGGATGTCAGGAGATGACACTTGAGGAGATTGGTGAGAAATTTGGGCTTACCCGTGAAAGGGTGAGGCAGATTAAAGAAAAGGCGATTCGTCGCTTAAGACATACCTCACGCAGTAAACTGCTGAGAAGTTATCTTGGATAAGATATAAATTTATCCTGAAAAAGAGCCGCAAATAATTTGCGGCTTTTTTTTACCCTAATAACCCACTTTTACAGGGACATAGTGACATATCGATTATCATTCAATATGTTAGAAGACAATAATGTTTTGTGCTTTAAAAAAAAAAAACATACATTGCCCCCCTAATAATATAACCGCTACGCTTGAAATGGTTATTAATATTATTATTAAAGATTTAAAATATTGGTATTATATAATTCAATTACAGACTCTTGCTGTCCTTATAATCAGTATTAAAAAGGCTTACTTTTTAAAAAATCAGTAATTTCTTAAACCTATATATTAACTTAAACCTATTTCGATGAAAAAAACTGCGATGATTTTGTCAATACTACTATTCATGTGTAGTTTGGCACTGAATGCACAAACCAGGCAGATAACCGGTACGGTTACTTCCGCTGAGGATGGCCTGCCGATACCAGGGGTAGCGGTATTTGTGAAAGGCTCAACCCTGGGTACTACATCAAATATCGACGGACAGTATACACTGGAGGTTCCGGCTAATGCAGCCACAATGGTTTTCCAGTTTATTGGGATGAAAACACTTGAGCTTCCAATAACAGGTACTGTACTTAATGCAACACTGGAACCAGATGTTTTAGGTCTGGAGGAAGTTATGGTTGTGGCCTACGGTACGGTCCGCAAAGAATCATTAACTGGTTCTGCAGCTGTGATTGACTCAAAGAAGATTGAGGGCCGCTCAGTATCTTCTGTGGCACAAATATTAACCGGTGCTACAACCGGTGTGCAAACTACAGCAGGTTCCGGTCAGCCGGGAAGTTCACCTGATATCCGGATACGTGGGGTAGGAACATTGAACACATCTGCATACCCGCTGATCGTACTGGATGGCTCTGAGTACTCCGGAAGCCTTGCGAGTATTAATCCTACTGATATTGCCTCCATGACCATCCTAAAGGATGCTTCTTCAACAGCCCTTTATGGTTCGCGTGCTGCAAACGGCGTTATTATTATTACAACCAAAAGCGGTAGCAAAGGGAGTGAAAGTATGAGAGTAAATGTAAAAGCGCAGGGTGGATTAATCGGCCAGGCTCTTCCTTACTATCCCTCAGTAAACGCCTTTGATTTTTATGAGCTTCAGGCAGAAGCTTTTGGTCAGTCAAGGTTTCATTCAGGAAACAGTGCTACCATAGAAGATGGAAGAGCATATGCATATGAAAATATTTTTTCTCAGCTGAGATACAATCCTTTTGTGGGAACACCCAACAATCAGATTGTGGGCTCTGATGGAAAAATAAATCCAAATGCAGAGATTGGCTTTCCGGATTTGGATTGGTATGCGCCTGCAACACAAACAGGTTACAGGCAAAACTATGACCTTAACCTTTCAGGGGGCAGCAAAAAAGCAAGCTATTTCTACTCACTTGGATATCTCGACGAGAGGGGTTATACAATCAAGTCTGACTTTGAACGTATAAATACCAGATTAAATGTCGACTATGATGTTAAAGAGTGGTTGCAACTTGGGGCAAATATGTATGCTACACTGGAAGACAGTGATGTAGGTACTTCAAATTCTGCCACCTATGCCAACCCATTCAGAAATGCAAGGATGACAGGTCCCATCTATCCTATTTACCTGGTTGACCAGACAACGGGAGATTATATTCTCGACGGAGCCGGTGAGAAACAGTATGATGATGGTGGTCTTCATTCAAGGCCAATAAACCAGGGCAGGCATGCCATAGCAGAGCTAAACTGGAATAGTGATGCCTACAAGAGAAATAATCTGGGTAACAGGGTTTTTGCCACCTTTACACTAATGGATGGTCTTACTGCTACTGTTAATGCCAGTATTGATTTACAAGGCTACCAGTACAAGGGTTTTGAAAATCCAACAATTGGTGATGGTGCCCCAACTGCCAGAATGGATGAGGCTCGTTACACACGGACTTCAGTAAACTTCAACCAGTTGATCAATTATGAAAAGACTTTTAATGAAGTACATAACTTATCAGCTCTCCTCGGACATGAAGCATATTCCAGGGATTATACCTATCAGAGAGGCTTTAAAAACCAGTTTATTGTTACCGGTATTTATGAGTTAAATAACTTCGTGAATACTTCTACCAACACAAGTTTCACTACCACTAAAAGAACTGAAGGTTATTTTGGAAGGCTGAAATATAATTATGATAACAGGTATTATATTGAAGGTTCATACCGTAGGGATGGTTCATCTGCTTTCTCTGAAAGTGTCAGATGGGGAGACTTCTTCTCTGTTGGAGGTAGCTGGAGATTAAGCCAGGAACAGTTTATGTATAATCTGGACTGGATAGATAACCTGAAAATCAGAGCATCATACGGAGAAGTAGGTAATGACAATATTGGTTCCTATGGTTACCAGGCTCTATACGGTACACGTCCGAACGCTACATCTCCCGGTATTCGTTGGGAGACTGTAGGTAATGAGGCATTAACATGGGAGGTAAACAAAACCTTTGATGTTGCCCTGGATTTTTCAATGTTTAACAGGATTAATGGTAGTGTTGAATGGTACCACAGACAGTCTGATGACCTGTTGTATTCAATGCCTTTACCTCCTACAATGGGCTTGCTGAGTCAGCCCAGAAACATTGCCTCTTTGTTTAACAGAGGCTTTGAAGTTCATCTTGATGGAGACCTGATAAGGACAAGCGACTTCAGATGGAATATGAGTATTATGGCATCTACTATTACAAATGAAATTACATCAATCCCTGATCCATTCGTCAACGGATCCAAAAGATGGTCTGTTGGTCACTCTATTTATGATTTCTGGCTAAGGAAGTTTTACGATGTTGACCCTGACGACGGAGCCACAAGATTCCATGTATGGGAAGATGTAACCGATGGTGAAGGTAATGTAACCGGAACCCAGCTTGCATACGACGAGACAACAGGCGAACCTGTCCTTACCAAGAACCATAACGATGCAGGATACGGCTATGTTGGAGCTTCTGCATTCCCTGACCTTCAGGGATCTATAGGAAGTAATTTCTCCTACAAGGGTTTTACTCTGAGTGCTCTGTTTACCTATTCACTGGGCGGTCAAATGCTTGATGGTATTTACCAGGGAATGATGTCTTCAGTTGCAGGTGAGTCTTATCATCCTGATGCTCTGAATGCATGGAGAAATCCGGGAGATGATACTGACATTCCAAGACTGCAGTATTCTAACACAAGCTTGTATGCAACATCAGACTACTTCCTTATATCTTCTGATTACTTGAATATTAGGAGCGTAACATTAGGCTACGATCTGCCAAAACGACTAACCAGTCAGTGGGGAGTGGAACAGTTAAGTGTTTTTGCAACCGGCGAGAACCTTTTTATGCTGACTGCAAGAGAAGGGCTGAACCCAACTTATAACTTCTCAGGAACACAAAGCGTATTCGCTTACAGTCCAAGCAGATCTGTTATTATAGGTCTTAATCTGCAGTTTTAATTTTTTATAAAATAAACAGAATATAGCAATGAAAGCAAAATATTTAACTTTAAGGTTAGTTTTAATCTTTGCAATTATACTGGGCTTAAGCTCATGTGAAAAAGATTTCTTACAGACCGTTCCTACCGACGCTGTTTCCAGGGAAATTGCACTTGGGTCAGTTGACAACATGATGCTGGCAATGAACGGTATCCATCGCGCTATGTATGCTCAGAACGGTTATATCAGCGCATATGCCGGACAACAGTTTATGATTCCTACCGCTGAGTTTGGAGCTGATGATGCACTCCATTCAGCACCTGGTAATGGCTGGCACAGGTCTCGTATACAATGGACTATGCATACCAGCGCTACGCGAAGTGATGTGGAGTATTCATGGTTTATGTACTATAACATTATAGGTTCGGTAAATCAGATTATCAACGCTGCCGATGAACTGCAGATGTCTGATGAATTGAATAATGTATTGGGACAGGCTTATACCTACAGGGCATGGGCACATTTTCAGCTGGTGAAGTTTTTTGCAAAAGCTTATATGATCGGTAATCCCTCAACGGATCTGGGTGTGCCTATTATGACTGCAACAGAACTTCCTTATGAAGGTAAAGAACGTGCTACAGTTCAGCAGGTATACGACCAGATTACCGATGACCTGACAACAGCCCTCACACATTTTGCCGAGGCCTCACCAAGAGCTGACCTGTCGCATCTTAATATTGATGTGGCACACGGTGTAGCCGCAAGGGTTTATCTGACAATTGGAAACTGGAGTCAGGCAGCAACACATGCCAATGCAGCCCGTCAGGATTATACTCTGATGAGCGAAACTCAGTATAAGTCAGGATTTAATAACTGGGACAATCCGGAGTGGATATGGGGATCAAAAATGATACAGGACCAGACCTCTTATTATTACTCCTATTTCTATTACATTTCCAACAACTTCAATGGTTCGCAGAACAGGAGTAATCCCAAGTTTATGAACAGTCTGTTATACGACCAGATACCTGCTACCGACTATAGAAAGGATCTGATACTGGCAAATGCACCAAACACATTCTATGCATGGGACGCAGGTCCAAATGCAGGGAGGTATGCCAGTTCGACTGCTTTCAGTGATTCAGTTGCCGTCTACAGAGGAATTGTAAATAATTCGGGTTCGCACAATATGGTGCCCTATATGCACATTAAAATGGTTCAGTCAAATGGCGCAACTATTGACCCGATGGATGTAATTCATATGAGAGCATCAGAGATGTACCTGATAGAGGCAGAAGCTCTGGCGCGACAGGGTGGTGGCAATGAAGCACTGGCTCAGGGTGTGTTGTTTGACCTGGTTACCGAAAGGGATGCAGACTATGTTCAGTCGACAAATACCGGACAGGCACTTATAAATGAAATTCTTCTTCAGAGAAGGATTGAACTATTCTTTGAAGGCTTCAGGTGGTTCGATATGTTAAGGAACGACGAAGAGCTTGATCTGGCCGGAACAGGAGCAGATCCTGACCTGTACATAGATGGAATGTCTCAGGCGAGGCCCAGCCTTAATCCGATGTGGGTATTTCTTATACCTCAAAGAGAGATTGATGCTAATCCCAATATTGTACAAAACGTCCATTAATCTCTTTATTCCGGAGTTAATTTCAGTATACTGAGATATACACTTATAAAAAGCGGAAGTTCAATTGAGCTTCCGCTTTTTTTATTGCCTGGGGAACCGCTTCGCTCTCGCATAATATTTTTTAAACATATTCTTTTGTGATATTTATGCTTAGAAATATCACGCTACTTTCATTTCTCTTCATTATATTTGAAACCAAATAGAGAGCCATGATTGACAATAGTTGCATTTTTACCGGTTTCTTTTTCTTTATCAAAGCAGGATAGCAGCTGGAGTGTAACAGATATATATTATTGAGTCCCTCCGAAAGAGGGACTTTTTTTATAGCTGATTATGAGTTTACAGGTTCTGTGTTTGATTGTTCTATTTCCGGGATCACCAGTTGTGATATCCGGCAAAACCATTTTAATTTATGATAAGAGTAGCAATCCAGGGAGAAAAGGGGTGCTTTCACGAAGTGGCCGCACAGCAATATTTTGAGGGCAGTGAGTTTGAGGTGGTGGCATGTCCCACATTTGACAGTGAGATAGATGCCGTGCTGAGTGGCAGAGCCGATAATGCGTTTATGGCCATTGAGAACGCCCGTACAGGCACTATCCTTTACAACTATTCACTGCTGAGGGAATCAGGACTGAAAATTATTGGTGAGCATAACCTGAGAGTGCAGCAAAACCTGATGGCACTGCCAGGACAGGGAATAGATAATATTCGTGAAATATGGTCGCATCCGGTAGCCCTGTCACAATGCCAGGCCTTTCTGAACGGTTTTCCGCATATTAAACTGATTGAAAAGGATGATACAGCCGGCAGTGCACGATATATCAGTGAACACTCTCTTATGGGTGTTGCAGCAATAGGACCGGAACTGGCAGCACGGTTGTACGGATTGGAGATACTGAAATCCGGTGTTGAGACAAACAAACTGAACTATACCCGGTTTATGGTTTTATCTAAAGAGCTGGCTCCGGCGGAGGGAATGAATATGGCCTCTCTCTGTTTTTCACTTCCTCATCAGCCGGGCTCACTTGCTTCACTCCTGGTTCTTCTGGCCCGACATAATGTTAGTCTCACCAAGATACAGTCAGTACCCCGTATTATTAAGGAGTGGGAGTACCTTTTTTACCTGGATCTTGAGTTCAGCGAAGGGAGCAGTATTGACCAGATTATCAGTCTGGTTGAAGATCACACAAGTGATTTTGAGCTGCTTGGTATCTACCGCAAGCGAAACCTGATACATGAAAGTGTTGTGACAACCGCTCTGTAAACAGCTCAGAAGTACAGTTCTGACAAGAGACCTTATATGCCCCGACATGTTCCCTGAAATTTCTTAAGCAGATTATTGGTATCACATTCTGCATTGGGAATGAAATTAAAGGATTAAAGTGATAGTTTGTTAATGATTTCTCAGAAAATGTTTGATAATAGGAATAACAACAAGACTGGTAGAAAACTATCCAATTTCAAAAAATTCAATATTGGCGATTTGGAGTTTTACATCGATGATATCAGGACATTATTAACCGGGAAGAAAAAGGCAGGAGGTTTATTAGCAATTTGAACCGTTACCCTCTGCCTCTGTCCTCCGTAGCCCCCAGCAATCGGGGCGAAGGAGGGCCCTGCCCGCCGAATTCCCAAGTACTCGGGACGAAGGTGGGCCAGCACTTCTCCTTAAAAGGAAGGAGGTAATTTTGAAGGTTTCCTTGAGATAGGTCCAGTTAAAATTTGAATAAAAAACTTTATTGATTATAGCTCCGACACCCACTACAATTAGTACAATTTTGCAATTCAAATGCAAAATTGTACAATAAAACAGGAATGCGATAATACGAAAGTCCTATACTTACATGCCAAAAATGTATTCCATGTTCATATTTTACTAATTTTTGAACATTTTGTTTGATTAAGTCAAAAAATGAACATAGTTTTGCATTATGTCCAGTTTTTAGTTATTATATGAACATATGGTATTTGACAGGAACAAACCGTATAACGAGTTACCACTGCTTCCCCCTGTGGGTGGTATTCAGGATGATCCGGAAATTCTTAAGAAACTAGTATCTGCTTCAAGGGCACTTTCTTCAGTGAATAATGCCATAATTACTCTCCCTAACCCATACATGCTTATTAATACCATCTCCATTCAGGAAGCCAGGTCCTCTACAGAGATAGAAAACATCTTTACCACGGAAGATGAATTATTTAAGGCAATATCAGATTCCGAGAAGGAAGAACAGACCAATCAGCAAACAAGAGAAGTATTAAGGTACAGGGAGGCTTTATGGACAGGATTTAATTCAATCTCAGATAAAGATAAATTCAGTCTGGAAACAATAATAAACATTTTCAGGCAGATTAAATCAACCAGGCTCGCAATAAGACCACCGCATGCCAGGGTAATTATAAGGAGAGGAAATACTGATCAGCGACCCGGTAATATTGCATATACCCCTCCGCGTGGGGAAGGCATTATTGAAGCCTGCATGGAAAACCTCATTAAATACCTCAATGATGAAGAACCCGGTAATGAAGATCCTCTGATAAAGATGTGCATTGCACACTACCAGTTTGAAGCAATACACCCATTCCAGGATGGTAATGGGAGAACCGGGAGGATACTTAATCTGCTGTATTTGGTTAAAACAGGTCTGCTTTTACAGCCGGTATTGTACTTATCGAAGTATATTATTGAAAACAAAGAATCTTATTATTATCATCTTGCGGGTGTAACTCAGAGGAAAGACTGGAAAAACTGGATCCTTTTCATGCTTGATGCTGTTGAGCAAACATCCGTAAATACAAGTAATTTAATAAGTGATATAGTTCATCAGATGGATGAAACATATAAATATGCTTCCAAAAGATTAAAATGGTACAACAGGGATCTCAATGAGGCTATATTCAGCCAGCCATATATTAAAGCAAAAACAGTAGGCAGGGTAATAAAAAAGACTTCACGTACTACCATAACAAAATATATGGGAGAACTTGTTTCCGAAGGAATACTATCATCAAGAAAAGATGGTCTGGAGGTCTACTATCTGAACGATGACCTTATCAGGATATTAAGTGGTAATTGATTGATAGTATTCTTGAAAGAGAGGTCATTTCGCTCCCTGGAGCAGGCTCGAGTAGCTAAGAAAGATGGCCGGTATTACGTCTGCTCCTTTGTCGCAGCCGTGATCGCAATCTAACATTGCTGAGATTACGTCTGCTCCTTTGTCGCAGCCGTGATCGCAATCTAACATTGCTGAGATTACGTCTGCTCCTTTGTCGCAGCCGTGATCACGGTAGGGGGGAAACTAAAAGCAGTTGAAGACCTCAGGCGCGTTGCACCTTAGTTTTTCTTTTTGCTTATCCTTTCAGCAGTAAACTGCTGACGACTATCAAAAAGAAAAACCGCTTTGCCTTTGGCAAAACGGTCTTCAACTGCTTTTGTCGGGATGGCGAGATTTGAACTCGCGACCCCTCGCCCCCCAGACGAGTACTCTAAACCAAGCTGAGCTACATCCCGATAATGATTTCCGTCTAACCCCTTGAATTCAGACTGTATCTTTAGCCGGTATCACAACGCCTTCTGAACCGGCCGGGAAAAAGGTGCCCGGAAATGCGTCACAAAAATAGAAATCTAAATTGAATTAGCAAAGAAAGAGTAAAGTCAAAAAAATCGGATGTTAACAATTTGGCTATAGCCCCTTTAAATCCAATTACCTATATTTGCTGATGATCAGATTTATAACCATCAACCTAAAGTGATATATTATGACAAAAGTGCCGTTCAGCCGAAGAAGGTTTTTTAAAATCGCCGGCGCAGGAAGCCTCGCAATAGCAGGATCATCAGTAGCAGGATCATCAGTGGCAGGTGCCTCAGCTGCCTTATCAGGTCAGCAGCAGGAGGAACCGGTGACCAATATAGCGGACGCTGCCAGAGTGCCAAGAAACGATTCATCCATGCCGGGTAAGTATCCCGGGAGAGTGGTGAAGATTTACAACGACAAAGCTGTAAAGGATAATGCAATCGTTGAACAGGAAGCCTATGATATGGTAATGAAGGGTATGCTACTGCTTACAGGCGATAAAAACCTAAAGAAAGCATGGCGACGCTTTGTGAAACCCGGTGAACGGATAGGCCTCAAGGTAAATCCGGTGGCAGGACCACAGCTTACTACCAGTCATGCCGTAACCAAAGCAGTAATTAGTCAGCTCGAAGATGCAGGTATCAGCCGCTCTGACCTTACAATTTGGGACCGCCGTGAACATCAGCTGCATGAAACAGGATATACTGCTGAAAATTACCCCGGTATAAGGATAACAGGTACTGAACGGAAAGATGAGGGTGGCTCATTCTATGGAACCGACGGTAAGCTTTACAGCGAGCATGTAATTGACCGGGAGTGGTACTACCATGCCAGTATAAACGGTGAATATGATGAGTATACTCTACCTCATATGGTTAACGGAGGAGAATACAGCTACTTCACAGGTATCGTGACAAAAGAGCTGGATAAAATAATCAATATACCAATCCTTAAAAACGCCGGTGCAACCACTACCAATGCACTTAAAAATCTGGCCTACGGCTCTGTTACCAACACTTCGCGACTCCATGGCAGGCTGTGGCATGAGACATGTGCCCACGTATGTGCATTTGCCCCGCTAAGGGATAAGGTGGTACTGAATATCACTGACGGAATAAAAGGGTGCTTTAACGGAGGACCGGGGGCAAACCCGCAGTTTTTCACCAATTATAATACAATACTGGTAGGTACCGATCCGGTGGCAATGGACAGAATAGCTCATGAGATAATTGTTGCCAAAAGGATTGAGGAGGGCATACAGAAAACGGATAATCCTGCAGCTTACAGATTCCTTCAGCTGGCTGAAGACCTGGAACTGGGTGTCTGCGCGCGTGAAAGAATAGAGGTGATATCATAGGTGGAAGGAAGTCATATACACAGAGGATAAACAGATGTACGGAAAAACAGTTACAGCACTTCTTTTAATAGTCTTAGTATCAGCACAACCACTTGCCGGTCAGGATAATTTGTCCCTCCCTTCCATGAAAAATGACGGGCCCGGGGGTGTTAAGGTGCTGACTGAAAGACTCTTCACCAGTGAATCGCTCTTCGGGTATATGAATGGAGGGGCTGAACTTTACCTGGAATACGGGTTTGATACT
>JAIVHO010000042.1 GCA_020201035.1 Bacteroidales bacterium
TCTATATCAGCGTGGGTCAGTCTGCTTATCTGCTCAAAAGTATAGATATCAAGCTCATTTAATCTCTCCTCCACCCATAATCCAAGACCATTGATCATTGTTAAATTATTTGCCCTGTATTTATGGGCGACCCCAAGCCTGTCATAATAGATACTGTCTCTTCTCTCCCTTATTCGTTTGAGAAGCGATGCCTTATCTCCTGCGATCCTGACAAATTCAGCTGCCTGATATATCCAGTCGTCACGTTCAATTCGGCCCGGAAAGTATTCAATTGCCTCTGTAACAATAGATATGTCTTCACTGGTGAAATTGCTTATCTGCCTGAAGGTGTAGATTTCCAGAACATTCAGTTTTGCCCGGATCCATCCGCCAATACCGCTAATCAGTGTAAGGTCATCAGCCTCCGTCCGGGAGGCTTTCCCTATCCTGTCAAAGGCTATCTTGTTCTTTCTATCACTGATTCTTTGAAGCAGTGCAACCCTTTGCTCCTCGGTGTGAACCAGCTCATTGGCCTGCGCAACCCATTCATCCCGGTCAATCCTCCCTGAAAAATAAACTATAGTATCGTTGATCAGCTCGATATCCTCAGGAGTGAATCTGCTAATCTGCCTGAAAGTATAAATTCCGAGATAATTAAGTCTCCTTTCAATAGCAGGGCCAATTCCGCTTATCATTGTAAGGTCATCCTTCTCTTCACTGGATGCTGTTCCAATTCTGTTATAATCAATTAAATGCCTGTGCTGATCCAGTTCAGCTTTGAAGTAGAGTTCCATTTCGTGGTCCTTATCATCCAGTTTTTTCTGAAAGTCCACAATCTCGCCGTTAAGGTTAATGATCCGGTTGTTCAGATCATGTTTGTCTGATTCAATTTCACTGAGTCTCTTTTCATATAGTGCCTTGTAAAAAAGCCATGCGGTTATATAACCGATAATGGCGGCAACAATAAGCAGGAACAGAATCTCCAATACTGCTCCGCCTCTCGATTGAGCGAATAAGATATATGCTGGATCCATAGTTTATTTTTTAATTGTTACGGATGCCCTTCTGTTTTTTGCTCTTCCTTCATGGGTAGTATTATCTTCTGCAGGCTCCTTTTCACCTCTTGAATCTATTGTTATCTTATCAGACGGAAAGCCCTTACTTTCAAAAAAAACCTTAGCACTATGTGCCCTGCGGTAACCCAATGCCATGTTGTACTCATCAGATCCTATTGCATCAGTGTGACCGGTGATATGAATTTCTGCCTCAGGATTGCTGAGCAAAAAAACCATCATTTACAGGCAGGGAGTCATTTACAGGCAGGTTGCTGATCAGGGTGGTTTCCCTGTCACTGCACAAACCTTTAAAGGTGCATACGTACAAATAGGTTGAGAAAGAAGCCCAGCAAAGAAAAACAAGGGATCCTAATATTAGAATTTTCATGACTCTTTACCTTCTTTGGTGGAATAATCCATTTTGCGTAAAGTTAGGTTCTGGCAAAGGTTCATTTGTTACATAACTTTCTGAAAAGTTTACATTATTTACAGACTTCCGTATACAAAAACTATTGATGGCGAAGCCGGATAAGCCAGCAATGTTATGCCGGAAATACTGAAATAAATGGTATTATCCCCCAGGGCAAGCCCTGGACCCTTCTTTCCGGGCAAGCCCCGGGGAATTTAACCACACCCTCTCGTCCGCCGAAGCGGAACGCGAAGGTGGATTAAAGTATTTCTGTGATATGCGAATAATGTAACTCTTTAATAGATTTATGTAACATTTGAAAATATTAAAGCCCTAAATTTGTTCAGAATGCATAATTACAAAATTTTAAACGTATGAAAAGGATTAATATGAGTTTAGCCATGATTCTGAGCATTGCTCTGCTATCAGCGGGATGTGCTTCATGGAATAAATCTCAGAAAGGTGCTGTTGTAGGAACTGCTGCAGGTGGCGGAATGGGGGCCATAATTGGAAAAGCTTCAGGTAATACAGCCCTCGGAACCATAATCGGTGCTGCTGTTGGTGGAGCTACAGGTGCTGTAATAGGAAGTCAAATGGATAAGCAGGCCGAAGAGATACAAAGCAAGGTGCCGGACGCTAAGGTTGAACGGGTAGGTGAAGGTATTGTTGTGGAGTTCAGCAGTAACATACTGTTTGGATTTGATAAATCTGCTTTATCATATCCTGCTAAGGAAAACCTTGATAAACTTGTTATTGTTCTGAATGAATACAGGGAAACTGACATTGAAATACAGGGACATACCGATAACACAGGTAGCTTAGCCTATAACCAGAGGTTGTCAGAAGAACGGGCAAATGAAGTATCAGGTTATTTGGCGGACAAAGGAATTAGCGACAGCCGCTTAAACATCAAAGGATTTGGGGAAACGCTTCCTAAATATGACAATGATTCAGAATCCGGGCAAATTCAGAACCGCAGGGTTGAGTTTCTTATTACTGCAAATGAAAAGATGATTGCTGAAGCTGAAGCTGCAGCAAAAAAATAGAAGTAAACTTATTCCACCGGAATTTACGATCAGAGATATAACACATTAATTAATTAAACAACAGATAAAATGATAACAAGACTATTTACAATTGGAATAATACTCTTTCTTTCGGCTTCGTCGGCAATGGCCCAGTCTACTGGTAATGGGAAAACGTCATTTGGAATCCTCGGAGGAGTCAACTTCCAGACGCTTACGGGAACAGACCATTCAGGAGATGAGCTTGACAATGATTTGCTGATTGGCTATCACGCCGGTTTTAATATTCAGATACCGATTGCGCCTGAATTCTATTTTCAGCCAGGCGTTCTCTATTCTTTAAAGGGTGCCAAAAACATCTCGGGCAGCATAACCAGCTCAACCAAAGTCTCTTATGTTGAGCTGCCATTAAATCTTGTTTACAAAGGGAAACTGGGGAATGGTTATTTTATGGTGGGGTTCGGACCATATATAAGCTACGGTATTGGAGGTAAAGTTACAACCACAGGAGGAGACGCTTCTCTGGATACTGATGTATCCTTTCAGGACAAAGTAGAGCTTACAGACCCTTTGGCAACAACATATTTTAAACCATATGATGCTGGCGGAAACATTTTTGCCGGATTTGAAATGGCTGGAGGCCTCTTCTTACAGTTCAACACACAATTAGGCATGCTGAAGGTGAATCCGGAGAATGCATGGTTTACGAACGATGAGGCAGCAAAGAAACATACAGGTTTCGGAGCTTCAATGGGATTCAGGTTTTAAAAATTAGACTAGGTTTAGGTTAGGTTTAGGTTTAGGTTTAGGTTAGGTTTAGGTTTAGGTTTAGGTTTAGGTTAGGTTAGGTTAGGTTAGGTAAGGAACCGTCTCTGGAAACAGAGGCGGTTTTTTATAAGATACAAAAATGGGGCTGTTATTGAAACAGCCCCACTTTCCTTACCGGTAATTCAATATCGGAATCTATGATATTAGAAAACATATCGTATCGAGAGCGCTCCCCCGTCGGCCCAGAAGCCGGAATAACCAATGAAATTTAAAGCGGGTTTCCAGTCGATACCCAGATTTAAAGGCACTTCGCTGAAACTATATTCCAGACCAAGTATCCCATCGATACCTACAACTGTATAATTTGTTCCAGGATCACCCCAGTACTTATTTGTATAATCCCCGTCATAGAATCCAACATGCCCGCCGAATCCATAATACCATTTCAATCCTTGTGTGTTAAATGCTTCGTTATGTATCTCATAAAGCACTGTTAGTTCCACTCCACGCCATCTGCTTGCCACTAAAAATTCAAGGGCATTTTTTTCATGTGTGAAATGCTTTATTGTAAGGCCGTTGGCAAAACCACTCCTCAGACCAATTCCTGTGCGATAATCCTGTGCCCTGATCATGGGCATCAGACAAATTAAAACAAGACAAACTGTTACAATCCTTTTCATAATAATAGCTATTAATTAATATTCAATTTTAAGTCACATCCTTTCCATATACCAGTTAAGCGTTTTCTCCATTTTCCTGTATTTAAAAATTATACGGATAATTTTCTGTAATCTGAAAAAGGCAGTTTCACTTTTAACCACATAATCGAAGGCCTTATGATGCATGCAGTCAACAGCCACCTCTATCTTATCCTGGGCAGATAGCATGATCACAGGTATTTCAGGATCATATGCCTTAATTCTGTCCAAAACCTCAATTCCGTTCATCACGTTTTTTTCTATCCCGTCGAGGAGGTAATCCAGGATAATCGCATCTGGTTTATGTGACAATGCAACCAGGCAATCTTCACCGGTTGCAAATGTCTCAATTGAAAAATTGGCATGTTGCAGAAATTCCATTTCAAGTGTTTTCAGAAACACTGCATCATCATCAACCAGAAATAGTTTTACTTTAATATCTGAGTTCATAATCCTGTTTTTTTTATCCTGTCATACTCCTCTTTAAGTTCTGTACAAGCATTTGTACATACATTGCTCAACTGCGATACAAGATCATATATTCCGTTTGCTTGTTCCGGGGCTCTTGCATATTCCTGTACTGTCTTAGCCATATTTTCGTAATCTGTTTTTATTCCCATAATCCCAAATGAAGGAATCATTTTATGAACTGCTGAATATAATTTATTCCAATCCTTATCCTTATATCCATTATTCATGGCAGTTATCAATGGAGGGGTCTGGTCAAGATAAGCTTTGATTATTTCCAATACAGCCACTGGATTTGACTTTGTCCGTTTAATCAGTCCGTCCAGATTAATGCAGCTGAACTTTGTCCCTTTATCTCTTAAAGTTGCCTCATCAGTAACGTTTTTGATATATACAGATCTCTTTAAAACAGAGACTATTTTACTATATAATAGTCTATCATCCACGGGTTTGGCTATATAATCATTCATTCCTACGAGCCTGCACTTTTCCAGATCGACAGTTGTAACATCAGCAGTCAATGCTATGATTGGAATATCATTATTCAACTCATTCCTGATATATCCGGTAGCCTCAAACCCATTCATCACCGGCATATGTAAATCCATAAGTATTATATCATAGTCATCCTTTATTAGCATTTCAATGGCAATTTTTCCATTTTCTGCAATATCCCTTTGAAAGCCAAAGTCGTCGAGGAGGGTTTTCATTAAAAGCTGATTAAGTAAAATATCCTCCACTACCAGTACTTTAATATTTTTTATCCCGGGAGCAAATTCCTCTATATCTTCCTCTGATTCATCCAGGGAATCAGTTTTCCTGAAATTCAAAGTAAAACTAAATGTGGTGCCAGTATCAATCTGACTTTTTACGACAATTGATCCTCCCTGTGCTTCAACAAGATTTTTGACTATGGCAAGCCCCAGGCCGGTACCGCCATACAATCTTGATGTATTGCTTGAAGCCTGTTGAAAATTCTCAAATATACTGGTAAGTTTATTTTCAGCTATCCCAATTCCTGTATCGGTAACTGAAAACTCAATTGTTGCATTCTCTTCATCTTCTTTAGTTAAACGGGCACTGACGGTAATGCTCCCGGTGCTGGTAAACTTTACTGCATTATCTACAAGATTTAAAATAATCTGGTGCAGACGAACAGGGTCCCCAACAAGGACATCCGGGATACTGTTGTCATATTCTTTAAACACCTGAAGATTTTTTTCCCTGATTTTTGTTTCAAACAGGTGAATCATTGCTGATAATGATAGCGAGATTTTAAATGGGATCTTCTCAAATGTCATTTTCCCTGAATCTACCTTGGCCAGATCGAGTATGTCATTGATGAGGACAATTAATGCATCGCCGCTCATCTTAATTGCTGACAAATATTCCTTTTGTTTTACAGTTAGATCCGTTTTAAATAACACTTTGGTAAATCCGACTATAGCATTCATTGGTGTACGGATCTCATGACTCATATTTGACAGAAACTGCTGTTTTGCTTTAACAGCATTCTCTGCTATCAATGTTGCCCTTTCGGCCTTGCTTTTCGCCTGTTCAGCAATATCTGTTGTTAACTCCGCAAAGACAATGGCTTCATTCAGTTTAGTGGCAATTCTCTTCTGTTCAGTAATATCTCTTGCCACCACAACAACTCCAAGAACATTACCCGCATCGTCTTTATAAACAGATCCGTTGAAAAGAACATCGGTTAGTTTGTTATCCTTGATCGTTAAAGGAGAATTTGTCACAAAACCATTTTTATATACATCCTGATATACCTCACGGGCCTTAATAGGTTCAGTGAAGTATCCGAAGAAATCCGTTCCAATAATGTTTTCCCTGGTATTGCCAATGATGTCTGTTGAAGCTTTATTCAGGTCGGTAATTTTCCCTTCCAGGCTGATTGTAAAAAGGGGATCCAGGCTAGCCTCAATCAGGCTTCGCGCATATCGTGATCTCTCTGTTTTAAATTGCTCCATAGTTTTCCATTTATTTTCTCCCTTTCCCCACATCCTCTATCGGAATTCGTTTTATGCTCTTAAACTTTTTAAAATGAGAAGGTGATAATCCTGTCACTTTTTTGAACTGATTTGACAGATGAGCCACGCTGCTATAATTCATGATATATGCAATCTCAGTAATGTTTAATTCATCGTAAATCAATAATTCCTTTATCCTCTCAATTTTCTGAGAAATCAAAAATTGTTCGATTGTGGTTCCCTGAACTTCTGAGAATAAGTTAGACATGTAGGTATAGTCATAATTAAATTTTTGGCTCAGATAGACTGAAAGTTTTGTTTTCATCGCCTCATTTGGTTTGTGAACCATATCAATAATAGTATTTTTCACTCTTTCAATCAGCACAGCCCTTTTATCATCCATTAAATCAAGCCCTAAAGATTGTAAAGCTAACCTTAACTGCTCCCTCTGCTCCGGTGATAAATCTTCCATTATCTCAACTTCTCCTAAATCAACCATAATGTAATGGAGGCCTGATTTATTCAGCACCTCTTTTACCGCAATTTTGCAGCGCATACTTACCATGTATTTTATAAAAAGCTTCATTCAGATCCGGTTTATTATAAACTTTTAACCAATGCTTTGTCCTCCCTCAAGGTGTCACTAATAACTATTAGTAAACTGAGTGTGAATCATACTTTTAAATGTTGCATGACTGATCTGTTACTTAACTGCAGGAAAGAGATACATTACTATCCCCTTCAGAAACGTTTGTCAAATCCTCTCCATTTAGTATCCCTGAAAAGCTTATTCAAAGATCAACAAGTATCCGTACCATTTCATGTTCAGTTACACCCAGTTTGTAGCTGAGTATTTCCAGCATAACCTTTTCTTTACCATCGCTGTAGCACAGATCATCATCAGTAAGAACAGGATACTTTTGCCTCAGTTTCATCTTTTTCTCGTTCCAGTAGCCTTTGGTGCCAGAAGTAATCATAATCTTGATTTTTGGGAGTTTGTAATTAGACGGTGATAAACTCCTTATTGCCACAAAGGTAGCACCACAACTTCATGTAGTTGTTATATAATTATCCGGTTAAGTTACATTATTTACAGGTATCACGTTTTGCTTTTCATCGGTTTCAGATACTGCCATTTACAAAATAAACAGAAAGTATCAATCTTATAATATGCCTCTTACCTAACCCGTTTGAAGAAAAATGTTCACAAAGAAACCCGATGGTTTTTTCTTAGAAGAGATTTAATCACACGACCAGAAGGGAATTATTAATATGTCATCAAAATTCACCCAGCATACTCCTCCTTTTGTATCTGAGGTTCTTAAAATCCGATGGGGTAAGACCTGTCATTTTTTTAAACTGGTTAGAGAGATGAGCCACACTGCTGTAATGCATTATAATGGCAATTTCGGTAATATTAAGCTCATCATACACTATAAGCTCTTTTACCCGCTCAATCTTATGCGAAAGATAATACTTCTCTATGGTTGTTCCCTTTACCTTTCTAAACAGGCTTGACAGGTATGCATAGTTGTAATTGAGTTTTTCGCTAAGGTGATCTGACAGATTTATTTTAATCTGAGAGTCGTTAAAATGGATCAGCTCAATAATAGTTGTTTTTATCCTCTCTACCAGAATTGTCTGACTATCATCCATCAACTCAAGCCCGGATTCCCTTAATGATAAATCCAGCAGCTTAAACTGAGATTCTGAAATCTCCTCCATAATATCCACTTCACCCAGTTCAACCATCGTATAGTGAAGGCCGAGCTTATCCAAATCGGTCTTAACCACCATTTTGCACCTGGCACAAACCATATTTTTTATGAAGAGTTTCAAGCGTCGGTATATAGAATTAATCAAATATAATAAATATTTAAATACAATTCAATCTGATGAGGTCTGGCCCGGTTATCCACAACTAAAAAAGAGGCCAGTTTATCATCTTCACCGAATCCGTAAACTTCAAATTTAACATCTGTTCTCTTCCTTCACAATTTTTCCACTCCTGGTTTTCCCTACCATAGTTACCATGATGTCGCCTGAAGGACGTGTTCCCAAAAACGTTTTACCCGGAATGCTAACATTTTCCCGTGAATAGGGTCCAAAAGTCTGCAGTGATCCTTTTTCATCCCTGACTTCCAGTGACCACGTGGAGAACGCTTTATTGGCTCCGGCAGCATTAAAAGCAACATAGCTGTCGGGCGGCGCTTCCTGAACGGCGATTAATTCAACCGGCCAATAAAACAATCACTGGCATAGCTATGACTGGTAACACTTTTCCTTTAAACATGTCAATCGTATTTATTTGTGAATATTTTATTTCTCCTTACAAAGGAATTGTGTAACACCCTTGTGGCTGTTAGACAAACAATTAAATGAATTATATCATTTACTATTTCTCCATTTCTCTGCGTGGGGTAAAAAAAGAGAGTTACAGAATCTGCAACTCTCCATTTTAAATCAGTTTGCTGATTACTGATTTACTATTGTATTTCCATCCATTGTAACTTCACCATTTCTGGCAATAGCCCTTCCATCAAGTGTCGCTCCCGTGTTAAAAGTGACAGATTGCAAAGCCAAAATTGTTCCTTTAAATACCGTAGTAGTACCAAAAGCTGCAGAACTTCCAACCTGCCAGTAGATATTGGAGGCCTTGGCCTGTCCTTTAAGAATAACCTTTCGGCCTGAGGTTGTGGTAAATGAAGATGCAATCTGGATAATAAATACTGCATTTTCATCTCCCATTGCATCAAAGGTAAGATCACCTGAAGATATTGACAGGGTTGAGGTAGACTTATATAAACCTGGGGTAAGTGTTAATCCGCCAATATTACCTGACAATGTTACAATATCGGTGCTGGTTCTTCCTGCCAGATCATTAAATGCTTCAGTGGCATCAAGTTTTGCCTGAGTTGCCAACTCATCATTAATACGAATTGCTCCCGTAATTACTCCGGGAGGGAAGCCACCGACAGAGGTACCAGGACTTAAACCGATATCGCCGGTAATTGCAGTTGCACCTGTATTTGTAACTGCAGACCCCGCCAAAACAGCAAAATTAGCTACATCTTTCAAATCAGGACTAGCCATTTCAATCGACTGAGAAGGAATAGGATCCGGATTATCCGCATTCACGTTTTCGTTCTCTTTCTCACAACCTGTAATCATAATGGCTGTTCCAATTGAGAAAACGGCAATTGCAGATAATAGAGTGTTTGATTTAATTTTCATAATCTTTGGAATTAATTTGTGAAGAATTTTTCACGATACAAAGATGAGTTCTTTACTTGCCGCTTTTATTACACAATTATTAATATGAATTGCATTATTCACGCATTTATAAAGGTCTGACCCTGTTTCTCCCTAAATTATGAAATTAACCTCTCAGTCTAACGGCTCTTTATTGCAAACAAGCCTGCAGATCTTCCTGTTTACCATCTCTGCCATTGCCAACCCGTCTGGCAGGTTTTAATCAATTGTAAGGACTGGATTTGATTATCTTATGAGGTATCAGAGAGTCTGCGATGAATCGTATAATGACTCATATCTGTTTCCCTGGCAAGCTCTCCTGCTAAAAAGTTCTCATTACGCAGGTTAGCAAGAACAATATCGGTGAGCTATAGGATAAATGCCTGATCTGGTAAGAGGGGTTCAGTCGGGGATATCCGGATAGCGAATCTGTTATCAGATAGTTACCGTTTTACTTCTTCTGCTTGGTTGGCACAATAAAGAGTGGTACCTCAGTCCTGCGCAGAACGGTTTCTGTAACTGACCCTACCAGTATCTCCTCAAGCCATTTGCGGCTATGCGAGCCCATAACTATCATATCCACCCCCATCTTACCTGCAACGGATATTATGGTATCAGCAAAGTCGCCCTCTTCCACAACGATTTTAATATTTTCATCTCCAAGGTGCTGCCTTGTTTTTTCAAGGTATTTCCTGGAAACATTTTTCAGTTCATCGGTTCTTTCCATCTGTATCTGACTCATATCATTAAAGCCGGTAAAGCCCATTATCGGGGAATAATCAGCACTGGAATATAGAACCATATCTGATACAACATGTAGCAGTATCAATTCAGCATCCATTGATCTGGCCAGCAAAAATCCCTTTTCTGCCACCTCAGTGGCTGTTGGGTCGTAATCAAGTGCTATAAGTACCCTGTTAAATTTTTTCATACGTTTAAAATTTTGTATACATCTGACAATATGTTAATTAAATATTTGAGAACGGATGGAACCGCTTCGCTCTAGCATAATAATTTTTTAAACATATCCTTTTGTGATATTTATGCTTAAAAAATATCATGTTCGTTTCATTTTGTATCTGTCCCTCAACCTATAAAGTTAAACAAAAAAAGCGGGTTATCATAGCCCTGATCACTGCCGGATAGCAGAGCAGCTCACCTATCCGGCGGTTTAATTTACATTTTTAAACAATCACTATTCTTCTTTGTTACTATATCTGAACAGTATCTTTATACAGAGAGGTTTGAATAGTTTTCATTATCAATAATCAATAAACCGGATCATGAAGTGCAACGTAGGCAAAACAGACAAAATCATCAGGATAGTCCTGGGACTTGCAATAGGTGCTGCAGGGCTTTATTTTAACAGCTGGTGGGGGCTGCTGGCCCTGATACCTCTTGGCACCGCACTTTTTGGCAGGTGTGCGCTTTATGCACCATTTGGAATCTCCACCGCTAAGAAGGAATAGAGAAAGCGGGATTGTTCCTAATGATATAATTACCTGACACTATCGACAGGTATGGGGCAATCAATACTTCTCAAGGATGGATATCAGCATATCCAGGTTTTCGGTAGTCTCCTCGTCCAGCTGGGAGGACTTTATGCGACCTGCATCCACATCTGCAAGAAACTTGCTAAACAGGAAGTTGCGTGGCATTTCATTATCCCGTACATATTCAGAGTTGAGGGTTGTAATTCCCTCCCGGGTATGCAGGATATGGTTCTTGAAATCCAGAGTGGAAAAGAGATCCTCACCATTACGGAATCCCTGAGGTACGTTAATGATAATTCCTGGTCCGTCATCCGATTCACCCAGAGCCATCATCCTGAGCTGCTCCTCCACCTTTTCTTCCCTGTCTGCCTCAAAAAGCAGGACTGCAAACTTCATTCCCCATCCCAGAAGAATATTGCACATCAGAGGTACAGATGAGCTGTTTACAGATGGTATAAAGTGGAGATTACTCCTGAATCCGGCAAGTCTTACAGCCGCAGTCAGCAGGTAATATGTTCCTATGTCGTTAACAATAATATTTACCTTGTCAACCGCAAATTCGCTGTTTCCAATAGGGTTACCCATAATACTCTGTAGCGGAGAGAGTGTGTCAGGGGAAGCATTTACCAGGCTTATGGCATCCAGTATTGTAGTGGCGCTGCGGTGGTTGTCGGTATCATCCCTCTGCACTGCCAGCACGCGATGCAGTTTATTTATATCTACAAGGTGTGGTGAATGGGTTGTATAGATTACCTGGATATTCCCCCTTATATCCTCAAAAACCTTTAGCACATCCTCCTGCGCTCTTGCGTGCAATGATACTCCCGGTTCATCCACCAGCAGGACCATCTGCCTGTTCTCCCTGCCGGCAGCAGCCATTAGCTCAAGGTAGAATGAGAGGAACCATCTTACACCCCTGCTGCGCTGCTTGGGATAGAGCCTCTCTCCCTCATCCTTAACCCAGAACTCCAGGTATGGTTTTCCTGCTTTATCACCATGATTTGTACTGTAATGGTCAAGCTCAAAGTTAATCCTTATCTTATTGTGCCTCCCCACATACTGCTGCCAGAACTCCTGAAAGTTATGTGTTAGCCTGTCATTCAGGTTTTCGATCTTCTGCTTAAGTATCCTGGATGAAGGTTGCTGAAAAAAGTTATAATCAAGACCCGCTATCGTCAGAAAATTACGTGCCGCCTTATACCCTTCCACCCTGTCGTTGCCTGTAACGATATCTTCCAGATCAATACGGTTTGGCAGCAGGCTGCCAAAGTCCTCAAACATATGAAACTCCGGAACCTCCTTAAAGAACTCCTCTCCCATCTCATCAAGTGCAGGCTCAGCCCTTCTCTTCCCGAACAGTTTTCCTGCCCCTATCCGGGCACTCTCGTACTGCAGTCCGTCAGTCAGAAATCCGCACACTGCAACCTGCTCCGACCATGATTCCCTGAGGGATGACAACAGGGATAACACATCTCTGTAATCACGCAGCACTTTCTCCCATGATCCCGCAGAAAGCTCATCCATTGTCTGACCCGACAGCAGTGTCATTGTCTGGTGCCTCTCCTCCAGCAGTGCCGAAATCTCCCTCAGGGTATCCTCCGCCTCCGCTATCCTGGAAGATATAGCATTAAGTTCATCCAATCCCCTTGCAATACCTGAAACTCCTTCAAGGAAGCTCTTCTTCTCAGCCAGTTCAGCATTGCGCTTATCCAGTTTCTCTCCTATTGCCACTGACTCATCGCTAACTGTCGTACCGGCCCCCCAGCCCTTCCATCTGAATATCCTGGCCGGCCTGTTTTCTGAAGTGAGAGATTCACTCTGATTCCTGAGGAGTGCAATCTCCTTTTCAAGCTGGCCAGCCCTCTCTCTGGCATCAACTATATCAGTCTCAGACTCCCTTAGTCTGTCGAGGGTAGAGAGTGTCTCCTTTTCCCTGTCGGCTGCAAGCCGTGAATAGTACTCCTCCACTTCTCCGCCTGCATAGAGATCAGACTCCAGGTCGGCCCGCCATTTTCGTACCAGGGTAATCTCCTGCAGGGAGCCAAGCAGTGTTACCAGCTCACGATCTGCCGAGGGAAACATGGAAGCGGGTGAGTTTCCCTGCAGCTGAAACCGGCAACTTACTACAGGCAGCGAGAGGTCACTACGCAGTACATCCTCCGATATCTCCCCCGTAAAGAAGAGACTGAGTCCCTCAAGCACCGAGGTTTTTCCCGACTCGTTCTGACCAATCAGACATGTAATATTATCGGGTGATACCGGTCGCCAGTCTGTATCGACTATTGACCTGAAATTTTCTATTCTGAAGGCTGTCAATCTCATGGGCTAAATTTCAAATCCAAGAATAAGTATATCATCTACCTGGGGGTTTGATCCCTTCCAGTCATAAAAGGTTTTTTCAATTATCTTAAGCTGCATATTCATTGGCCTTTCCTGCAGGGAGAGGAGCATCTCCCTGAATTTTCCCGATTTGAACTTCTTATTCCTCTCGCCGCCAAACTGGTCAATAAAACCATCTGAAAAGAGGTAGAAACTATCTTCTTCTTCCAGCTCTATCCTGTGATTGATGAAAGACCTCTCCTCAAGAGGGGCTATACCTATAGGCATCTTGTCAGGTTTAAACTCTTTAATCCGGCCATTACGGATCATAATCAGTGGCCTGTTTGCTCCTGCATACTGAATAATCCCATGCATAGGTTCAATAACGCAGATTGCAATATCTATACTATCCTTTTTTTCTGCTACCACACCTTTCTGATTCAGTGCAACCATCATTTTTTCCCTCATCCGGTTAAGGATCCTGTTTGCACGGGGCACTGCTTTTATCTGGATTATCTCATTCAGGAAACTGATCCCAAGAATGGAGAGGAGGGCCCCTGGCACTCCATGACCTGTGCAGTCACCGGCAGCAATGATTATATACTCCCCCGAGGTGGCAGCATAGTAGAAGTCGCCGCTTACAATATCGCGTGGTCTGAAAAAAACAAAATGATTCTTAAGAAGTGAAGAGAGCTGTTCGGCAGGCGGCATCAGGGCCTGCTGTATCATCTGCGCATAGCGTAACCCCGAGAGATGATCATTCATCCCATCGTTATATGATGCATTCCGGGTAATCCCCCTCTCCCCTGCCATCGTCTCAATTTATAATTAAACCGTGCCTCTCCTCGTAATAAAGTCGTGCTTTTCCCCGGGATTAAATCGTGCCTCTCCTTGTGACAACAATTTGACGCACCGCATCCTGGGAAAAAGCTTCCCATTTCTCACTCCAGGGCTGAAAAATAAAAACGGTAAGTTACACAGCGGAGACCAGATTAAAAAGATTAAGATAAAAAAAATATCAGGGAGGCTCCATTGAACAATCCGGAAAGGTCTGCCACAAATAGTTATCTTTGCACCTCAAAGATTGGTTGAAGATGGTTTCTGTTGATAATTTAAGCGTCTATTTTGGTGACTTTGTTCTCTTTTCCGATGTCTCTTTCCTTGTGGGGTCAAGAGACCGGATTGGACTGACCGGTAAGAATGGTGCCGGCAAAACGACTCTGCTGCGTTTAATAAGCGGACTTCAGTCTCCTACTTCAGGAGGTGTGATGGTTCCGTCGGCTACCACGATAGGGTATCTGCCACAGCATATGAAACTGCGTAACAAAAACTCTGTGCTGGAGGAGACAATCAGCAGTTTCACCAAAATTAAAAAGATTGAGCATGAGATAGAGGATATCACCGGACAGCTGGAGGGAAGAGAAGATCACCACTCCGGTGAGTATCTGGAACTGTGCAACAGGCTTGCAGATATGCAGGAGCTCTACAACATCAACGGTGGAAACAGCTATGTGGCGGATGCCGAGCAGGCTTTGACCGGACTGGGATTTGAGCGTACCGATTTTCTGAGACCTACATCAGAACTGAGCGGAGGATGGAGAATGCGGATTGAGCTGGCCAAACTTCTCCTTAAGAGACCCTCCCTGCTACTGCTCGATGAGCCCACAAATCATCTTGATATTGAATCTATCGAATGGCTTGAATCTTTTCTGACATCATACCCCGGAGCACTGATGCTTGTATCACACGACAGGGCATTTCTCGACAATGTAACTAATCGTACCCTTGAGATATCGGCAGGAAAGATATATGATTACAAGGTCTCCTACTCAAAGTACGTTGAACTGCGCGCAGAGAGAAGGGAACAGCAGCTCTCTGCTTATCGTAACCAGCAGAAGATGATAGAGGACACCGAGAAGTTTATTGAGCGGTTCAGATACAAGGCTACCAAGGCTGTGCAGGTGCAGTCGAGAATAAAGCAACTCGACAAGGTTGACAGGATAGAGATTGACGAGGAGGATAATTCTGCCATTTCAATCAGGTTTGCCCCGGCACCCAGATCAGGGACCATAGTGATAGAAACCGAAAACCTCTCAAAGTCATATGGCAGCCTCAATGTGTTGAACAATATTGACGTAACTATACAGAGAGGCGAAAAGGTAGCCTTTGTAGGCCGTAACGGTGAGGGTAAGACCACCCTTTCGCGAATCATAACGGGTGAAACCAATTATACGGGAAAAATTAAGCTAGGACACAATACCCGCACTGGATATTTTGCCCAGAACCAGGATGAGCTTCTGGATGAATCCCTTACAGTCTTTGAAACAATTGACAATATCGCCACAGGCGATATCAGGTCGCGACTCAGGGCAATACTGGGCGCTTTCCTCTTTGGAGGTGATGATATTGACAAAAAGGTGAAGGTTCTGTCAGGAGGGGAGAGGTCCCGACTGGCTCTTATCAGGCTTTTACTTGAACCTTATAACCTTCTGCTTCTTGATGAGCCAACCAATCATCTGGATATGAGATCAAAGGATATTCTCAAACAGGCTCTTATCAACTATGATGGCACGCTAATTGTTGTATCTCACGACAGGGATTTCCTTGACGGACTGGTTACCAAAGTGTTTGAATTCAGGCACCACAAAATAAGGGAGCACCTCGGAGGAATATATGATTTCCTCAGGAGCAGGAAGCTGGAGAACCTGAAGCAGATTGAGCGTAAGGCAGCTGTTTCGGCCGCAACAAAGAGCAGCGGAAAAAACAGTGAAAAGAGCGGTGAGAAGAGTTCCAGGGATGAATATCTTGCACGCAGGGAGAAGGAGAAGGAGTTAAGGAAGTCGCGCAGGGAGCTGACCGAAATGGAACACCGTATAGAGAATCTGGAGAAGGAGAAGGAGAGGCTGGTGGAGATACTGAGCAACCCTGAGATGACCGGGTCAACAGAAGGTAAAGTAGGTGATGGAGCCGGGGATGATGAAATATATTTCAGGTATGAAGGGGTACGTAATGAGATGGAGGAACTAATGAGGCGGTGGGAAGAGATTTCACTGAAAATTGAGTCGATGGATCAAAACAATGTAGACGAGAAATGATAATGGAACTGGAGAGGAAGTTCAGAATCCACACATACGAAGCTGATACAGAGGGCAGGATGAGTCCGCCCTCACTATTCAACTATCTCCAGGATATTGCCGCTGCGCATGCTGATGCTCTCAACTGGGGCAAGGAGGAACTTATGAAAAAAAAACAATTCTGGGTGCTTTCAAGAATGGCGGCAGAGATGGAGAGTATACCCGGTGGAGGCAGTGAAATAGTGATAAGGACCTGGCCCAGGGGAGTGGACGGGATATTTGCCATGCGTGATTTTGATATCAGAGACTCTTCGGGAAAACTTATAGGAGGAGCCACCTCAGCATGGCTGATTCTTGATGCGGTTACGAGGCGACCGGTAAGACCAGGCAGCATACTGAGTGAGACGGGTGACATATTTCCAGAGAGGCAATCACTCGGCAGGAATCCGGTCAAACTGCCGGCACCAGGCGAGGGCAGGTACAATACGCTCCCTTTCCCCGTCAGGTACAGTGATCTGGATGTCAATCTTCATGTAAACAATGTCAAATACCTCCAGTGGGCCCTGGATGCCTACCCGCTAGATTTCAGAATGAATAATGAGATACGGGGTGTTGAGGCCAATTACATGTCCGAGTCACTTCCGGGCGACGAGGTTTCAATAAGCATCTCGGAGGAGGAAGATGCAGGGGGGAATCATTCAAGAGAGGGTATTTCAGAATTAGGTCATTCAGAGGAGGGCTATTCAGGAGCAGGTCATTCCGGAAAAGGGGATTCCGCAAAAGGTGATTCAGGAGAGAACGAAAGCAGGAATTTCTTGCATTCAGTGAAACGATCAGGAGATAACAGGGAGCTGTGCAGAATAAGGGTCAGGTGGGTTGAGCGCAAAACGGATAAAGTTTATTAAATTTACCAAACAGGAGAGACGATATGAGGATATCTTCATGGACAATGGTAATAGCAGTGCTTATCCTAACAGCTGCAGGATGTGCTACAGTTAGAGAGGTACGTGATCCCAATGATATCTCCTACATCTATAACCCTCTCAGGAGCCAGGCTCCTCCCGTTTACAGAATCTTTCACCAGAGTGATGACATAACAGAACTCTCACTTAAATTCTACGCCAGTAACCTGAACTTCAGTCAGGCCAATCCGCAAGGCAGATCACAGGCGACCATGGTACTTATGTACAGGCTGTTCGATATCAGTGCAGGAAGAATGCCCGTTGATACTGCTATGAAGAATCTTATTTTGCCTGAAGAAGAGGGCCGGTCCGACTATATCTTTAATATCCCTCTTGAAGCACCGGCCGGTTCAATCTATGAAGTGGAGATTGTAGTACGCGATATTGTCAGAAACACCAGAACCCAGAAGTATATCCGCTTTGATAAACGGAACAGATACAACAGATATAACTTCAGGATAAGGAGCCATTTTGATTACAAGGAGATTTACACCCCCGTTCTGAGAGAAAATGAATTCGTCAATATCCTCTTCCCCAACAGCCCTGTTGATTCTTTGCGTATTGATTACTACCTCCCCTGGGACAGGGTACCGGATAAGCCATATCTCCTGCTGCCGCAGAGGCAGATAGAGATGGTTCCCGAACAGGCAGTTTCGCTGCCGTATAGTGATACAATACCCATTATGCTACCCCGCCGTGGAGTATACCATTTCAGGGCTGACTCCCTGGAAACAGAGGGTTATACACTGTTCAATTTCGGTGATGACTATCCCATTATGAACCGGCCCGCGGCAATGATTAAGCCATTAATCTACCTTACCGACCCTACAGCTGTAGATACCATGCTAAACCATCCCAGACCAAAAATTGCACTTGACAATTTCTGGGTAAGCACTACCAATAATATGGAGCAGGCAAGGGAACTGATTAGAATCTATTACAACCGGGTCCTGTATGCAAACCTCTATTTTACTTCATACAAGGAGGGATGGAGAACCGACCGTGGAATGATATATATTATTTACGGTCCGCCCGACAAGGTATACAGAACTGTTGACGGTGAGCGATGGGGCTATAAACGTCCCAGGGTAAAAACAGGCTGGGGAATAAGGTACAGGGTCGAAGAGCAGTTGCTCTGGTTCAACTTCAGCCTCAGGGAAAACAGTTTCAGCAATAACGATTACATCCTTTTAAGGGAGGAGAGTCTCACAACCCTGTGGGAAGATGCCGTCAGAAGCTGGAGAAACGGTGTGGTATTCAGAACAGATACCCCTACAAACCTTTGATTTTGATATGGAACAGGAACAGGATATGATTTTTGGGCTGAGGCCTGTAATTGAAGCTCTTAAGGCCGGAAAACCTTTCGACCGGATTATTATTAAGAACGGTTTGCAGGGAGCACTCTACCGGGAGTTAACTGCCCTCCTGCGGGAAAAAGCCATACCATGGAACACAGCTCCCGCAGAGAGATTTGTTCAGTACTCAAGGAAAAATCATCAGGGGGTAATAGCCTGGCTGGCGGCGATAGAGTATCAGAATATTGAGAATATAGTGCCCCTCCTCTTTGAAAAGGGGAAAGATCCACTGCTGCTGATACTTAATGGTATCTCTGATGTGCGTAATTTCGGAGCTATAGCCCGCTCGGCAGAATGCTTTGGTGCCGATGCGATAATCCTCCCGGAAAAGGGAAGTGTAAGGGTAAATGCCGATGCACTCAAAACCTCTGCAGGAGCACTTCATACTCTGCCTGTATGCCGCACTTCAAGTATTATGCGAACCATCGCCTATCTAAAGGAGAGCGGGGTAAAGATTATCTGCAGTTCTGAGAAGAGCGAAACAGGATTGCAGGATGCCGATCTCACAGGACCGGCAGCGCTGGTGCTGGGATCAGAGGACAGAGGAATAAGCCGGGAAGTCCTTGAAGAGGCTGACCTCACGGTAATGATACCCATCACCGGAACCACCGAATCGCTTAACGTATCAGTGGCAGCAGGGATTATGCTTTACGAAACGGTAAGGCAGAGGGGTGGACGTTCTTAGCTATCAGTAACAGATGTCAGCTTCCTGAAGTCGCTGCCTGAAGGGTTCTGGAAGACCCGGAGCTCAAACTCCGGCAGTACAGCCAGAATATGATCAAAAATATCAGCCTGCAATGATTCATATTTTGCCCACTCCTGGTCAGCACTGAATACATAGATCTCTATCGGCAGACCTGTTTCGCCGGGATTAAGATGCCGTATCAGGAATGTCATTTCCTGCTTTATTTTGGGATGCCTTCCGAGGTATTCGCCCAGATAGGCCCTGAATGTTCCCAGATTGGTCATCCTGCGACCGTTTACCAGAACAGAGTCATTAATACCGTGCTCCTTGTTATAGGTGGCTATCTCATCATCTTTAAGGTTTATATAGTCACGCAGTATCTCTATTTTCCTGAACTTCTCCTTCATCGTGTCATCAAGGAACCGCACCGACTGCATATCTATATTTATTGCCCTCTTTATCCTCCTGCCTCCGGACTCCTCCATCCCCGTCCAGTTCTGGAATGACTCCTTTAACAGACTGTTGGTAGGTATGGTTAGTATTGTCTGGTCAAAATTCCTGACCTTGACCGTGTAGAGGGTAATATCCATTACAGTGCCGTCAACACCTCTTGACGGCATTGATATCCAGTCTCCTGGCTTCACCATCTCGTTGGCTGACAACTGAATACTTGCCACAAGACCCAGTATGGTATCCTGAAAGACCAGAATCAGCACTGCGGCCATTGCTCCCAGTCCGGTCAGGATTTTTAAAATCTCCTTGTCAAATACAACGGCTACTATTATCAGTGCCACAACCGAAATAACAACAATCTTTAAAACCTGAATATATCCGGTAATTGGCCTGTGGGCCGATATTGGCAACCTCTTGTATATCTCATGCCAGGCATTTATAAAAGAGTTTACAACAAGGGTAAGCGCCACAATCATATAGAGATAGGTTAGCTCACGCACAAAATCAAGCCACTTTGGATAATCCCCAATGGCCCATCCTGCCATTGACCATATAACCATGGCTGGTGCAATATGCGAAAGGTTCCTGAATACCTTTGACTCAAGGAATATATCATCCCAGTCAAATTTCGTTTTCCTCACCACTACTACCACAACACGGTTAATAATAAACCGTGCAAGCCTGTTTGCCAGCCAGCTAAGGATAACAACAATAAGGACAATAATTACCGTACGTGATAATACGGCCATGGCCTTGCTCATACCAATACTGAGAAAAAGTTCATAGAGGAACCTGGATGGATCAAAATTTTCTAACATAGACAATACTGGTATTACGGTTTTACTTTTCCGGGTCAATTACACACCCTCAAAAGTAGCCAAAAAACAGGAGACAGAGTATATTTTTTTGTAGCTTTAAACCCCAAAACATCACTGAAGGCGATAGTTTGATATCTGATCCGAGCAAACTGCTCCGGACAGTTCAGGTTATGTTCCGTTAAAATAAGGATAAAATGATAAAAAAGTCTCTACTCCTGCTGCTGCTTATTCTTGAAGTAACAGCAACAGCACAGATCAGGTTTGATAACTATTTTACTGACAAAACGCTGAGGTTTGACTTTATGCTTGCCGGCAATCATGCCAAAAGCACTGTTTACCCTCTGGAGATGAAACAGGAGCCGCACTGGGGAGGGTCTCTGGTTAATCTTACCGATCCCTTCGGATATGGCAACCTGAAGTATGAAATTTTTGATTTGGAGTCGGGTCACCTAATCTACTCAAAGGGCTACGGTTCACTCTACCAGGAGTGGCAGACCACTGCTGAAGCCAAAATCATGGAAAGGGCTTTCTACGAGGTTGCCACATTCCCCTATCCTCTTGATAAGGTTAAATTTGTCCTCAGCCTGAGGAAGAAGGACGGAGATTTCTCTGCCATCTACGAAACAATAATAGATCCTGAAAACTATTTTATAAGATCAGAACCGGTTGTTGATGCGGCCTTTACCAGAATTGCGGGCGAGGGAGATCCCCACAAGTCACTTGATATTGTATTTATTGCCGAGGGCTACACGGCTGACGCGATGGAGAAATTCAGAAATGATGTAAGGAGACTGGCGGATGTACTATTCTCATATCAGCCTTACGATGAGATGATGGGCAAAATAAATATATGGGCCGTTGAGGCTGTATCACCCGAGTCAGGCACAGACATTCCGGGCGAAGGAATCTACAGGAATACCGCTCTTAACAGCAGTTACTTCACCTTTGACGTCGACAGGTATCTTACCACATTCGATATCAAAGGGGTAAATGATTACGCTGCCGTAGTACCGCATGACAATATTGTTGTGCTTATCAACAGTGAGAGCTATGGCGGCGGCGGCATGTATAACTACTACAGCGGTACAACTTCTGACCATCCTCTTACGCCCCAGGTTTTCACCCATGAATTAGGTCATGGCCTTGCCGGACTGGGTGATGAGTACTACTCATCCGATGTGGCTTATGAAGAGTTCTATCCTCTTGCGGTTGAACCATGGGAACCTAATATCACCACACTGGTCAATTTTGAAAGCAAGTGGAAGGATATGATTGACCCGTCGGTACCTGTTCCTACACCTGCTGAGGAGGCCTACTCAGGTGTAGTTGGTCTGTTTGAGGGGGCGGGCTATTCTGCCAAAGGGATATACAGGTCACAGACCAACTGCCGTATGAAGAGCAATGAAGCAGATGCATTCTGCAGGGTATGCCAGGAGGCAATAAAAAGGGTTATCCTGTTTTATTCAGAATAACCCCTTAATATTCTCAGGTCGGTTTACCTATTCAACCACCCACTCATGTACTCCTGAGGAGAAATCAGTGGATAGCCTAACCCTCAGCCTCATTGCAGTTGTCTTAACCGGTTTAAAGGATAGCCTGTCCCAACCATTGAGGGTAATTGTATAATCACTTTCCGTCTCCACTGGCACCCATCTGCCATTATTCAGGTAAAGGAGTTCCCATTCGGCAGGCACCCGGCATCCGCCGTGCGGACGGTCATCAAACCAGTAAACGCCCGAAGATGATACCGTCTCAGGCTTTTCAAAATCATACTGAAGCCATACCCACTGATTATTGTCGGGCCACCAGTGATAGTATGACCGCGTTCCGTCTATAGAACTTTTTGGCTCATACTGATCATTAATGGTATTTATAGCCCTGGTCATCTTGCTTCCGGAAATTTCGCTCCTGTATGCTATTGTTGGTGCAGGAGTTGCCTTGGCAGCTTCAGGTGTTGAGGGAAGCCATACCATCATCTCTCCCGGGCCACGGTTATTCCAGAGGTGATAGGGAATAAGGGTTATTGGGCGCATCTCACCAAGCAGCACCTCATCATCAAGACTTTTCCGTGCAGGTGTAGCAGTAGTGGTAATCACTGTAGTGCCATCCAGCAGCGCGGGCTCATTAATTACTTTCATTTCTGCGTCCGGACTGAAGACCAGGTTTAGCACCTCACCATCGTTATCAGCCCATTCAGCCGCATATACTACCGGTCCTCTCTGTACTGCAAACCTGCCATTATCAGCTTCCACCCTCTCATCAGCAATCACCGTACGAACCTCCATAGGGAGGGTTAATGTAACAACATCACCCCTGCTCCACTTACGGTCCAGTACAACATATCCGTTCTCTTCCTCTATTTTTGCAGGTTTCCCGTTAACATAGAGTGATACTGTTCCCTCCTGACTGTCCGAGAAGGTGTATAGATCTCCCGGAATGGCACTGTTTTCAGCCCATCCCGGTATTCTCAGCCTGAGAGTGAATTTGCCCTCCGTCTCCGGATTGACTGTTATCTCAACAGTGCCGTCATAAGGGTAGAGGGTAGACTGCACTATCTCCACATTGTTGTCAGCAAGCTCAATTTCTGCGCTGTTTGAAAGGTAGAGGTTGACAAAAATATCATTACCTGTTTTTGCATATACATATCCGGGCAGGGATGGCACAAACCTCGAGATATTCGAAGGGCAGCAGGCGCAACCAAACCATGCCTGCCGCTGGTGACTTCCTGTAGACTCAAGCACATTGGGATAGAAGAATAGGTCACCCGAAAGGCTCACTCCTGAAAGCAGTGCGTTATAGAGGGTTCTTTCAAGGACATCATAGTAATGAGCCTCACCATGGTGCAGGAACATCCTCTGGTTCCAGAAAACATTGGCAATTGAAGCACATGTCTCACAGTAAGCCGTCAGGTTGGGCAGGTGATAAGGCTCAGCAAACCCTTCGTTGCCACCTGCAGCTCCTATTCCGCCGGTTACATAGATCTTTTTGTATACTATATCCTTCCATATCTCTCCAATGGCATCCACGTAGGCCTGATCACCCGTAAGTGCTGCAACATCAGCCATACCTGTATACATATAAGCAGCCCTCACTGAGTGTCCCACTGCCTCTGTCTGGTCAACCACCTTCATATGTGACTGTGAGTACTCATCACCTTCCGGTCCGCGTACGTCAAGGAAAAATTTGGCAAGGTCAAGGTACCGCTGTTCGCCTGTTACCCTGTAGAGCTTTACCAGACCTATCTCTATCTCCTGGTGGCCCGGGTAGTTTTCAATCTTTCCCCATCCGAAATCACGATCCACGAGGTCTGCCGATTTAATTGCAATATCAAGGAAGGAACGCTTCCCTGTTGCCTGATAATGAGCCACGGCAGCCTCATACATATGCCCGAGGTTATAGAGTTCATGGCTGAGTATATGTGTAAACTCCCATCTCTTTGAACCAATCCATGGATGCGAGTTGTCTCCCATTATTGTCCGGTATGTATAGAGATATCCATCCTCCTCCTGGGCGGCTCCTATCTTCATGATCAGGGTATCAAGCAGTGCATCCAGTTCCGGATCAGGGAATGTCTGCAGTGAATAGCTGGCTCCCTCAATAATCTTAAAAACATCAGAGTCATCAAACGGAGCCTCGGAAGCGAACTCCCCCTCCGCCATTCCTCCGGCAATCTCAAAGTTTTTTATTCGTCCGGTGATTGTGGACTGTTCAATTGCAATGGGGATGGTTGAGGTACGGTTCGATTCAAGGCGCGGGGCCCAGAAATTATCTGTCACCTTCACAGATGTAAAGGGAACAGGCTCAATTGTTTCAACACTTCCGGTACTGCATGACCCGATAATCATTGCTACCGCCAGGAGTAACATCCCGGATAAGGTTTTTCTTTTCATAGATATAAAGTTTTGATTTTTTGTACTTTACCTTCAATCTCTTTCTGGTTATTTATTTTATGGTCCTTTAAATCATGGTCCTTTTTTCGTGGTCCTTTTTTCGTGGTCCTTTAAATCATGGTCCTTTAAATCATGGTCCTTTATTCGTATTCCATTACTCCGGGTCCATTTCTGCCTGATTCTAAAAGACTACTCCTCTCTTATCCATGTTATCATTTCACCACGGCCCCTGTTGTTCCAGGCAAAATAGGGTATTCCCTTCAGTGATCTTCCGTTCTCCCCTGTCTGAACCGTTATTGTTCCCAGTCCGTCCAGCAGCTCTTCATCAAAGCTGAATGATCTGTTCACTGACCCCGGGATAAGAAGATCCAGCACCTTACCGTTATCGGCCTCCTCAAAACAGTAGAGCAGCGGGCCGCGTTCGAAAGCGACCTTACCCCTGTCCGATTCAACCTCATCACGTGCCTTTACCCTTCGTACCTCCATAGGGAGAGATATGGAAACCAGATCATCCTTCTTCCATCTGCGGTCAATTACGGCATAGCCATTTTCGGTTTTATAATTATACTCTTTACCATTAACAGTGATTAACACATCTCCCTGCATGGGATCAATGTAGCTATACAGGTTTCCCGGCATAGGTGAATCTCCTGTCCATGCCGGAATTCTTATCCTGAGAGCATAATCACCATCAGCAGGCTCCTCAACTGTAAGGGTTATATCACCTGACCAGGGATAGTTCCCTTCCTGAACAATAGTTAATGCTCCTCCCTCTACTTCCGTATTCAGAACAGAAGCAACATAGAGGTTCACATAAACCGATTTGCTATCCATGGCATATATATATTTTTGCATGGAGGGCATAAACCGTGCTATATTTCCCGGACAGCATGAGCAGTCAAACCATCCTGCCCGGAGGAAGCTGCCGTCAGATTCGAGCGGATTGGGATAGAAGAAGTTGGTTCCGTCTGCTCCGATACCTGATATCAGTCCGTTATAGAGAGTCCTCTCCAGTACATCATAATAATCGCTTTTCCCGTATGCCATAAACAGCCTGTCATTCCAGAAGACGTTGGCTACCGAAGCGCAGGTCTCTGTGTATGCTGTCATATTGGGCAGCTCAAAAGGTTCACCGAAAGCTTCTCCGTGCGACTTTGAACCTATACCTCCGGTAAGATATATTTTCCCGGAAGTCACATCGTGCCATATATGCTCTGATGCTTCAAGGTACTGGTTTAACCCGGTTGCCTTTGCCACATCAGCCATTCCGGTATACATATATGCTCCCCGTACGGCATGACCAACGGCCTCTTTCTGTTCAAGAACCGGAAGGTGCTGCTGAAGGTATTCCAGGTCATTGTAGACATCGAACCGTGTACCGGGCTCATGCTTAAGATGATCCTGTGGAGTACCCCTTACTTCAAGGAAGAATTGGGCAAGATCAAGGTATTCCCTGTTGCCGGTAACCTCCCACAGTTTAACAAGCCCGATCTCAATCTCCTGGTGGCCCGGGGCTGCTTCGCGCTTACCCCATCCAAACTCCTTCATTACCAGATCAGCATTTTTTATTGCCACATCCAGCAGGGTTCTTTCGCCTGTTGCCCGGTAGTGTGCAACAGCAGCTTCATACATATGCCCCACACTGTAGAGTTCATGACTCACCCACACATCAATCCACCTGTCGCGTCCTGCCCCAGGAGCAGGATTTTCAGGACTAACTGTGCGTGTGGTATAGAGATATCCGTCATCCTCCTGTGCGGCTGCTATCAGCGTCACCAGACTGTCAACATAGCTTCTCATTTCAGGATCAGGATTTGTCATCAGCGTATAGCAGGCTCCCTCAAGTATTTTATATACATCAGAGTCGTTATAGCGCTCACCCTCATAATCCCCCTTCATCAATCCGGCCGCTTTGGCAAAGTTATCTATCCGGCCTGTCTCCTCGCATTTGCCAAAGGCGTATGGGATGGTTATTTCCCTGTTGCGATCGATTTTTGGCAGCCAGAAGGCATCGGTCACCCGAACCTCTTCAAGTCCCGGATGGGTTATCGGATAGAGGGTACCGGACACCTCTCCCCTGTCACTATTCCGGTTACATGCTATCAGCATAACTGAAAAAATAAGAATATAATTTCTGACCATTGCCTGGGGCTATTTTAAATGATTTGTATGCAATACGTTGTCTATCTATTTGTTGTCTCCATACCCGGCACCGCATTATAAGCTAATACCCGGGTTCACCGAATCTACCAGAGCAATCAGAGAGCAGGCCAGTCCCAAAGTCTCTCCGGTATCAGGCTCCCTTTACATTTTTTCTTATCTCCTTAAGCCTCTTCATCACATTATTCTCACCCCTTCCGAAGTAGTCATGCAGAATCCTGTACTCAGCATACAGCTTCTCATATACAGTGCTGCTTTCAGCATCCGGAGTGTAAACTATATCCTTCACCTTTCCCATAACGGGAGCTGCCTCCATAATGGAATCATAGCCACCCCTCTCCTTACCGGCAGCCACAGCTGCAAACATTGCCGACCCCAGTGCCGGCGCCTGGGGCGAACCCGATATCCGTATTGACCTGCGGGTTACATCAGCATAGATCTGCATTATCATAGGATTCTTTTCGGCAATACCACCTGCTGCGTATAGCTCCTCAACAGGAACACCATTCTCATGGAATGTGTCTATTATTATTCTGGTACCGTATGCGGTTGCCTCAATCAGTGCCCTGTATATCTCTTCAGGTTTGGTTGAGAGGGTAGCACCTACAAGCATACCGGTCAAATCCACGTCAACAAGCACAGACCGGTTCCCGTTCCACCAGTCCAGAGCCACCAGTCCGCTCTCACCTGTTTTAAGGAGTGAAGCCTTCTCGGTAAGCAGCTGATGAATATCTATTCCTCTGGATGCTGCTTCCTCCATATAATCAGCGGGAACGCAGTTATCAGTAAACCACTGAAAATGATCACCCACACATGACTGTCCGGCCTCATAGCCAAAAAATCCCTGAATAATTCCATCCTCAACCACTCCGCACATTCCCGGTACATTACGCTCTTCATTACCCATCACGATATGGCATGTTGAAGTACCCATAATCATCAGCATCTTACCTGCTGATGTTATTCCCACTGCTGGCATGGATACATGGGCATCCACGTTGGCAACTGCTACTGCGGTTCCTGGCAGAAGTGTTGTTAAGCTGGCTGCCTCCGGTGTAATTTCACCTGCACAGGTACCGGCCGGATAGAGATCACCTGCAAGCTTTGTCTCTGTAATATTCTCCATCCTGGGATCCAGGGCAGCGAAGAAGGCAGAAGATGGATAACTATCCTCCTTATGCCAGATAGCCTTATACCCAGCGGTGCATGTATTCCTCTTCTCCACGCCTGTAAGCTGCCATATTACCCAGTCTGCGGCCTCAATAAACCTGTCTGCCGCCTTGTAAACCTCGGGAGCCTCATCAAGAGTCTGCCATATCTTAGGGATCATCCATTCGGATGATATCTTTCCGCCATACCTTTGCAGAAACGGCTCCTTTCTCTCTTCTGCAACAGCATTAAGCTTATTTGCCTCATCCTGTGCAGCATGATGCTTCCAGAGCTTAATCCACGCATTGGGAACTGAGCTGAACTCCTCTGTCATACAGAGAGGAGTACCATCGCTCTTTACCGGGAGCATGGTACATGCTGTAAAGTCTACTCCAACACCTATCACCTGTTCAGGTTTTACACCCGCCATCTTAAGTACTTCAGGTATGGTTCTGGCAAAAACCTGCATGTAATCATCAGGATGCTGAAGGGCCCAGTCGACACCCAGAACAGTACCATCAGGCAGTTTTTGATCTATTACTCCATGAGGATAGTCAAGCACGCTTGTAGCAACCTCTTCTCCGTCAGCAACCCTGACAAGTACGGAACGCCCCGACAAGGTTCCGAAATCTACTCCTATTACATATCTCTCCATAAATCTTATTGCTCAAAATTATATTATTATGTTATTTACTTTTTTTTCTGACCGTAATATGAGTCTTTCCCATGTTTACGGCTGTAGTGTTTATCAAGCAGCCAGTGATCTATGCGCTCTTCACCTCCCAGTCTTACTGTAAGGTATGCCATTTTTGCAACAGCTTCAAGGGCGATTGCGTTGTCCACGGCCTTTGCCGGCGAAGGGCCCCATGCAAACGGGCCATGATTATTTACCACCACTGCCGGCATTGCCAGCGGATCAATACCGGTAAAGGTCTCAATAATTACCTTGCCAGTATTAAGCTCATAGTCAGCCTGAACCTCATTGGGATTCAGCTTGCGTGTACAGGGTATATCGCCGTAAAAATGGTCGGCATGGGTTGTTCCCATGGCAGGTATTGAGCGTCCCGATTGCCCCCATGATACTGCATATTGCGAGTGGGTGTGCACAATGCCGTGAACACCCTCAAAATTCCTGTATATCTCAAGATGGGTGGGTGTATCCGACGATGGACTCAGTTTGCCCTCAAGTACATTGCCCTGAAGATCAAGCAGTACAATATCTTCAGTTTTCATCTCACGGTAATCAACCCCGGAAGGCTTAATTGCCACTATCCCGGCTTCGGGATCATAACCGCTTACGTTACCCCAGGTAAGTATAACAAGTCCGCTGGAGGCCAGCCTCAGATTCTCCCGGAGAACCGATTCCCTCAACTTTTCCACCCTCTTTTTCATCCGTTTAAAATTTTGTAATTATCTGACAAGAAGTTAATTAAAAATTTGAGAACGAGTGGAACCGCTTCGCTCTCGCATAATATTTTTTAAACAAATTCTTTTGTGATATTTATTCTTAAAAAATATCATGTTCGTTTCATTGCACTGTAAATTTAGAGAAGCTGTCCCAGTAAACAAAATGACCCGGCCCTCATCCTCGCAGGGCTTTGTTGTTCTTCGCCCATTGTCATTCAATGGCTTATTGCCATCGCAAAAAGGTCATTAACCCCTATTTATAAATGTATTTTTTACGCTTATAAATATAGTAAAATAGTCAAAAAAAATCAATAAAAAATCAGGAGTTATTGAAGATCAGTTAACATCCAGATTAAAATAGAAGCCCTGTCTTCTGAACTCCTCATATTTTTCAGGAAGGAACTTATAGTAATAGGCGCCCTTTTTGGAGGTTTCCTTCTCTTTCTCATCCATTTTTTCCAGCAGGTTCATTGACAGTATTTTCTTCCTGAAGTTTCGCTTATCCACATTCTTCATATAGATAGCCTCATAGAGATCCTGTAGTTGGACAAGGGTAAACTTCTCAGGCAGGAGTTCAAACCCAACCGGTTTAACCTTAACTCTTTCCTTGAGTTCTTTCAGAGCTCTGCCTACCAGGTTGCTATGATCGAGAACCATATCAGGCAGGCGTGTGATATTTCTCCAGTGCGCGGCACTTGCCTCTTGCATTACCGGATCTATATCCTGAATTTTAATAAGTGCGAAATGTGAAATAGTGATTACTCTTCCCCCGATATCCCTTCCCGGTTCACCCCAGGCATATGACTGTTCCATATAGACCTGTTCCAGTCCGGTTAACTGCTTGAGTACGCGACCTGCTGCTTCCTTGATTGATTCATCATCGTTTACGAATCCGCCCGGAAGTGACCATCCACCCTTAAGCGGTTCAAACCTTCTTTTTATAAGAAGCAGTTTAAGGTTTTTATCGATAATATCATATCCAAAAATCACACAGTCAACGGCAACGAGATGTCTCTCAATGGATTCATAAAATCTAGTCATCGGGTTGGTTTTGATCCAAATTCAGAACAAATTTAATATAATCCTCTATTTAACCAGTAATAATAATTTATTTAAATCCTCTGTTTAACCAAAAACAAAAATTTAATATAATTCTCTATTAACCAGTAATAATAATTTATTTAAATCCTCTGTTTAACCAGAAACATCTGTTTAATACAATCCCCTGTTCAACCAGTAGTAGATATCGTTAAGTTTCATCTTATCCATAAAGGATGAAACCGTTGTTTCCTTTCCGATGCTAAGGTATTCTATTCCCATAATATTGGCAAAATCCTCAATATGTTCAGCGGTAAGAGCCTGGCTGAAACCGGTATGATGAGCGCCACCGGCGAGGATCCATGCTTCTGCTGCTGTTTCGAGTGATGGCAGGGGCTTCCATAGAACACTTGCAACAGGAAGTTTCGGCATATCGGGGCATTCAACCACTTCCACCTCGTTAACCAGCATCCTGAATCTGTTTCCAAGATCTATAAGTGAAGCGTTGAGGGCGCTTCCCGGACCGGCTTTGAAAACGAGTCGCGGCGGATCATCCTTCCCTCCGATTGATAGGGGATGGATCTCCAGTCTGGGTTTCTCCATTGATACCGAGGGACACACCTCCAGCATATGGGCTCCCAGCACAGTGCTGTTTTGCGGGTCAAGGTTATATGTATAATCCTCCATAAAGGAAGTTCCGCCCCCGAGTCCGGACGCCATTACCTTCATTGACCTTACCAGTGCAGCTGTTTTCCAGTCGCCCTCGGCACCGAATCCGTATCCTTTGGCCATCAGCCTCTGCACGGCGATTCCCGGCAGCTGAGGCAATCCGTTAAGATCTTCAAAGGTTGTGGTAAAGGCACTAAAACCACCATCTGACAGGAATTTCTCCATTCCTATTTCAATCCTTGCTGCCTCCCTGAGTTTTTCACTTCCTATGGCTCCGGCCTGTACATTATACTCTGATTTATATACTTCAAGAAGCTTTTCAATCTCAGCATCAGTTACTGCATTGACAACCTTTACAAGGTCGCCAACACCATAACCATAGACCGAATAGTTCATCTTTATCTGTGCCGAGACCTTATTACCCTCGGTAACAGCCACATCACGCATATTATCTCCAAATCTTGCAACCTTCATTGTTGCAGCATCTGCAAATGCTACTGCTGCCCTTATCCAGACACCAATCCTTCTTACTGATTCCCTGTTCTGCCAGTGACCGGCCACAACTTTCCTGTTGATTCGCATACGGGTTGAGATAAACCCGAACTCGCGACCACCATGAGCACTCTGATTCAGGTTCATAAAATCCATATCTATCTCATTCCATGGAATATCCCTGTTAAATTGGGTATGGAAATGCAACAGGGGCTTATTCAGCACCGAGAGGCCCCTGATCCACATTTTAGCCGGAGAGAAAGTATGCATCCATGTAATAATCCCTACACAATCAGCATTATCATTGGCTGCAGCACATACTGCATCAATTGCTGACGGTGTTGTTACAACCGGTTTGAATACGATCTTTACCGGAATTTCAGAATCTTTATCCAGAGCTGCCGCAATCGCGGATGAATCCTCATTAACCTTATTCAGTGTCTCTTTCCCGTAGAGGTGCTGGCTACCTGTTACAAACCATACCTCTTTATTTTTAAATACCTTCATTATTATTGTTTTATGGTTTCCTGACACTCCTTACCAGAAGTAGGCATAGAAAGCAATTACTACTATTATTACTATTGCGGAATTGATCAAATCCCAGTTGTTCCAGCTTTCGCGGGTAATCCTCTTCTGCTCAGGTGTTGCAGAACCCAGATAGAGACCCTGTATTGCTGCGAGGTTTGGTTTTTCAGTAAAGAAGCTGACAATCACCATCACCAGAATCACAATCACGAAGAGAGCAATTTCATAATGGAGCCAGTTGGGCGCAACAAAAACGGAGTATATCATTCCGTCAGGATTTAACGCTCCTGCAAATACCTTAAGAAGAAGTCGGGTCATACCAAGTACAAATCCTGTAACCAGACCTGTGTAGCCTGCAGCCGCTGTTGTACGCTTTGAGAGCACACCCAGCAGGAACACTGCAGCAATACCCGGAGCAAGCAGCGACTGAACATCCTGCAGATACTCATACAGCACTTTCCCAAGTCCCTTCATTACAGGTATCCAGAGTATCCCGAGAATCACAACCACAATTGTGGCCATGCGCCCTACAAAAACAAGTTGTTTTTCAGGAGCATCAGGCTTATATTTTTTATAGAAATCGACAGTAAACAGTGTTGCTGAGGAGTTAAATAGTGAAGCCAGAGAGCTCATCAGCGCTGCAAGAATTCCACCCACCACAATACCTGTAAATCCGGCCGGAAGCAATTCCTTTACCATAAGGGGGAATGCAGCATCTGAGTTTTCAAGGTTCAGAAGGCCCTTTTCATTTAGTGCAAAGGCTATCATACCGGGAATAAGGAATATAAATACAGGAGTAAGCTTTAGGTATGCTCCGAATATCGAACCACGACGTGCCTGTTTCTGATCTCTACCTGAGAGTACTCTCTGTACTATGTACTGATCAGTACACCAGTACCAGAATCCAATTATGGCAGATCCAAGTATTACCCCCGTCCATGGAAATTCCGCATCCTTTGATGATCGTATCAGAGATGTCATATCATCGCCGTATTCGTTTACGGGTACGGCTCTTACAACCTCCATAAATTCACCCCACCCGCCAATCTTGATAAGCCCCATTACCAGAACGGCAATAGAGCCTATCAGCAGAACCGGTGTCTGCAAAACCGATGTATACAGTACAGCCTTCATCCCGCCAAATACCGTATAGACACCGGTAAGTATCACCAGTCCTATTGCGCTTATCCAGAAGAAATCAATCCCAAACATTGTTTCAATGCCAAAGACCTGCTTGAAGACAACGCCACCGGCATAGACCGTTACTGCCACCTTGGTAAGCACATAGCTGACCAGGCTGATAATTGACAGGAATGATCTTGAATGTGAATTGTACCGTCTCTCAAGAAATTCCGGCATAGTAAACACGCCACTTCGGGCGTAGAATGGCACAAATAACCACCCCAGCATCAGTATCATCCACCCCTGTATCTCCCAGTGGGCCATCGCCATTCCGCTTGAGGCACCTGCTCCCGCCAGCCCGACCAGGTGCTCTGACCCGATATTGGATGCAAATATGGAAGCACCAATAGCAATCCATGTGGCATCCAGGAGGAGACAGAACAGACCCAGAACAATCCAGTCAATTATTGTCATGATCAGTACTATTTAAATATTAATTTAAATTTATCAGCAACTTCAAACTTATGAAAAAATATTTAATGTACATATTACACTTTTTATTTTTTTCTCACATTTTTTTACTTCACTTTTCTTAAATTGCATATTAAAACTAATTTCATACCAACCAAAAAATCAACTTTATGAAACCTTTAAAACACCTTTCCACCTTTATACCGCTGTTTGCGGTGATTTTAATGACTCTACAGGGTTGCAGGGAGCAGGTGAAAGAATTCAATGCCGGCATGCTGCAAAACATAGAACTGAGGGAGATTGGTCCCGGTGCTATGGGAGGCCGGATCTCCGACATTGAGGTTCATCTGTCCGATTACAGCACTTTTTACATCTCCCCCTCCACCGGAGGAATCTTTAAGACCACCGATGGAGGGAAGAGCTGGGTTCCGGTTTTTGATGATGCAGGCACAACAGTATCAATAGGCGACATGGCCATATCGGAGTCGGATCCCGAAATTATATGGGCCGGTACAGGTGAAGGATCAGGTGAACAGAGTCCCTCATCGGTGGGTGACGGAATCTATAAATCAGTTGATGGTGGCCAGAGCTGGCAGAATATGGGTCTGGCCGGGAGTCGGCATTTCTCAAAGGTGGTTATTGACCCCTCAAACCCTGATATTGTTTATGCTGCTGCAACAGGAGCAAGATGGGGAGCAAATGAGGAGAGAGGAATCTTCAGAACCACAGATGGCGGAGTAACATGGGAAAAGGTATTGTATATTGATGATAATACAGGTTTCGGGGATCTTTTGCTGATGCCTGACGGAAAGACACTTTTTGCAACCTCCTGGTTTCAAAGAAGGAGTGCATGGGCCCATGTACAGAAGGGACCAACGAGTGGCATCTACCGGTCGGTTGACGGCGGCGACAACTGGGAGAAGATTGAGGAGGGTCTGCCGGGCGGCAACTCAGGCCGTATTGCAATAGCATATGCACCCTCTTTGCCCGAACGGATGTACGCAGTTTTTGAGAATGACACTGCAGGTTTCTTCAGGTCGGATGACGGTGGAGCAACGTGGGAGCCTAAGAACGGCAGGGTAAGGACATCATACTGGTACGGACGAATATATGTTGATCCCACTGATGCCGACAGGGTATGGACTATGGGTGTGAGGGTTCAGGAGACTACCGACGGAGGCGAGAGTTTCAGCATGGTAAGGATGGAAGATGTACACGTTGACCACCATGTAGTATGGTTTAATCCTGAAAACGGAAATGATATCCTGCTGGGGAATGACGGAGGGCTCTACCGCACTGCCGACAGGGGAGATACATGGACCTTTATTGCCAATTTGCCCATTTCACAGTTTTATGATATTAGTATTGACGACAGCACAACCTCTATATCGGTTCTCAGTTTGTTCACCGCAGCGGTGACCGTGGTGAGTCATGGAGCGTGATCAGCGATGACCTGAGCAGGGACTATGACCTTGACTCAACACTGGTGCTGGGACAGAAGCCGCTGCTAAAACCCTACAACAGTATGACCGCCCTGGCTGAATCGCCCCTGAAAAAGGGTCTTATCTACGCCGGCACCGATGATGGTAATCTCTGGGTTACGGAGGATGACGGTGGCAGCTGGAAAGAGCTGACAACATTGATTCCCGGAGAACAGGCCAGGTTTATTACACGGATTGTTCCCTCGCGCCACAACGAGTCAACGCTCTATGTAGCTTACGGCCGGTTCTACGAGGCTGATGACCTCTCATCCTGGCTTTTTGTAAGCAGGGACAAGGGTAACACCTGGAGCAGAATTGCTGAAGGCATGGATGCAGAAGCTGTGGTAATGGCTTTTGCAGAGCATCCGCTCAATCCGGATATGCTCTTTGCAGGTGTCCATAACGGACTCTATATCTCGGCCAACGGAGGAGCCAGCTGGTCAAGACTGACAGGTTCACTTCCACACGTACAGGTTTCTGATATCGTCTTTTCGCCAGTGAGCCATGATATGATACTGGCTACCTACGGCAGGGGAATATGGATTGGCGACAACTTCTCCTTTGCCGGCTATATTACCAATGACATTGTTGCGTCAGGCATGCATCTGTTTGAGCCTGTTGTAACGAAGGCGGCGGCTGACCCGACAGATAATTTTGAACCTGACCCGTTTACATTTTATGCACCCGACCCTGAAGCTGGTATAGTAACAGATTTCTACCTCTCAGAAAGGCTGGCAGGGAAAGATGTTACCGTTACACTCTTTTCGGCGGCAAGGGAAGAACTTAAATCGGTTCAGGCAGAAGCAGCATCCGGATTTAACAGGGTTGTAATTGATTCCGGTGATCTGGAGCCAGGCAGTTATACATTCAATTAACTGAATAGTGAAACTTTAAATTCTCTGAATATTACATGACAAAGCCGTCCTCAATAAGCGACGGCTTTGTTTATATCCCTTTGCCGGTTTTCTCTCAGGAGTTATTCCAATACACTTTTTTTGCCGGTTGTCCCTGAAACCTTTGCCGTACCCTATATTGACTTCACCGGTGGCTTATTTTTCTAAAGGAACAAAAGGCCGTCTCCTGATCAACACGAGACGGCCTTTTGCCATACTATTTCGAAGGCTTATCGCCCGTAAACCTTTTTTCTATTTGGGTTGTTGTCCGCCCGACTTCGAGAGTGAGTCTCTCATATTGGTGTCAGACTCAATATTCTTCATGCGGTAGAAATCCATAATACCCAGATTACCTGCCTTGAAGGCTTCTGCCATAGCAAGAGGAACCTGTACCTCGGCTTCAATAACCTTGGCTCGTGCCTCCTGTGCCTTGGCCTTCATCTCCTGCTCAAGAGCAACAGCCATTGCCCTTCTCTCCTCGGCCTTGGCCTGTGCAATATTCTTATCGGCGTTTGCCTGATCCATCTGCAGTACTGCCCCGATATTCTTACCAATATCAATATCGGCAATATCGATTGAGAGTATTTCGAATGCCGTACCGGCGTCAAGTCCCTTTTCGAGAACCACCCTTGATATAAAATCAGGATTCTCAAGTACTTTCTTATGGTTATCTGATGAACCGATGGATGAAACGATACCCTCTCCTACCCTTGCGAGTACTGTATCTTCACCGGCACCTCCAACAAGCTGCTTTATATTGGCCCTTACGGTCACCCTTGCCTTGGCTATAAGCTGAATACCATCCTTGGCAACTGCTGTTACGGGGGGTGTATCAATCACCTTGGGGTTAACAGACATCTGAACTGCTTCAAACACATCCCTTCCGGCCAGATCAATGGCAGTAGCCATCTTAAAGGGAAGGTCAATATTTGCCTTTGAAGCACTCACCAGGGCGTGCACCACCTGGGCTACCCTTCCTCCTGCAAGATAATGGGCCTCCAGATCATCCCTGTCAAGTTTAATTCCTGCCTTGTCTGCTTCAATCATTGCACTTACTATTACTGTTGGAGGAACCTTTCTCCAGCGCATAAAAATAAGCTGCAGCAGAGATATCCTGACTCCTGAAACAAGAGCCTGGAACCAGAGTGGTATTGGTATCAGGTAAAGCAGAAGCCAGAGCAGAATAACGACACCGGCAATAATAATCAGATAAGTTCCGATAGGTTCCATAATATTTTAATTTATTTGTTTAACAATCAATCTGTTCTGCTCAATTTTAATCACCTCAATGTCAACATTCTGATCAACATATCTGTCGAGTGACCTTGCCTCATAAAACTCCCCGTTAACCATTACCTTACCCATAGGATTGAGTCGGGTAATGGTACGTCCGGTATCTCCGTTACTCACCCGACCCTCTTCGGCCCGCACAAGATCAACCTTACCGTCTATTTCACGCGTAAGCATAAATTTCTTCCATGTACCCCATTTTAGCATCACCATTACGGTAACTACAACAAGAAGCACCACAGCACCCAGCACCAGAAACCCGACCAGATTACCGTGGTAGTAAAATGCCAGCACCACTGCACCGGTCATACTTATGGCGCCGCCAATACCTGCAACCGTTACCCCGGGAAGAAGCATAAACTCCACCAGAAAAAGAAGGAGACCCAGGACAACCAGAAAAATTACTATACCAAGTGACATATCGGTCAGATTATTATTTCAGAAGTAAGATTACGGTCCAGAAGAGCTATATGCATTGATTTGATGATGGTCTGTGACCCTTTCCTGATATCACAGCTGCCCCTGAAGTGTGTAATAAGAGCACACTGCTCAGCCTGCACCGGGTCATGACCACACACCTCCACAAGTGATTCAATCACATGATCAAAAGTGTTGAAATCATCATTCAGCAGCACCAGTGTACTTTTATCACCGGTCTTCTGACTCTTACTTTCCGATACTGGTTTCTCCTTCATCCTTCAATTCTTTTCAGATGGTATTGCCTTGATCTATTTATTGTAAAGCTCAAAAATCTCTCTGGCCCTCTCAAGCGGAATCTCACGCTCACCAAGATAGGCTACCACTTTAGCCCCTGCAATACCGTTCCTGTATATCAGATCGGCATAGCCGGAGGCACTCTCAAAAGTAAGAAATTTTCCGATTAAATACACTATA
>JAIVHO010000026.1 GCA_020201035.1 Bacteroidales bacterium
ATCCTTCCACAACCTCCGATCCCTCCAACCCTTCTGATATTGATATCAGACATGACAGTTCCGCGAAATAGAAAATGAGTAACTTCAAGGTCTGAAAAGTTTTCTAATTATGACCGATAAAAAATTTATGGAAAGGGCCATTGAGCTGGCCGGAAAGGGTATGGCGTCAAATGCAGGCGGACCGTTTGGAGCTGTTGTGGTAAAGGACGGCGTTATAATTTCAGAGGCAAGCAACAGGGTGACCTCCGACAATGATCCCACAGCCCATGCTGAGGTACTGGCCATACGGGAGGCCTGCCGCAAACTCGGCACATACACCCTTGAGGGGTGCACAATATATACTTCATGCGAGCCCTGCCCTATGTGCCTGGGTGCAATATACTGGGCCCGGCCAGTGGCCGTTGTGTATGCCTGTGACCGCACTGATGCCGCCGATGCAGGATTTGATGACAGGTTTATCTATGATGAGATATCACTTGATATGGGAAGCCGTTTAATCCCTTTCAGTCAAACCATGCGTGATAAGGCCCTCCCGCTGTTCACGGAGTGGCGGGAAAAGGAGGACGCTGAAAGGTACTAGAAGTATCACAGGCTCCAATGGCCCCAATGACACCATTGAACCAGATATCCCTAAGACCCTGATATCCCGGAAACCCCTTCGGTTCCAGAGATACCTAATATCCTGGACCAACAGTACCTCAGGGTTTCCAATGACTTCAGAGTTTTCCAGCGATCTCAGGATTTTCCAATGACCTCAGAGTTTTCCAGCGATCTCAGGGTTTTCCAGATACCCCTGAGCTTTCCAGCGATCTCAGGGTTTTCCAGATACCCCTGAGCTTTCCAGATACCCCTGGTCCCTTTTAAAAGCATTGGTTTCGTGAAAGGTTATGGAGGGATATGTCTCCCTGTTCATCTTAAGCATCCATTCACTCTCCGCAAAGAAGACCGGATTATCTTCCTTGTCATATCCGATAGAGGTCTGCTTTCTGGCTATAAAGGTTTTCAGCTCCGCTGGATCCGTTGATGTAAGCCAGCAGGCTCTGGTATAAGGTAACGGTGAGAATGTGCATTTTGCATTGTACTCATGTTCAAGTCTGAACCTGATAACATCAAACTGAAGTTCTCCAACGGTTCCTATAATCTTTTTATTTCCGGGTTGCTGAATAAAGAGCTGAGCCACTCCTTCATCCGTGAGTTGCCTGACTCCCTTGTCGAGTTGCTTGGTTCTGAAAGGATCCTTGTTGACAACCTCCCGGATAATTTCAGGTGAGAAACTCGGTATACCCTTAAAGTTGAGAGTTTCACCCTCGGTAACAGAATCACCTATTTTAAAGTTGCCGCTGTCATAGAGCCCTATCACATCTCCGGGAAATGCCTCCTCAACTATGCTCTTGCTGTTGGCCATAAAGCTGGCAGGTGATGAGAAACGCATCTTCTTTCCTGAACGGGGATGAAAGTAAAGCTTATTTCGTTCAAACAAACCTGATGAGATTCTCAGAAAGGCAATACGGTCGCGGTGATTGGGATCAAGATTGGCATGTATCTTAAAGATAAAACCTGTCATAGCCTTTTCAGATGGTTGTATAATTCTCTCCTCAGTGGCTGTTTCCCCGGGCGGAGGAGCAATACCAAGAAATGTTTCAAGTAGCTCAAGCACGCCAAAGTTGTACAACGCACTGCCGAAAAAGAGGGGAGCGAGATAACCCTCCCTGTAGAGTTGAAGGTTAAAGGGCTCAAAGTAACCATCAATAAGCGAAGTCTCCTCCTTAAGCCTGAAACTGGCCTCTTCTCCTATATGATTTCTAAGTGAGGGGTCATCTGGCCCGTCGCAGCTGATAATGGTGTCAGACCGGGTTGTTTTCTCAGGTGAATAGAGCTTTATATTACGTTCAGAGAAATTGTACACCCCTGTGAACCTCTTTCCCCTGCCAATAGGCCAGGTGAAGGGTGAAACCGCTATATCAAGCTCCTTTTCTATCTCATCGATAAGGTCAAAGGGGTCAATACCCTCCCTGTCCATCTTATTTACAAAGACTATCACAGGAGTATGTCGCATACGGCACACCTCCATCAGTCTTCTCGTCTGTTCCTCCACCCCCTTGGCACTGTCAATAACCAGTATTACACTGTCAACGGCGCTAAGTGTTCGATAAGTGTCCTCAGCAAAATCCTTGTGGCCAGGTGTATCCAGTATATTTACGCGGTAATCATCGTACTCAAAGGCCATTACACTGGTGGCAACCGAGATACCCCTCTGGCGTTCTATCTCCATAAAGTCAGAGGTAGCTGATCTGGTTATCTTATTGTTTTTTACCGCACCTGCAACCTGAATAGCTCCTCCGTAAAGGAGAAGTTTTTCTGTCAGTGTTGTTTTGCCTGCATCGGGGTGACTGATAATTCCGAATGTGCGCCTTCTTCCTGTCTCTTTAATTATATCCATCTGATGTTTGCTCTCCCTCCCTGCTACTGCTTAATATTTATGTTGCAAAGGTAGCAAAAACGGCAAAAAACTTGATTCTCTGACAGGAATCTCTTATATTTCCGACATGAGAAGCAGATCGGGGATAGTATTTCTGTTGATTTCTTTAGTAATACCATCGTTTCTGAGTGCCCAGGAGAGATATGATGAACTCCGCTCAAGGATGGTTGAGGAGCAACTGGTGGAGCGTGGGATAACCGATGACAGGGTTCTTGGTGCCATGTCAAAGATTGAGCGGCATCTCTTTATCCCTGCGGCCTTCCGCTGCAGGGCCTATGAGGATTATCCCGTCAGTATAGAAGAGGGACAAACAATCTCGCAGCCCTATATTGTGGCGCTAATGACCGAGCTGTTGCGGCTTAAACCTGGAATGAAGGTGCTTGAAATAGGTACCGGATCGGGATATCAGGCTGCCGTGCTGGCAGAGATAGTTGAGGAGGTCTATACCATTGAGCTTATTGAATCCCTTGTAGTCTGTTCTGATTCGCTGTTCGACCTCCTGGGTTATGATAATATCCATACGCGGCATGGGGACGGATATATGGGATGGGAGGAGCATGCTCCCTATGATGCCATAATAGTCACCTGCGCTCCTTCAGATATACCGGAGCCCCTGACACGTCAATTAAAAGAGGGTGGAAGAATGGTAATCCCTGTCGGAGACACCATTATTCAGGATCTTGTACTGCTGCGCAAACGGATGGGGAAACTTCGCCGGACAAAAATTGCACCCGTTATGTTTGTGCCCATGAAAAGCAGTGACGGCAAGAGGTATTAGTGAATAAGTTTCTTTTTTTGTCAGGGTCTTTTACAACCCGCAAAAGGTTCCTGCTGGCCAGGCCAGGCCTGCAATGATGTTATTGATTGCTTTCCAAAAGATATCATCAAGCGATATTATAAATCGTGGAGAGGATAATGCTTCTCGGTGGAATTTACTGAAGAATTCCCGATCATTTGTAACAATACTTACAGCAGTTTCTTTATATTATGATTACCTGACTATTGCGGACCCGGATATGGTTAACCAATGTAGGTCTCTTAGAATAAAAAATTCCCGGAAACATATTATCTCAAACCTTCTGTCGAGAAAGGAAATGATAGAAATTTATTATAACCTTCCCAGGATAACTGACAGGGACAAAAGGAACAGAGTGTTATTTGGGTTACTGATATTTCAGGCATTGACTACCGGCGAGTTAAACAGACTTAAACTCGATGATCTTGATTTTGAAAACGGGACAATCAATATTGAAAGTGACCCATATAGTTTACTGAGGAAGGGGAATAAATGCAGAACTTTATTTCTGGAGGCGAAGCAAATCTTTGATATTCTTAACTATATCGAAAATATCCGACCCCGGATTCTGGCAAACTATTATTACAATATGCCAGGCAGGAAACCTGCTGAAATGAATGCTGCACTTTCGACTACTAATCAGCTTCTGCTAAGTATGTTTGGTTCGACAGATATAAAGAATAGTATATTACACCTGCTTATTTGGATAAGGAAACATTATCCTGCTGTTAGAAGTACTCTGCAAATCCGGCAGAGTGTTATAGCATTTTGGATTACAAAATATAACCTTAGGATAGTCCAGTATATGGCCGGTCACCGTTATGTTGGAAGTACGGAATTTTATAAACAAATCGACATTAATAATTTAAAGAGAGAGGTACTGGAATTTCATCCATTGGATTAATCTGCTTTAAAGCATTTATTTACATCTTATTATTCCATATATTTGATAAAAGTTCCTTGAAAATTTGACTTGTTGGATTATGG
>JAIVHO010000043.1 GCA_020201035.1 Bacteroidales bacterium
GTTTTTTCGGGGCGGCTCACCAGGTAAACAATGGTTTGTGCAGCATCCTGCATCACGTTTACGGCATGTTCGTACTTTTTGCGGGCACCCTCAATCTGCGAAACCGGCCCGATACAGGTTTGTCCGCTCCCCCCGGCACTTTTCTTAATGAACTTGTCCCACTCATTGGGCAGAGTCATTAACCTGAGAGTATGGCCTGTTGGTGCTGTATCGAACACAATTAAATCGTAGGTGTTGTCGCCCAGAAAATCGGTAAACTTATCGAAAGTAGCGATTTCAACAGTACATCCGCCATTAAATTCTTCTTTCACCTGTGCAAGGGCAAAATCATCGAGTATCGCTTTGAGTGGTTCGAGCATGCGGTCTTTGTATGCATCGGTAATAGCATCGGAATCCATCTGAGCCACTTCCAGGTTATTATTTACCTGCACAGGCACAACGCCCACTTCGCGTTCAAAAATATCGCCCAGGTTTCCGGCCGGGTCGGTAGAAACCAACAAGGTCCGTTTTCCTTTGTTTGAGTGATATACTGCCGTTGTTGCGGCCATGGTAGTTTTACCTACTCCGCCTTTTCCTGAAAAAAATATGTATTTAGACATTTATATTTGAAAATCAAGAGCTTAAAAAATTATTAATCGACTTGTTTATTTTCGAGACATTGATTTTTTTATCGGCACATGCCAGTTCGCCGTTCACCAGCACAAAAGGGAAATTAACATCCCCCTTTTCTATCAATTGCTGGGCATCAGAGTGCTCAAACCATTCCCCGGACATAAATTCTATATGTTTTACCTGCACCGCTTCGCCAAATTTTGTTTCCAGCTGATGGCTAATCATTTGTACCACCTGCTGCCAGTTTGCCTTCGTGGAATCGCAGGCTGCCTGCGGAATGGTGAATATTTCTGTTAAAATCGTTTTTGTCATTTCCATTGCTTTTAACTGAATGCTCCTAAAATATGCGTATCCGGCTAAATATTATTCAATTCGGGAATATGTTTTTTAAGTTCTTCCAACCCCGGGTACGATCCCTCTTTAATGATTTTTCCGTTGAGCAAAACAAGGGGCAATTTACCGGGGCCGTTGGTTTTAATGAAATTGCTGACCACGCTGTTTTGTACAAAAGCCATGGGCGACTGGTTAATGGCATATCGTTTGGTTTCAACACCTGCTTTTCTAAGTAGTTGTATAGTGTTTTGCATGTCGATAAGCGCTTTATCGGGCTCTGGTCCGCATATACCACTTTCGCAACACATGGAGGGGTCAAATATTTCTATCTTTCTCATACTATATTCTTCCTCTTTTTAAAAAATAGTTATAGCACGATTAATATTTCCACCGTTTGGCCAGTGCTACCAGCGAGAGCATTACAGGGACTTCAACCAGCACACCAACCACCGTTACCAGCGCAGCCGGCGATTGCAGTCCGAAGAGTGCTATGGCCACTGCCACTGCCAGCTCAAAAAAGTTACTGGCGCCAATCATGGCAGCCGGAGCACATACCTGGTACGGAAGCTTCAGCTTTTTACCGCCGAACCAGGCCAGGAAGAAGATAAAGTATGTTTGAATAACCAGCGGTACTGCGGCAAGCAAAATAATCAAGGGGTTGTTGAGGATGTTCTGTCCCTGGAATGCGAACAGCAGCACGAGGGTAACCAACAGTGCAACTATGCTCACCGGTTTCAGTTTGGGTAAGAATTCTTTTTTAAACCACTCTTGTCCGCGCCTTCTAATCAGAATTCGCTGGGTAATTACCCCGGCAACAAGCGGCACCACCACAAAAATGATAACGCTTGCTACAAGCGTATCATAAGGTATGGCGATGTTGGTGATTCCGAGCAATAAACCTACGATCGGAATAAAAGCCACAAGGATTATCAAATCGTTTACTGAAACCTGCACCAGTGTGTAGTTGGGGTCGCCGTCGGAAAGGTAGCTCCACACAAAAACCATGGCCGTACAAGGCGCCGCTCCCAAAATTATTGCCCCGGCAATGTATTCGCCTGCCAAAGCCGGGTCAATCCATGCTGAGTAAACTTTAGAGAAAAAAATCCATGCAAAAAACGCCATGGTAAACGGTTTGATGGCCCAGTTGATAATTACCGTCCAAACAACACCACGGGGTTTTTTACCGATTTGTTTGATGCTGGTGAAGTCAATCTGGAGCATCATCGGGTATATCATTAACCAAATGAGTATAGCTACGGGAATATTGACTTTTGCAAACTCAAGGCTGCTGATTACTTCAATTGAATCGCCAAAAATATAGCCCAGACCAATTCCTGCTACTATTCCGAAGGCGACCCAGATGGTCAGGTATTTTTCAAAAAATCCAATTGTCTTTTTAGGATTATCGGGAATGGTTACTTCTTTGAATATCTTATCCATTGCACTAAGGTTTAATTATTTCTTTTAAGTCTCCTCCATTCATTTTAATTGGGGTTGTAATTCTGCTGTATAAAGTTTATAGAATGTTTTTTCTATCTCATTCCTGACACGCTGAAACTCACTTCAGATAAATTCATCCGTTCCGGTAACTCTGAAAGGGTCTTCAAAACCCATGTGCATCATCTCAAACACTCCGGAGCGATGCAATACTGGGTTTTTGCCCCTTCGATTTGACCGATTATCAAACCGGTATCTTTAAGCTCCTTTAAATGCTGGTTTACGGTGGTACGCCCCAGAGGCAGTTCATCCGAAATATCACCGGTAATGCAGGTTGGTGTTTCGGCCAGAAACTGCAAAATGCGTAATCTGGCAGGATGGGCCAGCGCTTTAAAAAGTACCGCCATCTCTACAAGGTCTTTTTCGAATAATGCTGTTTTGGATTGTGCCATACTGTAAATTTATGACGCAAATATACGTCAATTATTTATATGACGCAAATATACGTCAATTACGGCTCAAAAGCCATCCAGATATCATAGACATAAATTCCGGAAGCAGGTTTTACCAGCTCATATCCGCTTCCATTCCCTCCGGTATTTATAATCAGACCACTGTTTCTTAACCCGGGAATGATAGAATTGGGGCCCGTTGGCTCATTATATTAAATACTGCCCCTTTTTCCATACAAAATCAGGTAAACCACGGGTATAAATATAAATACCAGGAGCAGCCCGAATAGCAATCCGCCGATGACCACAATGGCCATTGGCCGAAGCATCTCGGTTCCATCCCCCCAAAGGAGTGCCAGAGGTAACAGACCGCAGAGGCTGTTGATATCAGTGATCAAAATTGGGCGGAGTCTTATAATTGCTGCCTCTTTAATTGACTCAACAATTCCTTTGCCCTGTTTCCTTAGTTCATCAATAAAAGTGAGCAACAAAACACCGTTATTAATTTCCATCCCGGTGAGCATTATCACCCCTATCAATGCCGTCACACTCAGCGGGGTACCTGTAATATAGAGCGCATACGATATTCCTGCAAGTGATAAAGGGATACGGATAATAATAATCAAAGGCTTCAGGAAACTCTCGAAATAGAGAACGAGCACGGCATAACCCAGGAAGAGGGCAAACAGAAGAATTATGGCCATTTGATTCATATTTTCCGAAAGCATCTGTGACTGTCCGCCATAGTTTAGTCTGTAGCCTGACGGCAAAACCAGATTTTCCAGTTCACTCTTAATTCCGGTTGTGGCATCACCCACACTTATTCCGGCTACATTAGCGGTAACCTTAATCATTCTGTCCTGATCCTTGCGGTCAATCTGCACCGGACCTGTTGCCTTCATAACACTGGCAACGGCTTTCAGAGGGATCTTTACCCCGGTTGATGATTGAATATGAATATTTTCAAGGTCAGATGAAGAAGTGATATTCCGTTCATCCGTAACTAATCTGATAGGGTAATAATATGCACCATCCCTGTAACGGGTTGCAACGGTTCCTCCCACAAGTGTTTTAACAGTGTTCCCGATCTCCTCATAGCTTAAGCCGAGGTCAAATGCTTTCTGCCGGTCAACCACAATCTGAAACTCAGGTTTTGTAAGCTGCAGCGAGATATCCAGTCCGGAGAGATATTCCAGACCGGAGAGTTTATCACGGATTTTTACGGCTTCACCGAATATATCCTGCATAGATTCACTGCGCGGAGCCAGAACTTCCAATTCAATATCAAACTGTCCGGTTTGGCGAATACCCTTCATCTTAGTATGTAGTACTTTAATTGTGGCACCGGGTGCCTTAACAGCCTTCATAACCACAGGCCGCAATTTTTCCACATATTCATCCGTATCCATCGGACGCTCTGCGGCAGGAACCAGCTGAATATTCAATTCTCCCTCAAAACTGTTTTCAGTAGTAACCAATCCCCAAACCTTACCACCTGAAAGGGTGGCAAAACCATGGATGTACTCCTGATCACCCACTACCCTCTCAACCTGTGCCAGCACCTGATCAGTCACTTCCATTGCTGTTCCCGTGGGCATTATAACCTTCACGGTAATCAGGCCATCATCTGCCCTGGGTAAAAATTCGGATCCTGCCATTTTAAGGTAATATAACCCCGGGATCATCATTAACAGGAAGGCAATCAGTACCAGCCAGCGAAACCTGAGCGCTATATGCAATATTGGCTTATATATATAAACCAGGCCCCTGATAAAGTAGTCAGAAATACGGGCCACGAATGAGTGTTTTTGTTTTACAGGCTTTCCCCCGGGATAAAAAAGTGCCATGAACATAGGTGTAACAGTGAGGGAGACAACCATTGAGAGGAAAATAATAATTGCCACTGTGATCACAAGTTCCCGGAACAAAAGGGAGGCCAGGCCAGGAACCAGCAGGAAAGGGACAAAGAGGGACAGGAATGTCAGAGTAGCTGTTATTATTGCCCCGCTTATCTGTACTGCTCCCCTGGGGACCTGCCCCGGTGTTTCAGGTTCAGTTTCCTGGATCCTTGTAATATTTTCGAGCATTACAACGCTGTTATCAAGTACTACAGTCATTGCAACCACCAGTCCTCCGAGGGTGAAAATATTAATTGAAAAACCAAGCAGTTCCATAAAAAAGAAGGTGCCCAGAATAGTAACCGGCAGACTAAAAACCAGTGAAAGAACCCGTTTCCATCCCGACAGGAAAAAGGCTGTAACCAGCGTAACAAGAAGTGCTGCAAGAAGCATAGCATCCCTTACCCCGTTTGTGGCCAAACGCACATACTCCGCCTGATCATAAATCATTTCAATCTGCGTTGACGGTGGGAGTTCCTGACCAAGCACTTCAAGACGTTCACGGATAAGATCAGAGACAATAACAGCATTGGCATCAGCCTGCTTAAAGATTGATATGCGGACTCCCTCTTTATTATTATACCTGGTACGAATACGCTGCAAATCATGATGATCTTCTACATTTGCAACATCCTTCAGAAGTATCTGACTGTCATTACCATATTTGCGTACAATCAGGTTTTCGATCTCCTGAAGCGATTGAAATTCACCATAGGTACGTATGATATAGTCCCGGCTGCCTGTAACCACCCGGCCACCAACCATGTCAATATTTTCGTTCTTTAACCGGGCGGTTAACTCCTGATAGGTAATATTATAACCCTGCAGTTTAAGAGGATCGATATGTACGCGTATTTCACGCATTGTACCCCCTGAAAGAGCGGTGCCGGCAGAACCCTTTACCGACGCAAATTCTTCCTGGAATTCATTTTCAACCCATGTACGAAGCTGGGTCAGGCTCATATTATCATTTGAGACAAGGACTTCAACCACCGGCAGCTGTGAAGGATCAGCCTTAAAAACAACCGGTTCCAGAATATCCTGTGGAAGCTCCTTTTTAATCAGACCCATTTTTGCCAGAACATCCTGGTATGCAACATCCCGGTCAACACTATAATCAAAATTGACCAGAAGAGTATAAACACCCTCCTCTGAGTTTGATTCAATGTAATCGAGATTATCAACGGTGGCCATTTTTCGTTCAATGACTGTAGCCACCTCGTTCTCCATCTGTTCAGGAGTGGCTCCAGGCCAGTAAACATATACCTTTATCATTGGATATGTTATATCAGGCAGCATATTGGTAGGCAACCGTAAAAATCCTGCCACACCAACCACCATCAGAACAATCATAAGCATAATTGTTCCTGCAGGTCGTTTTATTGATTCGGTTGTCAGTTTCATTACTTATCGCCTTTCTGGTTATTCATTATCATAACTTTGGTTTTGTCTTTCAGCATCTCCTGACCCGCAACCACCACCAGGTCATTTTCATTCAAACCATTGAGTATTTCCAGGTTATTCCCCGAGACTATACCTGTTTCCACAAAGAGACGATAAGCAACAGTATCATCACGCACTACGAAAAGAAAATTCTTATTATCCGGAGAAGTCAGTACGGCCTGTTCCGGAACTGAGACTGCCTTTTCCCTGACCGAAACGGGGATTTTTACAGAGGCCATCATACCCGGAAGAAGTGTTTTATAAAAATTCTGAATTTTAATATCAAATTTAACCGACCGTGTGTCCGGGTTAATCTGCGGGTAAACAAGAGTAATCACCCCCTGCAACGAATCATCCGGATATGCATTCAGGGTGAGTTGCAGGGATTTACCCTTGCTGACAGCTTCAAAATACCTTTCATTTACCTCTGCTTTTATTACCAGCGAATTCATATCACTGATTGTCAGTATTTTATCTGTTGGAGAAACCTGACTGCCAATGTCGGTCCACCGCCTGGTAACAAGGCCGCTCATGGGAGATATAACAGGTATGGTCTGGTACATCCTGAGGGCATAATCAAGATTTTTTTCTGCCGCTTCCAGTTCCCGGAGCAGTTGTTCCCTGTCGGAGGGAGTATTCCCGGATGCTTTCAGTTTTTGCTGTATCCGTTCTATCTCCGATTTGCTGTTTGAAACAAGTGCAACCCTGTCGGAAGGATTAATGACCGCTATAATTTTATCCTTTTCTACTCTTTGGTTTTCACGGGCCGCCAGCTGTTCAATGATACCTTCAGCCGGCGATTCAATGTCTGTATATATATTGGGCTCAATGGTTCCGGTAATATCAATAAAAGAGACCATCCTTGTAACCATGGCTGGCTGTACCGTAACCAGTGGTTTCTTCTTAGCTGACGGGGGGGCTGCCTGATCACCGGCCCGACATGAAAACAACAGCAGAGTCATAAAAAGCAGTAACAGATAATTTTGAAGTGTTATAGATTTCATTCGTTTATAGTTTTTATTGTTTTATTGATGAAAGATAATCTTCACCCTTTTCCCTCCTCACTCTGACAAAAGCTTCTTTTAATCACATTTACCTGTCAGTTGATGTATAACGCTTTAAAGTCCCGTTCCGGCAAGGAGTGGGTTAAAACGGGTAATCATCGTTTCCGGCCAAATAATGCAACAGCACCATTGTCTGAAGGTATTCTATGGTTGATTTATAACGGGCAATAGTTGTCTCTGTAAGAATGCTCTGGGCATCCAGTACATCAATAATATTTCCCTGTCCGCCCTGGTATCTCACCTCTGCATTGCTCAGGGTTTCGGCCGCCAGGTCAATAATCCTTTCGTTATTGATTATTTCAGTTTTAATATCCCCGATAGTGTTTATTGCAATGTCAATCTCCTTACGTATGTCTGTATACGCCTGCTCCCGTTCATTATTCAGCTGCTCAACCCGGTAATCACTCTGCATCATTTTTGACTTATAGCTGCTTCCTCCCCATAAAGGAATGGTATACCTTACACCGGCACCAACATTATAATTGAAGTTCTTTCCAAAGGGAATATATCCATGTTCCCAACTCCCGGTTCCAAATGAATAGATCTCGGGATTGCTTTGCAGCCGGTAAACCTCCTTCTGTTTCATTTCCATCAGAACTTCCTGTTCAGAGGCATTAAGTAAAGGGTGGTTTTGCATCACCCGGTCATATAGCTCAGAAGGGCTAATCAACTTATTTTTAAGCCTGGAATAGAGAGTTTCAGAGATATTTTCGATCTCAAATAACTCATCGTCCCCGAGATAACATAATCGCTTTATCCTGATCTTTTGTCTGACAAGATCATTTTGTGCCTTATGCAGTTTTTTTCTCTCTACAGATATCTGTACTTCCGTTTTTAACATGTCGATGCTGGAAGCCTTTCCTATTTTATACAGGCTCTCAGCATATTGCAGGTGCGATTCAAGTTGCTTCAGGGAGTTTAGGTAAACCTCAATCTCCGATTCAACAGCAAGGAACCCGAAGTAGGCATCAGCAACACCCCATATAATAGTGTTGCGCAACTGTCTGCGGACCTCCTCATTTAACATAATCTCATCCTCAACCTGTTCACGTTTTACCCTGTTCGCACCCCAGTCATATATTGTCTGACGTACAGAAACATCAGTATACATATCGGTAAGTGAATTACCCAGCAGCCTCTGTTTGTTTGGCAGTAGAAATTTCCAGTACGAAAAACTTGCAGAAGTACTGATAACCGGTTGGTAATCGGTTTTCAGGATCTCAATCTCTGCCTGACTGATCAGGGTGTTTTGCTCGTTTGCCTGCAACAGGTAGTTTTTTTCCAGGGCACTGTCGAGCAGTTGAACCAGAGAAAGCTCCGGGATATCCTGCTGGGCAAACAGATAAAGGGGAAAAGTTGAGGTGATTACCAGACACACAAAAAAAATTCTTATCATATTAAGGGGTTTTACTAAACTATTCCACGCCTTTTTGTTTAAGGACTTCTATAAGCTCATCTTCAGGAAAAAATCCCACATGCCGGGCATACTCAACTCCGTTTTCATCCAGAAATACCTGTGTGGGAATAGCCTGGACGCCATATTTATCGGCATACGGACTTCCTTCAGGAGTCCACACATCGTAAAATACTACCTTCACCTGTGAGCCGAACTTTTCTTCAACGGATTTCATGATTGGCTGCATCTGCTGACAGGGGATACATCGTACCGAACCAAGTTCAATAAAGGTTACCCTGGGCTTAACATCATCCTTTACCTGAACGGTTGCTGCTTCCTGTTTTGTTTCTGTCCCGGGATTATGGCCGCAACCGTTAATAAACAGAGATGCCATAACAATCATTACCGGCAAGATTTGTTGTAAAGTTTTTCTTTTCATACGTTTAAAATTTTACTATTTTTTTTTATAAAATACGGTGTATTACAGCCCCCCATCAGGTTAGACACCATCAATATGAAAATCCTGCAAGGTGGGCTTGTCTGCTACTGATACCCTTCAGCGGGCTTCGTTCTCTTAGTTCATTCTGAAATGGTTTTAATATAGGTTATAATCCTTGAAAGATTATCATCGGTTACTGGTGTTTGTCCTTTTACAATTCCAAAATCGGTTGTATTGATATGTACAAAATTTACAATACCATGATCCTTCATTATCTTTTCAGCACAGTTGAAAGGACATCCGTCAATTACTACCACTTTTTTTGATGTGTTCTTTACATTTTCAATAAGCTTTTCATCGTTAATGGCCACTTTGGGCAAACAAATCATGTCTGCCTGTCCGCTTTCTGCCATCATCCGTGCTACCCTGTCAGCATAGCAACCGGTATTTGATGCTCCTGAGCAGGAGACGATCATTATGTTTAAATCTTGTGTAGTCATAATTTCTCCTTTTTTATCATTTCACCATGTATCTCACACGCCTTGCTTAGCGTGTTGGTAATGGTTCCGAATTTTAATATGTTTTTGTGCCAGTTATTCATTATTCGTTCATCGGCATCGGTTTCTACTTCTAATTTGTAGTTGATTTCTTTCATGTAGGGCGGATTGTCATTTCTTTCTCCATGGATGGTAAGCCTTGCTTTGCGGTAAGGTATTTTTAGTATCTCCGAATAGCGTTGAACATTTTTAAGTATACAGGCTGCCAGCGAAGTAAGCAGCAACTCTGCCGGGTTAGGCAGCACATTGTCACGCCCTGAAGTAGCATCGAATTGTATTTCCGATTGGTTTGCTTCAGCTTTGGCAGTGCCCGGGGGCAAAACATGCGCTGTTATTTTGTATTCAAGCATACTGTTCAACTTTTATTTACAGGTTTATACTTATGCCTTTGTTATTATCCTTGCTGTCATTACCCAGCAATTTCTCAGCGTGGTTGTAAATATCTGTTATCGGCCGCTGTTTTATCATTTTACCAAGCTCAATTGCTTCGCCGGCTTGCTCCCTGGTGCAGCCAAGCTCTAATGCTTTTTTAAAATGATAGTCGAGACACGGACGGCATCCGCCTGCAATAGAAGCTGCAATTCCTGCCAGTTCAATAGTTTTTGCATCGAGATGTTTGAATTTTTCCATTTCCGGTAGATTCTAATGATTTAACAACATCCTCCTGTTTGATTATCTGTTGATGGTTTTACTGTTCTGAAACCATCCTTCGTGTAATCAATCGTAATGTTTGAAAGTATTTTCTCAGCATCGGGCGTAACGAAGATGTCAACACCGCTCATCTGAATCACCAAATCATCCTTAGCCGGGTTTTCCTCTGTACCCATTTGCAAAGAGGGGCTGCAACATCCTTGTACGGTATAAAACCGGATACCTGCTTTTGGATTATTACTTTGATCAATCAGTTTCTTAAACTGGTTTAATGCATTATCTGTGAAATTCATACTACTATAGTTTTTTAATTACTATTACTCTTGAAAAGGGTCAGTTTTACTGATACCCGCTGCTTCTTTACGTTTTAGCATAGCTAAGGCATTTTTGCCGCGTGAGTTTGGAATGGCCTTTTGGTTTAAAAATTCCAAATTTTCGGCAATGGCATCAAAATCTTTGAACGGAAAACCCAGAACGGTTTCATTGGGTTGGATATCCGTTGCATCACGGCAGCCATAACATCCCATGCTCATATTAAATTTTTGTTCTAAGTACGGTATTGTTGTTGCATCAACACAGGTGGCTTGTAAAATGGCAGTGCTGCTATCTATCCTTTGTCCGCCGTTTATATTCAGGTTGGCCAGGGCAATCCACATGAGTTTCTCAGTTTCGTCTTCTACAACCACAATATCCGGTTCTATTTCTGCGGTTTCGAGCGGAAACAGATGCAATGATTTTAATTTGCCTTGCGGCAGGGTAGCCATCCCTTCAAACATAGCTTTACCTGTTGCTTCTTCATTTACAATACCAAAACCTACTAATCCTTTTCCGGTTTTTAATCCTTCGGGTAATGGTTTAAAGCCAAAAGCGGCAGCAGCTGCCGGGCAAGCAATTCCATCCGCATCAAGTAATACATGATCACCGTGACGTGCCTTCATCAACGCCTGGCAGTATCTGTGGTGCTCTACCTTCCTGGCATCTTTGGGCATTTGGCCTTCATTAAAAATGAACCGGACGCCAACAGGAAAAGTGTTTAATCCGAGTATTTCCTTTACATTTTTGGCTTTTGCTTTCATTTGTTCCATAACACAGTTATCTTTTCCGTATTGGTATGATCAGTATATTGGAATCAGCATTTCGCGCCACCTGGTGGCTTACACTGCCAATAAAAATCTCTTCAAAAAAACCCCGGCCCTGGCTTCCCATTATAGTTAAGGCCACATTATTCTCTTTTATATAATTGAGAATAACCTGAGTTGGTTTACCATATTTAATATCAATATTTATCTCCGTTTCAGGATGAGCTGATTGAAAAGCATTTTTAAGCCGTGTAAGCCTGGCTGAATCAATATTGTTAAACTCATCAAGCTGATGTTCTAAATGCTTACCTATTTTTACTTCATCCTGTACATGAAAAAGAGTCAGTTCAGGAATCTTTACCTGCTGATTTTTAATCCATTGAAACGCCTCTTCAGAGAAATCGGAGAAATCGGTTGGCAACAAAATATGGTCATTTATTTTGGCAGATTTAAGGTCCCAGTCGGGTTCCTGCTTTTCAAGTTGTTGCATAATATGTTCATACTGATACAGGTTTTCTCCCGGAAATTCATCCATATCCGTCTTTTTCTTTTTTAATGGAATAACAAGTACCGGAGCTTTCATATTTTGTAAAATATCGGCAATAGTGCCGCCAATCGTTGATGAAGAACTGGTACGTCCATGTGAGCCTATAATTGTAAGGCCGGCACCCAGTTCCTGTCTTTTCTTTTCAAGCTCGATATAAGGGATACCGTAAATTAATTCGGTTGTAACCTGAAACCCTTTTTTTGATAAAATATTTTTCTGGTCGTCCAGTTTCTTTTCCAGTCCTTCAATTGTAAATTTTTCAACCATTATCATGTCGCGTAAATTAAGCACATGAATTAATGATATTTTCTCAATGCCGAGCGTTTTAAATATCCCGGATTGGTCAATAATCGCAGAAATTGCTTTTGAAAAATCAGTTCCTAATATGGCATGTTTAATCATAATAGTACGATTTAAATAAGATGCTTTACTTTATTTAGTTATGTTTAAATCAATAATGCTTTCGGGTTGATTTGTAATACTACATTTCTCCTTTTCAATTTTCTGATACGTCAATTAATCAGATGATCAGATGATCCGGATCCGTTTTAAAAGAATCTGCCATAAATAAGTCCTGTAACCGTTGCAAGAATTACTACGAGTAGTATATAAACTGCGGTCTTCTGTGTTCCGATTACGCCCCGGATAACCAGCATATTCGGAAGAGATAGTGAAGGACCTGCCAGAAGGAGTGCAAGTGCCGGACCTTTTCCCATACCTGCGCTCATCAATCCCTGAAGAATTGGCACTTCAGTTAGTGTTGCAAAATACATAAAAGCTCCTACCACGGAAGCAAACAAATTTGAAAAAACGGAGTTTCCCCCTACCAGACTGGCAACCCACTCATTCGGGATCATACCAGCCATTGCTGTATCATCATGGGTTGAGCCAAGAAGAAAGCCTGCTACCAGAACACCTATTGCCAGCAATGGCATAATCTGCTTGGTAAAGTCCCAGGTAGAAAGTGTCCATTCCTTATTATCCGGGTCATTTTTATCCAACAGGGTAATTATGCTAAGCCCTGTTATTCCCACAATTACCGGAACAAGGGGAGATGAGCTCAGGAACGCTGCCACACCAGTTGCAACAGCAGCGAGAAGCACATACAATCTGTTCAGCTTAAGTATGTAAATAAGCGAGAGTACCAGCAGTATAGCAAAAAATGATGTTATGTACCACTTATTGGCCCACAACCAGTACCATGCCCCTTCAGTTACTCCTTCGCCGGGTTTCCCCCAGTTGGCAAAAACAAGTATAAGGACCAGGATAAAGAAATGAAAGGCAGTCTGCCACATCGGTCTCTTCTCCGGCATATCAGGAAAATTCATCTGCTCGTCTCTCTTAGCCTTCTCCTCTTTACGATAAATAATTGACATGACTGATCCTATAACCACTGCAAAAACAACGGCACCTATTATTCTGGCAACACCCATCTCAAATCCCAGTATCCGTGCCGTAAGTATTATAGCCAGTATATTGATGGCAGGTCCTGAATAGAGAAATGCTATGGCAGGTCCCAGGCCGGCACCACGCTTATGAATGCTGGAGAAGAGTGGCAGAATGGTGCAGCTGCATACAGCCAGAATTGTTCCGGAAACCGAAGCAACGGTATAGGCAACCCACTTTTTAGCCTTTGCCCCAAAATATTTCATTACTGCACCCTGACTAACAAAAACAGATATAACACCAGCAATAAAAAAAGCAGGTAACAAACAGAGAATAACATGTTCCTGAGCGTACCATTTTGAAAGGTCGAACATTGCAATTATTGCTTCCCGGAACCTTGGGCTTTCAAGAGGCAAGAAAAATGCAAAGAGGAAAACAACTACAATCCACCCCAAAATTTTAAATTCTTGTTTCCATTCCATAATTTATTGTGCTTTAATTCGTATTTATACGAACATATGTTTCAAATTTTTTTTTTAAAAATAGACGGTAATCACATAATAAATTCCCACAGCTATAAACACTATAGAGATTATTCTGCGGAACCACTTTTCAAATATCTTAATCCTGTTATATAACCCTCCTACACCTGAGATTGTAAATGCTATAAACCATGCAAAAATAATTACCGGTATTCCTGTTGCTATAGCAAAAACAACAGGCAGGTAAAGTCCGGACGCACTGCCAATAGTCATTGGGATCAGCATTCCGAAATAAAGAACGCCGCTGTAGGGGCAGAATGCCAGGGCAAAAACAACACCAAGCAATAATACATCCCAGTAATTTTTGGTTCCCTTATTTTCAAAGTACTGAGTAAATTTCCCTGAACCCGGGAATTTAATTTTCAGGATGTCAAGCATAAACAAGCCGATAACAATAAGTAAAGGCCCGATAAACTTTTCTCCATACTTCTGAAAAACTCCTGACATGGCAAACTGATCAGCACCCAAAAAGATAATAACCGCAATCATAGTGTAAGTAACTGCCCGACCCAGGGTATAAACCAATCCATTGTAAAATATACGGTTACGATTATTCAAATCCTTACCTATAAATCCGATGGCCGTTATATTGGTTGCGAGCGGACAAGGACTGATTGCGGTCATTAGTCCAAGCACGAACACCGTTACCAGTGGTAAAGAACTAACATCCAGTAATCCTGATAGTATTTCTTCCATTTTATAATAGAGGTTTTATTTTATCTTCCATTTTCTTCCTGAACATATCAGGATTTGATACGGCATATATAAAGCCTTCGATTGTAAGGTCAACTCTCTTATTTTCCGATACAACCAGCAACATCTGGCTACTTACGCCCAGTTCATTACCCTTTTCCCTGCCAGCAGGCTCATCCAGATTAAATGAGGCAAAACTAACCTCCCTGCCAAACAATATTTCCACATTCTCCCTGGCTTCCGATTCAACGGTACGGCAGGTTACGCAACGGCTGTTAAAATGGAAATAATAGACTTCCGCTTTCGGTTTTTCCGGGTTGCCTGTTACAAAGCTTGTCAGTGAGGCTATTATTAACAGACTGCAACTTAACAACATGTTAGATTTCATGAATCTAGCTGTTCAGGGTTATCAAATCCTTTATTTCACCCAGTGTAGGCACCCTTCCAGAAACTACAACCTTTCCATTAATTACCAATCCAGGGGTATGCATTATCCCGTAACCCATAATATTGATTATATCCTCTTCCTTTGTAACTGTTGCCTCCAGGCCCATTTCCTGTAATGCATCCTTTGTTGCCTTCTCAAGTGTTTTGCACTTTGGGCAACCTGTTCCTAAAATCTTTATTTCCATATCAGTTAATTTATTTGTGCTTATTATAAGTTTTCAACTCTCCCTGCTTAACAGGTTTATTTATATTCTCAGAAATTCCTTAAACATATCCTGTACCTCTTCCCACCTCTCCCGTACAAGGCAGTATTTAATCTTTGGTCCTTCAATTTCGCCCTGGATTAAACCAGCTGCCTTCAACTCTTTTAAATGTTGTGACAGTGTTGATTTCGCAACCGGTAGTTCATCGCTTAAATCACCACTATAACAGCAAGCCTGATTTGATAGCAGATCCAGAACAAATATCCTTACAGGATGACTCAGTGCCCTTGCGTACCTTGCAATCTTTTCGTTTTTAAAACTTACCTCCTTTGTAACCTTCATACTGTTCGTATTTTTGCGAACAAAGGTAGATATATTTTTAAATCCTCCAAAAATGATCTGTTTTTTTTCAAGAATACGGTAGTAGCACAAAAAATTACCTGAGTTGAATTACCGAACATAACATGCACTTATTACTGACATGTTCAGGGCAGTCTGTTCCAGCTATATTTCGCCGAAATTAATCAATCATCCTGACCATAGGATGCCATATACCTCTCATAAGTCCACCAATATCCCTGGATCAAATAGTCTGGTACTCCACTAATAACCGTATTATACTGCCCGGTTCAGCAGTCGGCCGATTTGCATAATAAATAAAAAAACAGAAATCTGTTTCATAATCAAAAATCATTTCGTTCTTTTGCGAAATAACTAAACAGAACTAAGTGATACCTGAGAAACCTGTTATACCGGAAGAAATAAGGGAATATGCCCGGATTGCAAAGGTGATGGGACACCCTGTAAGGCTCTACATAATTCATAAGCTGGCTCTGAGAAGTCATTGCTGCTACAGCGGAGATCTTGTTGAAGAGATACCCATAGGCCGGTCCACATTATCCCAGCACCTCAAGGAGTTGAAAAACGCCGGCCTGATTCAGGGTGAGATTTCTACTCCCTACATTAAATATTGCCTTAATAAGGATAACTGGGAAAAGGCTTTAGAGTTGTATAGAACCCTTTTCGGCAGTTTAGGAGAAGAAGGTAATGCTCTGCTTGAAGGGTCTCTGAAAGGAAGAGAGCAGGAGTGTAGCTGAAAAATAGAAAAATATTTAAAGTCAATAATAATCTGTGAATAATAAAAAAGAAATCATTATGAAAACTACAAAGTTATTCTTAACCTTATTGCTTTCCTCAGTGATGGGATTATCAGTTTCTTGTCAGTCAGGAACAAACCAGGAAAGAGTTGCCAATGCATCAGATAACGGAGAGGTAAAGGTTTACTATTTTCACAATAAAGCCAGATGTGTTACCTGCAAAACTGTGGAAGAGGTTTCAGGTAAATTAGTTTTCGAACTATATGGTGACTCGGTTCCCTTCACTGCTCTCGAACTTGGGACTCCTGAGGCTGACAAGGTTTCAAAGGAAATTGGAGTTAATATGCAGGCACTTGTAATCGTTGGAGCAGGCCAGAAGATAGATATAACACCTGATGCTTTCATGAATGCCAGATCCAATCCTGCAAAGCTTAAGGAAATTTTTAAGGAAAAGATAGATCCCCTGATTTAATATCTGTAACCTTTTTAGTTTAATCTGTCCGGGACCGGAATCCTGTCCCGGACTGGAATATATATATCCTGAATAATGGAGGAATTCCTGAGCAACATAGCTGGCAATAGTTCATTACCTATTGTAACAGCCTTTATACTCGGTCTGATGACAGCCATAAGTCCATGCCCCCTTGCAACAAATATAACTGCCATCGGATTTATAGGTAAGGATATTGAGAACAGGCAGAGAGTATTTATCAACGGGCTCATATATACTACAGGACGCGCCATCTCCTATACACTGCTTGCCTTTGTGATATTTATTGGTGCTGACCAGTTCAAATTATCAGGACTGTTCCAGAAGTACGGAGAGAAGGTTATAGGGCCTCTTCTGATAATAATCGGTGTTTTAATGCTTGACCTGATAAGGATTAAACTGCCCGGGATAAGTTCACTTACAGCGAAGTTTCAGAACCCTGGCCGGAAAAGTTATCTTAATGTGCTCCTGCTCGGGATTGTTTTTGCACTTGCCTTCTGCCCGTACAGCGGGGTTCTTTACTTCGGACTGCTGATCCCAATGACTATTGGCAGTGCATCCGGACTTTTTCTCCCGGTGGTTTTTGCCATTGCCACAGGCATACCCGTGATAATATTTGCCTGGCTGATAGCATATACCGTTTCGGGAGTTGGAGGACTATACAAAGGAATAAAATCCTTTGAAATATGGTTCAGACGGGTGATCTCGGTACTCTTTATTATTGTAGGAATCTATTATGTGATAAGAATTTATTTTTAGTCCGGAATCGGGCTTTAACAAGAACCCTGCAGCAAAAGCTGAATCTAACCAATATCTTAATGCAGAAGCTGTCTGCAACCTGAAGTAAGTATTTAACAGACCAATAAAATGGATATAAAAAAGGAACCTCTCGGAAGCGAGCGGTTCAGAGAGGCCATAATGGCAACTATATCCGGCCTTATCTACGGTGGATTATTTTAAATAAGTCAATCTGTTTCAGGGGACAGATCATGCAAACATAAATATGAATGGAAGAGCGGTATAAAAATTTAATAATACTATGCAATTCAGACCATTTACATTCAGACTATTTACATTATGTGCATCCCTGCTGTTAACCACCACTGGTTTTTCTCAGGATAGCTCTCAGGTCAAAACTTTTGATTTTGCACGACTCTCCCCTATTGTGCAGATATTCAGCAATGCCGGTTACGACCCCGGCGCAAAGAGATATGATTTTGCTTTTGGCCGGGCCCATCTGGGGCTGCAGTATAACTTTAATGAGAGGTGGAGTACGAAAATCATTATTGACAGGGGAAGAGCCACTTCTGTTGGCAACATCGTGGTCACCGATAGCGCCGGACACTCACTTAATGTAATAAACAACTCGTCTGAGGGGAGTTATTATACCATGTTTCTAAAATTCGCATCCCTTCAATGGAAGGTAACCCCAAACCTGTCATTAGAAAGCGGAGCCATACTTCAGAACCATTATATTACCCAGGAAAAATTCTGGGGCCAACGGTATGTTGCACCTACTTTTCAGGATATTTATTGGTCAATACCAAGCAGTGATATTGGTTTTACCGGGCGTCTTAAAATTAACAGGTTTGTTTCAATTGATGCCGCAGTAACAAATGGGGAGGGACCGCGCATTAAACAGGACAGCAAAGGAAAGATAAAGATTGCAGGAGGTATTGACATCAATTTTTCAGATTTTATTACATCAAGAGTCTACTATCACAACAGACAGGCACATCGGCCTGACTCGGAATCTGAACATATGATATCTGTTTTCGCCGGATTGAACCCCGGTAAAGGCTTCAGGATGGGAGGAGAGTTCAATTACATTAAAAATCTCAACTATAATGCCGGGGTGGTCAGTTACGGCTACTCGGTTTATTCTGTTTTGAGAATAACTGAGAAGTCAGAACTTTTCGGCAGATATGATAAACTTATCTATAACCTTCCTGAAATATTTTCAACACCGGTCAAAGGTAACGGATCCTCGGTGATAGGTGGCATCTCCTTTTCCCCTGTTGAACATATCAGCTTCTCATTTAACTTCAACCACTGGAACCCGGAAAAGAGTACCGGAAGAAAGGAAAATGTAATTTCCTTCAGCACAGAATATAAGTTTTAGTAAGATTATAGGATCCTTCGGTCACCATACCAATATAATATTTCGATATAAACCAATTTGACGGAGACAATTTCAGGCTGACTTAATCCTTTTCACACTCCTGTGAAGAAAAGTAAACGCTGATACACCCGCTATCACATTAGAAGCGGCGGCGGCCCAAAGACACCGGTAAGTCCAATGATCCGCGATGCTGCCCATGCCATGTTTCAGTGTTTTCATTAAGGGTTCAGTATTGCAGGGTCCTGCAACAAGTTCGTTAAGAGTTTACACTGTAACCAGAGATGGTGATATCCTTACAATAAAATAGAATCATTCTTACAATAAAATAGAATCATTCCCGGATACCACTGATACGGGCAAAACGTGATGTGGTTTGTTTAATAATACCAGATAGTGCTCTATTCCAGCTCTTTCTGAAGCTCCCGGGTTGTTTTACCCAGCCGGATTGCGATCATTCGTAGGAGATCAGACTCTGTTCCGTCCCTGAAAATCAGGTCGGCTTTAGTCAATTGGGGATATTTTGTGGTTAATTTATACTTAATACCGGACCAGTTAGCGTGATCAAATTCTTCTCTCATTTGATGTTTTTAATGAATATTGTAAACCTTAAACTACTTTCCTTTTGATTTGGAGTCAGTAGTGGGGAAAATGATTTTGCCACCACCTTTTTTATCTTCTCTTTTGGCTGCCTTGGCAGCCCGCTTCTCTTTCAGGTTCATAACCGGAGCTTTTTTGCCCGATTTCTCCTTGCCTTCCCTTTCGTGTGACATATCCTGAGTATTTATAAGATTAATATAATTCCCTGATTTAAAACAGGATAATTATTGGCAAAGATACGCTAATTAAACGGGATAGTGTTATAAACAGTGGTTTATAATTCGGACCCGCGGTAAAAACAGAGCGCCGGGCGGCGGCGGAGCGGCAACTGGCATCAGGCAGAACCTGAACGGCGGCGGAGCGGCAACTGGCATCAGACAGAACCTGAATGGCGGCGGAGCGGATGAGAAGCGGCAGCCGGGCGGCGGGGCGGCATAAAGGAGGGACGGCATAAAGGAGGGGTACCGGGCGTACAGAACTCCATGGCAGCTAAATTATCCCGGCGGGTCCACCAGCTTATGGCGGAAGGCGTAGATAATAAGGTTTACCGTATTATTGTTGTCTGTTTTCTGGAAGAGGCTGCTTTTATATTTCTCCACGGTTTTGGGGCTCAGGTGCAGCAGTTCGGCAATTTGTTCGTTGTTAAACCCCTCGCATATCAGCTCCAGCACCTCCTTCTCCCTGGCCGTAAGCAGCGGGAGTCCGGATTTACGGTCCTTCTCACTGCGCATACGGTTCAGGTTGGTCATCACCACCTGTATAATTTCATCGGAAAAGTAGTTACCCCCGTTATGGACCTTTATCAGCGCCCTTTCAAACTCCTCCGGTGTGCTTCTTTTAAGCATATACCCCTCCACCCCGGCGAGCATCATCTGCTCTACATAATCTTCGTCATGAAAGGTGGTAAGCACAATTATCCTGAGGTCGGGATATCGGTCCAGGGCCTCTATGGTAGCCTCTATACCACCCATTACAGGCATATTGATATCCATCATCACGATATCAGGCTTTACCGTCTCAAGCTTCCGCAGAAATTCATGTCCGTCTGCGGCCTCCCATATGGTATCAACAAACGGAAAGTGTGACAGTAACAGCTTGAGTCCGTCCCTGAATATCTTATGATCATCAACTATCATCAGGTTCATATGCAGTGTTTCTTTTAGTCTTACAATTTACTCAATTTTACTGCTCCGTCGCCGGCGGCTCTCACTTTTGCTACGGATGTCAGTTAAACCGGAATGTACCGACCCCCCGGTAACTTCCGCTTTTGCTGCGGATGTCAGTTAAACCGGACTGTACCACCCCCGGTAACTTCCGCTTTTGCTGCGGATGTTATATCAGCGAAGCCTCCTCTTTTCCCAGGGGCAGTCTTATCAGAACCTCAACACCCTCACCCGGGGCTGTATTTAACACACAGCTGCCGTTCATTGACTCCACCCGCTGCACAATATTGTTGAGTCCGCTCTTCCGCTCTTCGATACTCTCCTGGTTATATATAAACCCGTGTCCGTCATCAAGGTACCTCATGGTAAGCACTCTCTTCTCAACGCTGAACCGCAGAACGGCGTTCTGTGCTCCTGAATGTTTAAGGGTATTATTTATCAGTTCGGTGCATATCCTGAAGAGGAGCAGCTCTGTTCCATGATCGAGAGGTACCGGCTTCTCGGACGCTTCAATGGCAAACTGTGTTTTGCCGGGCTCATTGATCCTGTTTATCAGACTGCGCAGTGCTCCTATCAGGCCATGACGCATCAGCATGGAGGGGTTAAGGTTATTTATAATCTCCTCTATGCCTGTCAAAGCATCTGTTGTCAGGTACTGCAGGTGCTGAAGCCGGGATTTCAGTTCCCTGTCATTTTCACTCTCTTTCTGAAGCACCTGAATATGAATCATCAGTCCCGAGAGCAGTGCTCCCAGTCCATCATGCAGGTCAGCAGCAATGCGCTCCCGCTCCCTGTTCTCCACCTCAATGGTACGCATCACCAGACCGCGTTCAGCCGCTGCCAGTCGGCGCGCCAGCCTCAGTATCACAAATCCGGCAAGTATTATCAGCAGGGCATTCAGAACCATCACTCCCACTATCTCAGCGCGGTGCTCCTGCTTATCAAGAAGCAGGTAGGCCGGAATAAACGCCCTGAAGTCGCGGAAGTTGAGGCTAAATTCATTAAAGGTATTAAAGAGTGCTGTATCCGATACTGCCAGCATCCCGTCTTTCTCCGATTCATAAATCCCTTCTCTCAGCAGCGAGTACCCTTCCATCAGCCTTTCATACTTTTCGCTGAACAATGTATAGCTGTTCCTGCGGTATCTCGAGTATTCGTTATGGAGAAAATCACCCAGCTCCCGGAGCAGGGAATCGAGGGTATCAAAACTCTCATACAACTCCGGCAAAAGGCGAATATCACCCCTGAAGATAATCTCATCGACCAGTATTCTGGCCTTCAGGATACCACTCTCCACATCGCCCGCCAGGGTGACAAAACGGATATGCTCCTCATCCCTGTTCAGGCTGCTTCTGAAAAGCACAAATACCCCTGAAGTAATAAAAATGCTGAAGATCACCAGGCTTATAACCACGGTTCTCCTCAGCATTATATTTGTTCTCTGGCTCACGCTGTTGCTTTAATCATGTTGGTATACAAAAGTACCAAATATTACAACAATCTGACAGAGCCGCCTGTGCGTTTACTTCAGTTCTTTTTTCTCTCTGCCCTCCGGGGGGAGATACCTTACAGTGAAGTGCTGATAAGGAATGTGGCAGCAAATGCTATAATAGCATACAGCTCAGGGAATACAGCAAGTATCATGGTACTCCCAAATACGTCGTGTCCCGATCCGATAGCCGCAATTCCGTTTGATGTTACACCACCCTGGCGACGAGCCGAGAATAGTCCCACAAACCCCAGGGATATTCCTGCTGCCAGTATGGCAACGCCCTGCATCATAGACATTGAGGCTGTCATCACACCCGAGCTGTTTATCACAAAGAAGCCTGCAAAACCATAAAGCCCCTGTGTTCCCGGAAGGGCACTCAGCAGCATATAGTTACCAAAAGCCCCGGGATTCTTTTTCAGGGCACCCACTGTTGCATTACCTCCCATTGATACGCCTATTGCACTACCTATTCCCGTAAGCACAAGCATCAGTGCCAGTCCGGCATAAGCCAGCATCACAGGCACGCTTCCAACATTCATTCCGATGTTTGTTTCCATAATGATTTTCCTTTCAACTCAGATTTCTAATTATTTATACTAAATGGTTTATATTCTTTTCCTCCCCCTTCAAATCCGGCATTCTTATAAAACTCCACGAATGTTAATCGCATCGGGTGAATAAATCCACCCAGGGTAGCCAGGAAGAGGTTTATTGAGTGTCCGGCCACCAGTATCACCAGGAAGAAAAACCATCCTATCCATGGTATACTGAGCAGCTGAAGTGATATATCGTTAAAGACGAACCCCAATATTGCCGATGATATCCCAAGGGCAAAAAGCCTTATGTATGAGAGCAGGTCTCCGAAAATTCCGGTCACCATATTATAGGAGTCCCATATTCCTCCCCCTACCCTGGCTATTATACCTGCTCCCGGTTTGTTAAGCACCAGGATAAAGAGTCCGGCCACACCAAGCATACCATACCAAAGCCAGGTAAGCAGTGTTGCATCCATCAGGCCGGTTTCTTTAAGCACCAGTGCAACTATCAGCACCAGCCAGCCCACAGATGAGAGGGCATATCTGAAGCCCCTCCTGCGGGTTATATTCATCACCTTCAGGAATATCCCGAATATTATCTGCATGGCGCCTATCAGTATTGCCAGGTAGAACATGCTCAGGGGCTCCTGCATCAGGTGCCTGAATCCTCTTACAAAAGGTATTCCCGCCTCTGCGCTTTTTATCACCTCATCGCCGTAAACGGCTGCCGGCTCACCCAGAGTGTTCTCCAGTGCAGCCCTGAAGCCGCTCCTGCTGTTATAGTATTCATCTTTTATATCCTCAAGCTTCAGCAGCACCTCATCAGGCACTCCCTCTTTGTCAAGTATCTCAATGCTTTCTGCGGTAAGGGTATATCCGCTGTCTATCAGATTGATGCCAAAGAAGGTACCCGAAATCAGTCCAAACAGTATGGTAGCCACACCAAAGTATTGACCAAGGGTAAGTATCGGCCTCATCTCATGTTTCTTTCCCAGCTTCAGCTTAAGTATGGCTCCCAGCAGGATAAATACCACTCCGTACCCTGCATCTCCCAGGCAGAAGCCAAAGAAGATCATAAAGAATGGCGCAAAGTATGGTGTAAGGTCGAGCTCCCCGTAGTTGGGAAGGTCAAACAGTTTGCTTATAGGCTCAAACAGCTTTGAGAAATGCGAGTTACGCAGCTGTACCGGGGGCATCTCACCCTCTTCAGGTGTTGTAACGATGCTTACCGCCCCTGCATTTTCAGAGAGTGCAATTACCTCCTCCTCATGCTCCGAGGGCACCCATCCTTCGAGTATGCGAAGGGTATCACCCGACTCCTTCAGGGTATCGAGGTACACCTTTCTGAGTGCCATATTGCTCTCTGTTCTGCCTATCTCTCCCCTGATGCGCTCCTCATATCTCTCTCCCAGATATGCCAGTCGGGATCCTGCTTCCAGCATCTCTTCTCTCTGTCTCTTCAGTTCACTTTCAAATTCTTCAAGTGACTTTACGGCAGGCTTCACGGGCGTGGCGTCTATCTCGGGCTCCTCACCCTCCGGCACCACCGCCGCAAACCATATATGCGAAGCATCCTGGTTTATAGTAAAGAGAGAGTATCTCTCCTCCCATTCAGGATTATAATCGCGCCGCAGCATACTGTAGAGGATCATCCTGTAACCCTTCTCCTCCAGTCTGCGGAGATCGTCACTGCTGTAATTTCCCCATGGGGCAAGCTGCTCTATTGCGGTCTCTGTAATTACGGTATCACCCTCATTCACCTCAATCTTCTTTCGCAGCTTCCCGGCTTCCTCCACTACCTCATCTGCCCGCATGTCGGTGTCGGACCTCACTCCCCCGTTGCTGTCATACTTTTCGCGTGCCCACTTAAAGAGGCCAAGTGTAGTATTCAGCTCTTTGAGATAAGTGGTAATATCACTTAGTGACTCCTCCCTGCCAGGATTTTCACGTTCTATCACATGCAGCACTCCAAGGTTACCAAGCTGGGTCACAAAATCGTGGTAATCAAGATGATAAACCAGGAAGCTATATTTCTTCATCGGGGTAATCATAGCTGTGCCTCCATCTCTTTTTGTTGCCTTTTCTTCACAATCTTCTGTGATGCCTTGGCCAGGTTCTCCTCATCCTCCAGGTATCTCTTTATCTTCATTATCGCGTTCTCATATGCAGGTATCTGCACCTTTTCATAGAGGTTCACCTTCTGTGTTGTTTTTTTACGGGCATACTCCAGGGTCTCCACCTTCTGCTCCATCAGCCTCTGTTCGGCCTCCATCCTTATAAGTCTCTTCAGGAGCTCTGTTCCGGCGGTGTACCATTTGGGTGTGGAGAAGATGTTATACGGTCTTTCTTCAAACAGCACCTCATCAGGCTCCGGGATCCTTACCCCTGCAATCTTGCGGTACTTTAACTTCACACTGCTCACCTTCACCAGCGACCGGTCATATTCGGTCCATATTCTTACGCCTTCACCCTGCTGGTCCAGTACTCCTTTTATCTCCTCCTTAAGCCTGCCGGCCTCCTTACGGGCATTCTTTACCTCCATACGGAGTGCCGACTCCTTGTTCTTAAGTGTTGGCAGTGCCCGCTGGCGTATCTTAAGCTGCCTGTTAAGATTCTGAAGTGATGTCTTGTTATATTCAAACTTCAGGTTCATACTCTGTTTTAATTTTTTGTCCTTTTATCACCCGTCTGTTCCCGTTATTCTGCTTGCGGCCACCGCTCTCCAACTATCTGATCCCCGGCACCAGCCTTCTGTGTCTCCGGTTTCCTCTGCCTTCTGCCGGCTGGTCTTCGCCCTGGGCCTCACAAACTACTGCCTTCTGCCGGCTGGTCTTCGCCCGTGGCCTCACAAACGATTTACTGCCTTCTGCTGGCTGGGTCTTCACCCGTGGCCTCACAAACGATCTACTGCCTTCCGCTAACTGCCTTCTGCAGGCTGGTCTTCGCCCGTCTCCTTTACCTGAACCTCTTCCGGCGTCTTGTTATCTTCCTTCAGAGAGCCGTTGCCCTCTTTACCAGGCTTCCAGTATTTATTCAACAGCTCATCCTTGATGCCTATCTCATTCTTTGTAAAGTGGTTACCAAACATCTCCCATCCGGCATCAAGCATCTCATCCACCTGCAGGTTAACATCCACTGCCAGCAGTCTGCGTGTATATTCCGATGCAAAGGCAAGTGTACGTTCATCGTACCCGGTAAGGTCGAATCCGTTCTCCTGTTTTGTTTTTGCATTTGCCGCATCAGCATATAGTCTGATAGCGGTATTCATCACCTGCGGATGATCTTCGCGGGTCTGTTTTCCTATCACCAGTTGCTTAAGTCTGGATAGTGACCTGAAGGGGTCTATCACCACCTTACCCACATCGGTATCACGGCGCAGGAAAAGCTGTCCTTCGGTGATATAGCCTGTATTATCAGGAATAGCATGGGTAATATCGCCACCCGAAAGGGTTGTTACGGCAATAATGGTTATTGATCCGCCATCCGGAAACTGCACTGCCTTCTCATAGATTCTTGCCAGGTCACTGTAGAGTGATCCGGGCATTGAGTCTTTGGACGGTATCTGATCCATACGGTTTGAGACAATTGACAGTGCATCTGCAAAGAGGGTCATATCGGTAAGAAGAACCAGCACCTTCTCCTTATGATCAACAGCAAAATGTTCTGCTGTCGTAAGTGCCATATCCGGAACCATCAGTCGTTCCACGGGCGGATCCTCCGTTGTATTGACAAATGCCACTATACGGTCAAGGGCTCCTGCGTTCTCAAAGGTATTCTTAAAGAAGAGGTAGTCATCATTGGAGAGTCCCATGCCGCCCAGAATTATCTTATCTGCCTCGGCCCTGAGGGCCAGCAGTGCCATAATCTGGTTGAACGGCTGGTCCGGATCAGCAAAGAACGGAATCTTCTGTCCTGTTACCAGTGTATTATTAAGGTCAATACCGGCGATACCTGTTGCTATCAGCTGTGACGGCTGTGCGCGCCGGACCGGGTTTACGGACGGGCCACCTATTTCGCGCTCCTCCCCTTCGAGGTCGGGCCCCCCGTCAATAGGTTCACCATAGGCATTGAGGAATCGTCCCACGATATCAGGCCCCAGCTTAAGTGTTGGCGGATGGCCCAGGAATATCACCTCAGCATCATTGGGTATCCCCTCAGTACCGGAGAATACCTGCAGTGTAATCTCATCATCAATTATCTTCACCACCTGTGCCAGCCTGCCGTCTATTATTGCAAGCTCATCATATCCGGCATTTCCGGCCCTGAGAGTACAGGTAGCCTTTGTTATCTTATCTACCCTGGTATATACCTTTTTAAAAGCTTCTTTTGCCATTATGCAACTCTCCTTTCCTCTATTACTGTATTGAGTTCCTTTTCATATTCCATAAACTTATCGCTCTTAAACTCCGAGAAATTCATCTGTTTAAGCAGATTTATCAGGTTACGGAAATACTTCCCCACCTCTTCAAACCTGTTGAAGCTGTAGTTATTTCTTGTTATAGACGTCACCTTTTCGAGCATATATTTCTGTCTGTCGAGCGGACACATACGGTCAACCTCATCAAAGGCATCCTGCTGCAGTATAACAAAGTCAATAAGTTCCGATTTCCACAGCAGCACGTGGTGTTCAACCGGCAATCCGTCATCACCCAGAATATTAATCTGTTCACTTGTCTCTTTTCCGCGTATCAGCACATCACGTGCCTCCTCCACCATGCCGAGCCACTCATCAGATATACGGTCAGCCACTGATTCCCTCACCTCCTCATACTCAAGGTACTTGGAGTAGCTGTCTATAGGGTCAATTGCCGGATATCTTTTTGAGTCGGCCCGCTCCTGTGACAGTGCATAGAAGCACCTTGCTGTCTTCTTGGTGGCTTCAGTGACCGGCTCCTTAAGGTTACCACCGGCCGGTGACACTGTACCTATAAATGTTATGGATCCTGTTTTACCGTTATCCAGCTCCACGTATCCGGCGCGGGAGTAGAAGTTGGAGATTATTGCAGGCAGGTCCATGGGGAATGCATCGGGGCCCGGCAGTTCTTCCATCCGGTTTGACATCTCGCGGAGTGCCTGTGCCCACCGTGAGGTAGAGTCGGCAAGCAGCAGTACCCTCAGTCCCATATTACGGTAATACTCTGCCAGAGTCATGGCGGTGTATACCGAAGCCTCACGTGCTGCCACCGGCATATTTGAGGTATTTGCTATAATGGTTGTTCTTTCTGCCAGCTTGGCTCCTGTACGCACATCCTCCAGCTCGGGAAACTCCTTAAATATCTCCACCACCTCGTTGGCGCGTTCACCGCATGCTGCCACTATCACTATATCCGCCTCTGCCTGTCGTGATATGGCATGCTGCAGCACTGTTTTACCGCATCCGAACGGACCGGGAATAAATCCTGTGCCTCCCTCGGTGATAGGGTTAAGGGTATCTATGGCACGGATACCGGTCTCCAGTATCTTAAAGGGGCGCGGCTTATGACTGTAGTTCCTGAGGGGTTTTTTCACCGGCCATTTCTGTACCATTGTAACATCTCTCTTCTCACCCTGCTCATTCTCTATTACGGCTATTGTATCTTTGATGGTGTAGTTACCGGCCTCCTTGAGGGATATTATCTTCCAATCACCCGGGAGGGTGAAAGGAGCCATTATCTTATGCATTATCCTGTTCTCTTTCACCTCACCGAGCCATGCTCCTGACCTGATGGTATCGCCCTGGCTGGCCAGGGGTGTAAATTCCCACTCACGCTCCGCATCAAGAGGCTTTGTATAGTCACCTCTCTTAAGGAATATGCCCTCCATGGCATCCAGGTCATTCTGCAGTCCGTCATAATTTTTGCTCAGTATTCCGGGGCCGAGTGTCACCTCGAGCATATGTCCCATAAATTCAACGTCTGTACCTACCGTTAGTCCGCGTGTACTCTCAAACACCTGTACATAAGCCTTTCTGCCGTCTATACGTATTACCTCGGCCATCAGCGGGGCTTCACTATGCTGTATCATGCATATCTCGTTCTGCGAAACTCTACCTTCGCTCTCCACTATCACGAGATTGGCGATTATACCCTTTACTTTTCCGTGTGTAGTCATCAATTATCTTTTTATTCAATCGTTTGTTTCATTTTCAGCTACCAGGTGTTTACCCAGTGCATTGTCTACTGTCTCAAGGAGGTACTCTTTCCCTCTCTTTTCACTCAGTCCATCCCACCGTGAGGCAATCAGCAGTTTCATCATATACCCCATCACCGCATCGGCTGAGAAATCCTCAAAGAGGGTTATTTTCTCCACCACCTGCCACCGCAGGCGGTCATACCGCATCTCGGCATCTGCCAGAGTGTATGTATCGGCGACGGAGAGTATCTCATCGAAATATTCAAATTCAGGATCCTTCACCAGGTTTCGTGCTCCTGTCTCCCTCAGGTGCTCTGAAAAGGGATTGACGCCGGTCACGCTGATCAGCGGGTCCGACTCCTGACGTGATGCCATGATAAAAGAGAGCATATTGGAGAGGTTATACTCAAAGGTTGTATACTCTCTGGAAAACCGGCTTCCATGCTGCATTATATAATCGTAATATCCGCTGTCAAGCATTCTGCGGCACTCCAGGGTGTCAGGAGCGTTCTCCTCCGCTATGCAGCGGCGCAGTGCTTCTGCCATATAGGGAGGGAGTATATCCTCCTGTGGCACTATGGCATCGAATATCTCTTTCTGTTGATTGAAGTGGCTTTCGGTAAAGAGGGCCACTCCCTGGTGCTTCAGCTCTTTTCCCAGGATATAGCGGATCATATTATCATGGTCGTGCCGCAGCAGCAGCATACCTGCCATCCTGAAATCATCGGGGTGCAGTTCACGCCTCAGCTGTTCTACAAACCCGGCGGGTGAGATCCACACCGCGGAGCCGTCGAACCGCAGTTCGGGGAGACCGGCAACAAAGCAGTGGTAGAGTCTCTGTTCCGTCATTTCTTACCTCCAAAGAGAAATTTATTGGCTACCGGCCTGAAGTTATCCTTAAGGAAGGTCTGAAAAGCCTCATCAGTCATTGTTATACGGTAATTACCTTCAGAAGGCTTTATCTCAAATCCGCCCGTAACACTTTTTGATGGACTGAGTTTTAAACCTTTACTCAGAAGGTGGCCTGCCTTTTTTCTGAACTGCTCCTCGGCTGAGGCGTGCATTTCAACAGGTAACAGTATCTCAAGGCGTACATCATCATTACTCTCCTTCCAGTTCTCAACAACCTTCTCAAGCAATGTGGCCACAAAGTGAGGATCATTCATACTTTTGTCAACGGGCTCATCAAGCACTCCGGCAAGCAGCAGCTCACTTATCTCTTTACGGAGCTTGAGCAACGACTGTTCAGCGGAGAGACGAAGATCTGATTGTACTTTTTCAGCATACCTGTCGGCCTCTCCGCGTGCTTTTTCCATTATCTTTTCAGCATCACGGCGAGCCTCTTCCCTGATCTTTTCCGCCTCCTGCAGGGCCTCATCCTTAATCCGTTCAGCTTCAATAGTGGCCTTTTCAAAACCTTCCCGGTGAATCTTCTCGGTGAGTTCCCTGATCTTGTTATTTACTTCCATAGCTATTATTTGTGAAAATATTATTTACTGGATTCCTTATTGGTGGATGTCATCTCAGCCATAGCATCTATCAGCTCTGTCATCAGTGTCTCCTTACGTGGCACAACGCTGAAAACCGGCACCCTGGCCTTATGTATTATCTCCCTTGCAAAGCTTCCAAGGTAGTTATCAAAGAGGATATTCTCCTGATGTGTCATAATAAGAAGGAGGTCGGGGCGGTACTCTTTGGCATAGCCAAGCACTACCTCTTCCATAGGCCTGTCACCCTTTTTAAGGAGTATCATTTCGACCTTTATTCCATCCTTCCGTATATCATTTTCTATTCTTCGCCCCTTCTGGTATGAGAGGCTGTGGGCGCGGTGTATATCCATATTCTGCACTGATACCACATGAATCTCTGCTCCGAATTTTTTGGCCAGTGATTTTGCCCATGCCACCTTATTATCTGTCTTTTTGGTAATATCGACCGGTAGCAGGATACGGTTAATTTCATACGTTTCCGGCTCCTTATGCAGGGTAAGCACCGGACATGAGCTGTTTGATACCAGCCTGTCAGCATTCTCCTTTTTAAATGGCTGTTTTCTGTCTTTTATCCTCCTGGCTTTTTTAATAATTATCAGATCAGCGCTCTTCTCCTCTGCCACCTTCAGTATTGATGGTATCAGGTCTCCTGTTACCACCTCAAACTCCATATGATCAGGTATTGGTTTCCCCTTGAAACACTCCGTTACCATATTACGAAGCCTCTGCATCGCCTTTTCGCTGTTACGGCGCCGTAAACGAGGTGAGAGCCACCTCTTGAACAGGGGTATTTCATGGACCACATGCAGTACCGTTATTGACGCACCATACAGGTCATGAAAATAGGCTGCCTGCCGCAGCGGTATCTTAAATTCCCGGTTCAGCGGTACAGGCACTACAATTCTTTTCAGTCCACTCTGGTTTCTAATCATTTTAATCTGCTGTTATCTGATCTTTCTTTTTGCTTTCCCTTTTCAGCTCCTTCTGTCACTTTCCCTTTTTCAGGTTATTCTTCTGTCAGCCTTTCCCTTTTCAGCTCCTTCTGTCACTTTCCCTTTTCAGTTCCTTCTGTCAGCCTTTCCCTTTTCAGCTCCTTCTGTCACTTTCCCTTTTCAGTTCACCCTGTGCAGGCCAGCGTTACGGGCTGCTTTTTCCGGCCCTCCAGTGAGAATCTGCGTTATCCTGCCTGCATTTTCTCCACCTCTTTTCGGAATATCATCTCTCCTCCGGTAATATTATCGGATCGTGAACCCGGGTCAACTGAAAGATGCAGGGTAGTATCTCCGGAAGGAAAAAAACTGTTTTCGCTATCCACTGTAATGATAGTCATTCTCAACTCATATTTACCGCTAATTTCCTTCAGGAAATCGAAATAATCGGAACTTACCTCCTTCTCCTCACCTGCAAAGAGGGTAATTCCCTCCCTGTCAATCAGCGTTATGCTGTCGCTTACCACAAAGACCGGGGTCAGACCCGACTCCACCACTGCTTCAATCACTTTGCGGCATGGGAAGCTACGGTATGATAGTCTGGGGTCAGAGCCTACCACGACGGAGAGACCGGGGGTATTACCAAACCAGTTCTTAAGTACAGTCCGGATGTCACCTTCGAGTGTTGCCTTACCAATTGAGCCGGCCGAGAGATCAAACTCCTTCATCATCTGGTTCTTGAGTTCAGTAAGTTCAGCTTTTGCCACCTTTTCAAGTATGGGTGATATATCGCGAAGCATACTCTGGCCGTATCCAGGTTTCCGGTATGTCTGCAGCAGGAGTATCCTTGAATCACTGTCACGCAGGTTCCTTACAGCAAACCTTCCGGCTGCCATGGCACCATGCAGACAATCTGCAAGCACAAGTACTGTACGGCCTTTTGCGTTGCTTTCTTTTTTTCTCAGTCGCATAGTGACATAATTAATTTTATGTCACAAAGATATAGAGGAGCGCGATGCAGGGGTTAGGGGGCATCCGAAAGGTTAATGGAGGAAATTACTACTAAAGGGTAGGAATTTTCCTACCCCTATAACAAATAACTATTTTGCCGGATATGCAGCGGCCAGCTTTGATGGTTGCTATCTGATTCATGGGTAGTATAGCTATACCGGTATGGCGCTCTGACTTTCAGGACAGCGAAGTATTTTCCGGTACGGCTGACCAGCTTCCAGGACAGCGGAGTATTTTCCGGTACAGCTGACCAGCTTTCAGGACAGCGGCAGATTTTCCGGTACAGCTGACCAGCTTTCCGGGCAGCGGCGTATTTTCCGGTACAGCTGACCAGCTTTCCGGGCAGCGGAGTATTTTCCGGTACAGCGCTCTGACTTTACCCCTCCTAAAAATCAGGGGATCTGAACGGCGCTGTTTACTATATCGCGGAATCCGGATTCAAGTTCTCCTCCATATGGATTAAACAGCACCTGTGACATTACCACTGCCACTATCTCTTTCGCCGGATTTATGGTAAACCAGGTATTGAAGGCACCACCCCATCCCAGGGCATTTATTGCTCCTGGTGTGCCATCCGCGTTTTGTTCCCTGCTGACCCAGAAGCCGTAACCCATAGCAGAGAAGGGGCTCTGTGCAAGCTCTCCGTGCTGGTTTGAGGTCATCAGCTCAACTGTTTCCTCTTTAAGTATCCGTACTCCCCTGTACTCCCCTTTTTTAAGGATCATCTGGGAGAAAACAAAGTAGTCACTTACTGTTGAGGAGAGTCCGCTGCCTCCGGAGAAGTAACTTTTTGCTCCCTCCACGGGATAGTCCGGATTGGAGCCCGGCCTTTCAGGCATGGGCACAACAGACTCATCTTCAGCGCTCCAGGCATACACCTTTGCGAGTCGGGCCGACACATCATCATAGTAAAAAAAGCGCGTGTCGTTCATCCGCAGGGGACCGGTAATATTACAGGTGATATATTCAGCCAGAGACATTCCTGACACAACCTCTACTACTCTTCCGAGCAGGTCGATACTGAGTCCGTATGTATACTTCTCGCCGGGATGGTGAGCCAGCGGAAGTTTACCGAGGGCATCCATGGTCTGTTCAATGGAGACCGGCTCGGCGGTGGCCAGATCGGGAACTCCGTTCTTTGCGTATATTGCTGACATCGAGCGATTTAAAAAACCATAACTGATGCCTGAAGTATGTGTAAGCAGATCATGTATTGTAATCTCCCGGTTTGCAGATATGGATGTCCAGGTGGTATCGGCGGCATTAAAACCCTGCAGCACTACCGGCTCTGCAAAGGATGAAACATAATCAGATACAGGATCCTGAAGTCCCAACTTTCCCTGTTCCCAGAGCTGCATTACTGCAACTGAAACAACCGGCTTGGTCATTGATGCTATCCGGAAAATTGAGTTCTCAGTATAACTCTCTTCAGCCTCCCTGTTACGGTAACCAGCGGCGCCTGTAAATACTACCTCACCGTGGCGGGCAACAAGAAACACTGCACCGGGTATTTTCCCCTGGTCAGTAAGCTCTTTAATCAAAGGCACTATCTTTTCCAGCGAGTCGGGTGACATGTTGTGCTCCGCAGCGTCTCCCGCGGTTATCCACTCCACCTCACTGGTGGTACATGAGAATAGTGCTGTCACAAAAAGAAGCAGAAGAGCGTAATTCAAAAATCCGGATTTATTCATACGTTTTAATTTATGTAATTATCTGACAAATAGTTAATTAAATGGTATTATCCCCCAGGGCAAGCCCTGGACCTTTCTTTCCGGGGCAAGCCCCGGGGAATTTAACCACACCCTCTCGTCCGCCGAAGCGGAACGCGAAGGTGGATTAAAAATATGAGCGTGAATGGAACCGCTTCGCTCTCGCGTCATTGATTATATGGTGATCTTTAGAACCCAATAAAAATAGTTAAAGGGCGTGAGCTGTCAAAATAACGGAGGGGAATAATTAAGGCCCGTAATAGAACTTGTCAATTACTGAGGGGATCAATGTCAGATGGTTAAATAAGAGGCGTCAATAAAGATAAATAGCTTTGCGGTTGTCACTTAAGTTACTATTTTTGTCTCATGGATGGTATGGCAATATCAATGCCGGCAAAAAAAGGTGCCGGCAGGTTGTGGGGAGGGTACGGAATAGCGATTGCATCAGGTATACTAGGTCTGCTTCTGGCTCCTTTCGGTATAGGGGTTTCGATTGACGGTGCAAGTATAGATATTCCCTGGTCTCTGGCATTTCCAATGGTTATTGCCATGGCTTACGGGGTGCGACATGGTCTGGTGGCTGCTGTTGC
>JAIVHO010000027.1 GCA_020201035.1 Bacteroidales bacterium
TTTTAAAACCATGAAAAGAGTATTAAAAAGTTTAGTTTCGAAAAGGCCTGCCAGGATAACCGTATTGGCACTAGCCTTAATAATTGCAGTATCATCCTGCAATGAAAAAGAAGAGATGATGCCACAGGAGTCTCAGGACATGCAGGATATCACCGCAGTACTTGAAAATTTCAGTGAGGAGATAGAATTCAGTGAAGTATCGGAAGACGGATTCAAATCATTCCGTAAGTATAAGAAGGTGCCTTCTTTCCGCACTCTTCTTACAGCTCTGGTTAAAACAGATCTGCTCCGTACAGTTGCCAGAGAAAGACTGACTGTCCTTGCTCCAACAGATGAAGCTTTCCGCGCACTGGGTATTACACCGAGGAACGTCGGTGATGTGGAGAATCTCAAGGAAATCCTTCTGTACCATGTTCTTGGTGGTAAAGTTTATTCCTATGATCTTGTACCCGGTTTTACTGAAACTTTAAACGGAGCCTTTGTGAAGGTTTCACTTGAAGACGGAGTGTTTTTCAATGATGCTGAGGTAAAGAAAGCTGATGTGCGTGCCCTCAATGGAGTAGTACATATCATTGACAAGGTTCTCCTGCCACCCACACAGGATATAGTTGAGAAAGCTGTTTCTTTCAATCCTGATGAGTTCAATACACTTGTTCAGGCCGTTATTCAGGCAGAACTGGTTGATGTTCTCAAGAGCGAAGGTCCTTTCACAGTATTTGCTCCAACTGACGCTGCTTTTGCTGCTCTCGGAATTGATCTGTCAACACTCAGCAAGGAAGATCTTACTAAAATATTGTTGTATCATGTTGTACCGGGAAGAGTATTTTCGACAGATCTCTCTAACGGATTTGTTCAGACTGCCGGTGGATTATACGTAGAAGTGAATATTGAAGGTGATCCCATGATCAATAACTCTAAGGTTATTATACCTGACGTGCAGACAACTAATGGTGTTATTCACGCTATAGATCAGGTTTTACTGCCACCTGATATGGATATAGTTGAGAAGGCTGTTTCTTTCAATCCTGATGAGTTCAATACTCTTGTTCAGGCTGTTATTCAGGCAGAACTGGTTGATGTACTCAAGAGTGAAGGTCCTTTCACAGTATTTGCTCCAACTGATGCTGCTTTTGCTGCTCTCGGAATTGATCTGTCAACACTTTCAAAAGATGATCTCGTTAACATCCTGCTTTACCATGTTGTTCCAGGAACATATTTCTCGACAGATCTGTCAAATGGTGAGGTAGCAACTGCAAATGGTGAAACTGTAACCATCAGTCTGGGAGCAGGTGTAAAAGTGAATGATTCAAATGTAATTATTGCAAACGTGCAGACTACCAATGGCGTTATTCACGTAATTGATAAGGTGTTGATACCATAATTGATAATTCGATATATTCTCAGGCCTGAAGTTTAAGGCTTTGATTTGACTGCGAAGAAGATTTTCTTCGCAGTTTTTTTGTTGTTTTATCTACCACTGTTATTGCATTCAATGCAATTTGAATGGATCGAGAGCGCCGTACTTAGAAAAAATGTGGAAGATGGTTCTACTGCACTCGACTACAGCAAAACCATCGGTTATGAAGTGACCTTCGGGGATATAAACTTACCTTAACTCCTTTTTGTATATAGTGAAAGGTGGACTACCTTAAAGATCCTTCTTTTTTGTAACTATAAGAATTACCCCTGACTCAGAGTTGTACTTCTTTTTTGATTCATCATCCTTGCGAACCGTAATACTCTCAATATTATTGGGAGAGATACTCTCAATCTCGCCCGATTCAGCCACCCTTCCATCAATGATATATACAGGTGTATCAGTTGTACCCTCCACTGGAAGTTTGAATCTGATTTTCACCTCTTGCTTCTCCTTTGCCTTCGATGGCTCTGTTTTCCTGAGAAGGTCGAGGCAGTGATTACGTGTGGCCAGACAGGCATAGCCTGAGGGATTTGGATGGCTGCCAAGCTGTCTCCTTCTCTGCCATAGTTTTATCATCACCTCCTGCACAGCATCCCGGGCCTCTTCCTCGTTCTGCAGCAATCTGATTGCTACCATGTATAGCTTTGGAGACAATGTAACCACCTTCGATTTGAATTCTATGCTGTACATCTTCTATTGTAACGGAAAATACGGGAAATTGTAACACCGGCTGATCTGTTTTATTTTTTTGCTTGATCGTGTAGCTGGCGGTGATGCCTCACCGGGTGCCAGGGAGATGCTGGAAGAACAAAAAGCGAAAACCGATCATGATGTGTGAATCCACTATAATTATGTAAATCATTCAACAAAAGATGTAATATTTTAATAGGGAATCACTTGTACTTTTGAATATAAAATAACGAAATTATTTAATCACTTAAAATTTACTATTATGAAAGCAATAACGACTTTAATTTTAATGCTTACTGTTTTGGTTTTTAATGTAAACGGCCAGGGTACAGATATCAAAGGATTACTTGATAACCATGAAACACGTACCGATATTTTTAATGCAATTGCAAGCGACAACCAGTTAATGATGGATTTTATGAAAGTGGCCAGGGAAAATGAACATGGCGCAATGATGCTGCGTAGTAATGAAAACCGCCAAATGGAAAAAATGGATTCAAAGGAAGTTGCCATGACTGGAATGGACAAAGAGCAGCAAATGAAGGAAATGATGAAAAATCCGGAAATGAGGGAAAAAATGATGGGAGACATGATGGAAATGTGTGAAAAGGATTCGGTTATGCGCAAAAAGATGGCAAACATGATAACAGAACATCCCGAAATGATGAAAATGTGCATGCAGACCCTGAAGGAAAAAGGTGAGATGCCTGATGACGAAAAAATGGTAAAAAAAGAAGAGAAATCAAAGTATTAAATCATAACGATTAAAATAAAGGACAATATTTACAGTTCTGGTTCTGTTTCTTTTCTCTATTAAGATAACCAATCGTTTTGACAATAATTGCAGGTGTTTAAAGTCTCACAGAATCCGAAGCCATTTCGGTAACTATTTCATTTTTAAAACTGTAAAGTTTTACATAAGTTTGAGAATGTTCATCATCACTCTGTGGAGTTATTACTACAAAATCCATTTTTGTGGAAGATAATGAATTATGATCAACCCAGGTGCCAGAGTTCACATAAATCGACTTTTGACCATTATGATCTAGAGAAGATTCTATTTTCGCAACATGTGTATGTCCAAAAACGACAAGTCTCACATCTGAATTAAGATTTTTAAAATACTGTATCTTAGCTTGTTCACTCAGTTCACTTTCAGATGCTGATCCAGCAATTGCACGATCTGTAGGAATAGAAATAGGAACCCTGTTATGTTCTTGCCTTTGATTCCAGGTATCCTGAATACCATTAAATAAAGTTACATCAATTTCTCCGCCCGGGGTAGTTTGGTATGGTACAAGATCATTAACTGAGTAGGTCTCGGTAAAACCATCAAAATTAGTTACAATTAAATTTTCATCAAATTTATTTTCTATCTTAAGATAATTAATAGCCCATTCCCAGACTTCCCAATATGTAAATAACATTTCTTGGCTTTCATCTCCGGAATTATTTAGAGTAACAATTGGTAAAGTATCTCCTTCTACCGCCGGATAGCCCTGCGCCACATGAAGAGCAGCTATTCTGGTAAAAAAGTATCCCGGAGGCGATATTGTTCCCGGAGCGATATCTTGATTCGAAAAAGGATCAGGTGCACAAAAGAAATTATAACGATGTCCATGTTCAATTGCTATTTTTGGATAGCCTATTGGAGAGTAAGTTCCTAGTCCAAGTTCAGGATCGCGTACTTGATTTATACCAGGAAGAATAAGTTCAACACTTGCTTCGGTTACTGTTAAATCGTGGTTTCCCGGTACATAAGTTACTAAAATTTTCTTTTCATTAATGATGTCGTTAAAAGCATCAATCACACCTTTGTTAGTAGCCGCTATGCGTTGCACAAAATCTGCTTGATCGTTTCCTTGATAAGGATCAATTGTAGCTGGGACAAACCATTCATCAAGTAAATCTCCAGCAATAACTAGTTCTTTAACATTTGGAGATTCCTTTACTTTTAATAGAAATTTCTCTAAAGCGTCAAGGTTATCTTTACACTCGGTATAATCAAGATCTGCACCAAGATGCATATCGCTGATAACAACTATCATATTTCTTTCATTTCCTTCATTGCTAAATGGGTCTATTTCAGAATCTATTATTTCTGACTTTTCGCACGAAGTAAATATGATTAATACCAACATCACAAAAAATACACTTAATAATCTCATAATAATTTTCATTGTACACTTGTTTTTATTTTTTCCTACTCGTAAGGCTTTTCGGAATCCGCTCTAATTTCAATTAATTTCTTGTCTTCAAATTTTCTGATTTATAATGGCTCTATTTATCGTTTAAGGGATTAACCATGTTTTTAATCGCGTTTTATTATGTTGGGTAACGTGTTTGTATATGAAAAGTTGCGTGTAGATAAGCACGAACCTTTCGGATTAGCACAGAACATAAATCACTAGTGTCCGGTTAATTTTACTCAATATACATGTATATCATTATAGACACGATCATTAAGGCATGCTTGGTTACGTTTAGATTTGTTTTTTAATTTTACATTTTGAACCCAATTACCTTTGAGTTTCTCCATTTCCTCTATCTGCTCATTGCAGATTCTCAGAAGTGTTATTTGGCTGGCTTCATTTCCATCCATCGAATCACGGATAGTATGCGCATTAAAATTGGTACAAGATTATGCGAATTTTTCTTCGACTTGTTTAGCCAAAAGGTGACTTTTACATTGCTTTTCATAGTAAAATTGTTAAAAATTAGTACTTCTGTAGACACCTCACAGTGCGGCTTTCCGAGTTTCAATTCGCTTATTCTTAACCCTTTTGGGGTAAAACGGCTCACGGGTTAAGAATTGTCTACTTTTTTTACCCGATTTCCAGTTGTTCGACTGGCAGGGGCAATTCTTGAGCGTCAGGGGAAGGTATTGAAAAGCAGTGAGTTAAACGGGTAAAAAAAAGACCCTAACTGTTGAGGTTAGAGTCTATTGTGGAGCTGGCGGGAGTCGAACCCGCGTCCAGTCAGGGAAACCATATGCTTTCTACATGCTTATTACTGCTCAATTGTCGGGACTGGCCTGGTGCAGTACAACCAAAATCAATCCTTATCTCCTTAAGTTTCGCCACCGCTGCGGAGAAAAACCGTGACTATCCCTGAATTGCGTGCGCCTCCTTATCGGGTTGGATCAGGGCATGACCGCCCGGGAGACGTCTCGTCCCGGTACCTGGTACCGGAATGTGCATAACCTACTGTTATTCGGTTACGCTGCGAGAGCGTAGTTATTTTCGCCAGTTAATTGTTTGCAACACATGATTATAGAGATGCGTTACCACTCTCTGCATGCTTACATACCACCTCAGCCTGCTGTCAAAACCATGTCAGCCCCTTATGGTATTTCATACCGTCCTGCAAATATACAGGAAAAATATGTTATATAAGTCACGTAATCACCTGCAAAAAGTGCGCCATATTTCGTACTTTCGGAAGACTCAAACATTAAATCGTTTTATTATGATAAATTCACTTAAAATTGGTATCCTGAGGGAGACAAAAAATCCGCCCGATAAGAGAGTGCCGCTGACACCGTCACAAATAGTCGACCTCCGGATAAAGTATCCCGATGTTCAGTTTTTTGTTCAGCCAAGCGACTTCAGATGTTATGCGGACGATGAATACCGCTATCTGCATATCCCCCTCCAGGAAGATCTGTCTGAATGCGATATTCTCCTGGGAGTGAAAGAGGTGGACAAAAGTACCTTTATCCCGGGAAAAACATACCTCTTCTTTGCTCATGTGGCCAAGGAGCAGCCATATAATCTTGAGATGTTCAGGGCGATGGTCGAAAAGAAGATCAGGCTTATTGATTATGAATACCTTACCCGTGAGGATGGCTCAAGGGTAGTGGCCTTTGGTAGATGGGCAGGAATAGTGGGTGCATATAACGGGCTTAGAGCCAGGGGTATACGCACCGACAGGTTCAGCCTGAAACCGGCACACCAGTGCCATGATCTGGATGAAGTGTGGGCCGGATTGAAAATGATTGACCTGATACCGGGACTTAAGATACTGGTGACCGGCGACGGCAGGGTAGGAAACGGAGCAATGGAGACTATACTAAATACTAATGCTATTGAAGTAGCACCCGGGGAGTTTCTCACAAAGCAGTTCGACTTTCCCGTGGTGTGCCAGATAGGTCCGGCCGACTATGTCAGGCACCGTGACGGCAAAGAGTTTGACCTTAAACACTTCTTTAATAATCCATCCGAGTATGTTTCTGATTTTAAGAAATATACAATGGTGACTGATATCTATATTGCAGCCCACTTCTGGGATCCTGCCTCCCCGGTTTTTATCTCGGCAGAGGAAATGAAGAGTGAGAAATTCAGAATATCTGTTATTGCCGATATCAGCTGTGATATAGCAGGACCTATTGCCTCCACCCTCAGGGCAACAACCATCGCTGATCCCTTCTATGGCTATAATAGACGTACAGGCCAGGAGGAGAAAGCCTTTAAGGATGCACGGAATATAACAGTTATGGCAGTGGATAATCTGCCCGGTGAGCTGCCCAGGGATGCCTCGTCTGATTTCGGAAGCCAGCTGATCAGTGAAGTACTTCCTTCACTGGTATTGGGACGGGACAGCGGAATGGTTGAGAGAGCTACCATTTGTAATGATGGTATGCTTACAGACCACTACAGTTACCTTGAAGAGTATTTGACCGGCAGCGAATAACAGAAAAGTGAACACTCAATGGCCGGTCATTGCTCAGACCAACTTCCCGGTAACAGGGATAGGTGATGAGCGGCCGGGAATATTTGCGCTGACAAACGCAATGGTGGTACCCGACTGGCAAAGTGATCCGGTGAAAACCAATATATTGATTGTAAACGGCAGAATTGAGGAGATAGGAAAAGATATTAAATTTCCTGCAGGTACACGTATCATTGACCTGGAAGGTAAAATGATCTACCCCTCATTTATTGATATATATTCAACTTACGGAGTTGAGCAGCCGGAGTCGGGTGACCGCAATATGATGGCCAGATATATGCAGCAGGCCCAGGGTGGAACTGCTCCTGAGGAGAAACCCGGGGTTGCCGACTACTGGAACCAGGGAATACGCGAATCCTTTAATGTAATCAGTGAGTTCAAGCCCGATAAGACAAAGGCTGAAGAATACCGCAAAGCAGGGTTTGGCACGGTGCTTACCTTTAAAAATGATGGTATAGCCAGAGGTACATCAGCACTGGTAACGCTGACTGATGAAAAGGCCAACAGGACAGTGCTTAATGAAAAGGCAGCGGTGCATTACAGCTTTGCAAGGGGCTCATCGGAGGATTCATACCCAACCGCGCAGTATGGTGCAATAGCCCTTCTGAGACAGTTTCATCTGGATGCCGATTGGTACTCCGGGCTGCCTGACGGATATTTTTATGATGCATCACTGGAGGCCCTTCTGAACAACAGCACCCTTCCCAAAATTTTTGAGGTACGCAACGGCTACGAGGTGCTTAGATCAGATGCCATAGGTGATGAATTTGGTGTCAAATATATTGTTAAGGGCGGAGGCGATGAATACCAGTTGCTGGATGAGATAAAAAAGGCAGGTGTTTCCATGATCATACCGCTCAGGTTTCCTGAAGCCCCGGATGTAAAAGACCCCTATGAGGCAGCCGGCGTAGCGCTCAGCCAGCTGAAACACTGGGAGATGGCCCCGTCAAATGCAGCTATGGTAAGCAGAGCCGGGATCAATTTTGCACTTACCCCGGACGGACTCTCAAAGCCGGAGGATTTCCTGCCTGCATTGCGCAAAGCGGTGGAGAACGGACTTGACAAAAAGAGTGCCCTCAGGGCCGTGACAGCAGTGCCGGCAGAGATGGTGGGCGCACAGACACAGATAGGTGCCCTCAGAAAGGGAATGATCGCCAACCTGCTGGTGACATCAGGTGATATCCTGGATAAGGATTGTGTAATCTATCAGAACTGGGTTCAGGGTAAACCATTTACTATCTCTGACCCGGCTATTACAGATATACGAGGGGATTATAACCTTACGGTGGGAGGTCAGGATTATGCCCTCAGGATAGCAGGAAAACCTGAGCAGCCGTCTGTGACGGTTAAAAAGGGTGAAGACGATGTGAAGGCTTCCATCACATGGAAAAATAATCTCCTGGGGATGTCTCTCACCTCCAACGATGGGATTTTATCCCTCTCAGGAGCTTACTATGCTGGTGTGCTGAAAGGCGATGCCATGCTGGCCGAAGGTGATTATGACACCTGGAAGGCTGTGCCTGCAAAGGAAATGGAAAGTGAAACTGATACTGCCACTGCAGTTAGACAGGGAAAGGAAGATAACGGTAGAAGCGGCAGCAAAACCACTCCTGCCGATATGAGGGTTATGTACCCGTTTACTTCATACGGATGGTATGAAAAGCCGGAACAGGAAGATATACTCTTTAAAAATGCTACTATCTGGACCCTCGACAGCCAGGGCAGGATAGAGGGCGCCGACCTGCTGATTAAGGACGGAAAAATACATAGTGTGGGTAAAAATCTCCAGGCCGCAGGTGCACGTGTGATTGATGCAACCGGTATGCATATATCCCCCGGGATTATTGATGAACATTCGCATATCGCAATGGATGCATCCAACGAGACGGGTCAGGCAATAACCTCTGAGGTCAGGGTTGGTGATATTATTGATCCTGCTGATCTATCTATCTACCGTCAGCTCTCCGGAGGTGTTACAGCAGCCCATCTGCTGCACGGCTCTGCCAATCCCATCGGGGGACAGTCAGTTATAATAAAACACCGCTGGGGACTGCCGGCTTCAGAACTGAAGATAGACGGACAGGTAGGTTTCCTTAAGCATGCACTCGGAGAAAATGTGAAGAGAAGTACCAGCCGCTATCCAAATACAAGGATGGGAACCGAACATATTATAAGGGATTCATACCAGCGTGCCCTTGATTACAGAGGGGAGTGGGAGAGATACAATGCCCTGAATGAAAAAGAGAAGTCTGCTGCTATTCCACCGCGCCGTGACCTGGAGCTGGATGCCCTGGTTGATGTGCTTGAGGAGAGAAGCTTTATCACCTGCCATACATACGTGCAGAGTGAGGGGATGATGATTATGAAGCTGGCTGAGGATTTTGGGATTAAAGCACATACCCTGATCCATTTTAATGAGGGATTCAAGATCGCGGATAAGATGCGTGAGCATGGTGCGGCAGGATCAGTGTTCTCCGACTGGTGGAATTATAAGTATGAGGTGTATGAGGGGATAACCTATAATGCAGCAACACTGGTGCAGCAGGGAGTGCTTACCTGCATCCATTCAGATAATGCAGAGATGGCTCGACGGCTTAACCAGGAGGCAGGGAAAATAGTTAAATATGGAGGTGTTGACCCCGTTGAGGCTCTTAAGCTGGTAACACTTAATCCTGCAAAAATCCTGCATCTGGATCACCGGATGGGAAGCATTGAGCCGGGAAAGGATGCAGATGTGGTACTCTGGAACGGTAACCCGCTTTCTATATACTCAAGGGTGAAGATGACCCTTGTTGACGGCACTGTCTGGTTTGATGAAGAGAAGGATGCCGCAATGAAGAAGGAGATAGACAGTGAACGTAACAGGCTTATTCAGAAAATACTGGGTGAGAGTGGTTCATCACGACCGGCGGCGGGAATGCCTGCACAAAAAGGCCTTTAGCATCATAATATTTAATGATTAAAATTGAATCTGATGAAAAACAGAATAATATATATAGGAGTCCTGTTGATAATGTCGCTGTTTTCACTGCAGGCACAGGTGCTTCCGGTTGTTGCTCCCCCGCAGGACGAACCGGTAATGTTAACCGGTGGTACCATTCATACCGGAACGGGTGAGGTGATTACTGACGGTACAATTGCTT
>JAIVHO010000016.1 GCA_020201035.1 Bacteroidales bacterium
GATAACAGCAATGGAGTTTCCCTGACCCAGGATATAACGGTTAATAACACCCTTACCATGACCGCCGGTAATATATCAGCCGGTGCCAGTGCGCTTATCCTCGCCGGTACCAGCCCTGCAAGCCTGGTTTACAACAGCGGAACCGTCATTGGAACGCTCAGAAGAGCTATAGCCACTACCGGCGCTGATTACCTATTCCCGGTGGGGTCAGCAGCAAACCATAATCCCCTTAACATAAATTTTTCAAACCTTACTGCCGGTGACCTGGATGTAAGCTTCCAGCCCTCTGACCCCGGAACAACCGGACTACCCCTTGATGATAACGGAATTTCAATTACTGACCGTTTTACCGCAGGATACTGGAGCATGACAGCAGGCATAAGCCTCGCCTCAAATAATTATGATATAACTCTTGATGCCACCGGTTTTGGTGGACTGGACAACCTCTCCAGAATAATCACAAGAGCAGGCGACGGCACCCTCGCCATAAATGGTGTACACGGATCTGTATCAGATCCTGTGATTACCCGTACCGGGATAAGTGGTATACCGGGCGGACTGGCAATAGGAAAAGGGACAGATGATATTATTACCCACCCTTCGGACTATACCGGATGTGATCCTTCATTCACTATTGTAGCCGGAGGAACTCCTCCAATCACATACCAGTGGCAGGTGGATGAGGGCAGTGGCTTTACCGATATTACGGACAACGCCATCTACAGCGGGGCAACCAGTGCAACGCTTACAATTCCAGGTGCCACGGAGGCGATGACCGGATTCAGTTACCGGTGTGTTGTAACAGATGCCCTCTCAAACAGCGCCACCAGCAACAGCGCACTGCTGACATTTACACTTCCTGATGTATATTTTGGCTACCGCTACTCAATGGATCTTACTCTTGACCCTGCTTCAGGCGGTGATGATCTTACCGACTTCCCCGTTCTTATTGATATATCCAACAATCTCCTCAGATCAGAATCAAATGGTGGCCATGTTACAAACGCCAGTGGCTATGATATTATATTCACTGCAGATGACGGCAGCAGGCTCTTTTCCCAGACAGAGAACTATGACCCTGCCACAGGAAGCCTTACAGCATGGGTACGTATGCCGGTGCTCTCTGCTTCCTCCTCCACAACCATAAACATACTCTACGGAAACAACAGTATTATTGCAGATCAGTCATCAGAGAGTGTATGGACAAGCAATTACAAAGGGGTTTGGCACCTTAACGGCAACGATTACTCCGACGGTACCAGCTATAACAATGATGGTTCCGAAAGCGCTACCTCGGCAGTCACAGGAATAATAGCAGGAGCACGCGGCTTTAACGGCACTTCCTCCTATATACAGGTGCCCACCAATGGCTTTGTTCCCAATGACAATAACCAGACAATAAGTGTATGGGCAAGGTATACCACAGCACCCTCAGGAAACAGAAACCTGATCTCTTTCCAGAATACGGCAGCTGCCTCTGCCATTCAGCTGGGATTCAGGGGCGGCAGCGCCGTGGCCTGGAAGTGGGGAGGCGCAATACTGGCTGATGGCGGTCCTTCTCCCTCCACAAACACCTGGCACCACTATGTATATACTTTTGACGGAACCACCAGCCGGCTCTATATAGATGGAGCGGAGGCAGGCAATTCAACGGTAGCACCACAGACAGCAATGCCCTCAGAGGGTAATATAGGAAGATACAATCCCGGTGAATATTTTGACGGTTATATTGATGAATCAAGGTTCTCAATATTACCCAGGACGGCAGGATGGGTGCTGACAGAGTATAATAACCAGAGTGATCCATCCTCTTTTATCGTCGTTGGAACAGAATCGGACAACAACCTCCTTTCTACTGTAGGTGTATGCTCCTCAACCTTTCCCCTTAACCAGGGATATCCAGCAGGCGGTATATACAGCGGTACCGGAGTGACCGGCACCAACTTTGATCCCTCAGCGGCGGGAGTGGGAACACATACCATTACCTATACCTATACTGATGGTGACGGATGTTCAAACAGTGCCTCTAAAGATATTATAGTAACCGCTGTGCCCGGGGCCCCTGCGGCACCGGACGTTGAGTGCTGTATCACCAATATAGCCGACCTGGAAGCCACAGGCATTAATCTGACATGGTATTCGGATGCTGCACTTACCACAGAGTCAGGAACGGGTACTCCTTTTGCTACCGGTCAAACGGCTGCTGGTGTTTATACATATTATGTCACCCAGACAGTAAACGGATGTGAGAGCGCTGCCACAGAGGTCAGCCTGATCATCCACAACGATATATCAATAGATACTCAACCGGTGCCGGTGGAAATCTGTGAAGGTTCTGATGCAATCTTTACCGTGGCTGCTTCAGGTTACAATATCACCTACCAGTGGCTCGAGGATGGTTCACCCGTCTCCGACGGGGCTGCCTACAGCGGCACAACAACACAAACGCTTACCGTTACCACTCCCGGGCTCTCAGACAGTGGAAAAACATACAGCTGTGTTATCTCCGGTTCATGCGGACCATCACCGGTAACATCTGACGGGGCAGTGCTGACAGTAACCCCACTTCCGGTAGCCGACTTCAGCTATCCCGGTTCACCCTATTGTCCCAACGGATCCAATCCGCTGCCACAGTTCAGCGGCGGAGGGGTGGCAGGAATATTCTCCTCCACTGCAGGATTGGTTTTCGTAAGCACCTCTACCGGAGAGATTGACCTTACAGCATCAACACCCGGAACCTATACGGTAACCAACACCATTGCAGCAACCGGATCATGCAGTGAGGTATCGGCAACCGCCCCTTTAGAGATTATCAGCGGGATTATATGGACCGGAGCATCAGGCAGTGCCTGGAACAACAGCGCCAACTGGCTATGCGGGCTTGTCCCGGGCAGCACAACAGAAGTACTTATCCCCTCAACAGCAAATAATCCGGTTATAGGAACCGGTGAGGTGGCAGAGGCAGGTAGCCTGGCAGTGGAAAGCGGCGCCTCCCTGACAACAGGAGAAGGTACGCTGAGGATATCAGGTACAATAACAAATAACGGAAGTATAGATGCCGGAGAGGGTACACTCGTAATGTGCGGATCATCGCCCCAGGTGATAGGAGCCGGACTATTTGAGAACGACAGGCTCGGTAACCTTACGGCAGAAAATGGTGCCGGAGTGACACTTGCCGGTCAGCTCAATGTGACAGGAGAGGTAACGGCACAAACAGGGGATATTGCCTCCGACGGATTTCTGACTCTTGTCTCAACAGTTTCACAGACAGCACTTATAAACGGATCGGGCAGCGGTGAGGTGACAGGTGATGTCACTATGCAGCGCTACCTGCCATCATCCTTTGGGTACAAATATTTCAGTTCCCCCTTCTCGGATGCCACGGTGGGCGAGTTTGCTGACGACATGGATCTCGCAGCTTCATTTTCCACTTTCTACCGATATGATGAGAGTCGGACAGCCTCAGGATGGGTGGCTTACAAAAATGCAGCCAATCCACTCGAAACGATGGAGGGATACAGCATCCAGTTCGGTGGCGTGTCAGTTCCTCATACGGCTGATGTAACGGGTGAGGTAAATAACGGCTTTATCTCCGCTACACTATACAACAATAATAATACCTATACCAAAGGGTTTAATCTGGTCGGGAATCCATACCCCTCTCCTATCGACTGGGATGCTACGTTCGGATGGACAAAAACAAATATCGACAATGCGCTGTACTTTTTTAAAGCAAGCTCATCCGACAGATACGGCGGAACATACAGCTCATATATCAATGGTATCTCTTCTGACGGTCAGGTATCAAATATCATTGCATCAATGCAGGGATTCTTTGTTCATGTATCGGACGGATCATACCCCGTAACGGCAACACTGTCCATCGACAATGATGTGCGTATCACCAATGCCGGACCATTATTCTTTAAGTCGATGACCAAAGGGGAGGCTTCACAGCTACGGGTATCTCTATCGTTTGAGAATGACACCCTGACTGCTGATCCTCTTGTGATATATACAGATACAAGGAGCAAGGGCTCCTTTGATGGCGGACTGGATGCCCTCAAGATGTTCAATACGGATCTTCATGCACCCAACCTCTACGCCTTCTCACCTGAAGGAAAGAGCATATCAATAAGATCTGTCAGCTATGAGATTGGCGATGTGCTGACAGTGCCTCTGGGCGTAACCCTCTATAAAGCCGGAACGGTACGGTTCAGCCTCGACGGGCTGGGGGGTGATTTTAAGAACAGCCCCGTGATACTGTATGATCAGACGGCAGATGTTATGCATAACCTGACAGCTGAAAATAATTATACCGTTACGCTCGAGGCAGGTACAGTCTCCAACAGGTTCTCACTGTTAATTGGCGGTCAGGCAACAACCACGGGCCCTGTAATTGAACAGGATGAGCTTTTCTCTGCCTATACTGCCGGAGGAATGCTCTATACAGATATTAATATTGTAACGGGTGGCAGCGGCAGGCTGGGTATTATAACCCTTACCGGACGAAAGGTGGCATCCATGCCAATCAGTTCAACCGGCAGGTACGAGTTTGCTCCGGCCGAGAGCAGTGGTGTACTTATTGTCACCTACACAACAGGCAACCGGATTGAAACAAAAAAATTAATGATCTCAGGAAGATGACAGTCACAAGAGCACCATATAAAGTGCTGAAAAGCAAGATTGTCAGGCTGGCATTGGTAATAATCATTACCATGATTACAGCCTCACTGAGCGCTCAGGAGTTTCCGCCAAGGCCCATCGAGGTGACCACCTCACAGGCACTCAGCTTTGGGGCCTTTACCCTGGGCGCTACAGGAGGAACCGTAACAGTAACGCCCGGCAGTATACGCACATCTTCAGGAGATATTATCCTCCTTAACCTCGGCTTAACCTACACCTCTGCCCTTTTTGAGATAACAGCCAACCCGGGCACTGTGATATCAATTCTTAATGGACCTGATGAGGTACTGCCGGGAAGTAACGGAGGATCCATTACACTCACCATTGGCGACTCCGATCCGGTATCCCCTTTTGTTACAGAGGCTGAGCCTCCTCTTACAACACCAGTCTCTATAGGCGGAATACTTACTGTAGGTAACATCCTTGCCAATCCGGCCGGCGACTACAGCGGAACATTTAGTATAACATTTAACCAGGAGTAAACGCTAAACGAAAAAGAGGCAGAGGAAGGGATGACAAGAAGAAGCAGGGAACCCATTAAAAGACCGGCTGCACGGTTAAAGGCATTGATGCCGGGTTCTTTTGTCCTGCTGATGACCCTGCTGCTGGCCGCTGGCGTTAACAGCGTTACGGCTCAGGATGACCCCGGCTATGGGGAGATATCCGTTTATCTATCCGTCCCCAGGGTAGGGGGCACGGAGGTGGAAGCAATAATTGACGGAGAAGAACTCTATATAGCTATCCCTGACCTGTTTAACTTCCTGAAAATAAGAAATGTTGTATCTCCGGATTTTGAGTCGGTTACCGGATTCTTTATCTCTCCCGACGCACCTTATACCATAACACGGTCCCCTGCCCGCATAACCTACCAGGACCGCACATTTAACCCTGATCCGGATGATATATTGCGTACCGGGTATAATATCTATATGAAGGCTGATCTTTTCGGTGAGATATTCGGACTCGAATGCCAGTTCAACTTCAGGAATCTGTCCGTAACAGTCAACTCCCGCCAGGAACTTCCCGTGATCAGGGAGATGAGACTGCTCGATATGCGGCGTAACCTGTCAAGACTGCAGGGTGATTTCAGCGCCGATACCACGATACCACGAACATACCCGGGATACAAAACAGGAATGGCCGACTGGTCAGCTATCGTAAGCGAGGAGATAAACGGTGAAACCAGCGGTCGCTTTAATCTGGCACTGGGAGCCATGATAGCGGGCGGAGAAGCTACCGCTTCGCTGAACTACAACACCAGGGATCCCCTGACTGAGAAACAGCAATACTACCACTGGAGATATGTCAATAACGACTTCAGTCCGCTCAGGCAGATAGCGGCAGGAAAGATCCGTACAAACTCCCTCTCAACACTCTTTAATCCGGTAGTGGGAGTGCAGCTGACCAATACACCCACCACCTACAGGCGCTCATTCGGATCATATACCCTCAGCGACCGTACAGAGCCGGGATGGATAGTGGAGCTCTATGTAAACAATGTGCTTATAAACTACGTTACGGCAGATGCCTCGGGATTCTACTCCTTCGAGGTGCCACTGGTATACGGTAATACCACCGTTAGCCTCAAGTTCTACGGACCGTGGGGAGAGGAACGCTCCTTTGAGCAGAATATCAATATCCCCTTTAACTACCTTCCGGTAAATACCCTTGAGTACAATATCAGCGCAGGATTTGTTGAGGATGACAACTGGAGCCGGTTTTCAAGAGCTTCGGTTAATTACGGTGTCAGCCGGCGCCTGACAGCAGGAGGGGGAGTGGAATATCTCTCATCGCTCACAACCCGGCCGGTGATGCCATTTGTTAATGCCTCACTCAGCATAACCAATAACCTGCTGCTGTCGGCAGAATATGCACATAAGGTAAAAAGCACGGGTAACCTGAGCTACCGGATGCCCTCCAATATTCAGCTCGATCTTAAATATACCCTGTACGACAGGGAGCAGGAGGCCATCAGCTTCAACTACCTGGAGGAGAGAAAAGCAACTCTCTCAATGCCACTCAGGATAGGCAAATTTTCATCATACAACAGGCTGAGCCTCTACCAGATAATACTGCCGGTATCAGAATATACAACAGGTGAGTGGCTCTTCTCCGGCCAGCTGTTCGGGGTAAACACCAACCTTACAACCTATGCCATAGTGATAGGTGACTCCGAACCCACCATCTACAGTAACCTGGCGGTAGCACTGCGGTTGCCGGCACGATTCACACTGATGCCCCGGATACAGTACTCCTACACAAAGCAGGAGGTGCTTTCAGCAAAGGTGAGGGTGGAAAAAAGATTTATGAACAGCGCTTTTCTGAACCTCTCGTGGGAACACAATTTCCTCAGGAATATAAGCCTTCTGGAATTTGGAGTACGGTTCGATTTCTCCTTTGCGCAGATGGGAGCATCGGCATGGAGAAGCGGCTCAACAAATACACTGGTACAGTATGCAAGGGGGAGCCTTATACACGATGGCGCCACACACTTTAACAGGGCTGATAACCGCACTAATGTCGGTCGCGGGGGCATTACAGTAATATCCTTTATCGACTTCAACAATAACGGTGTGAAGGATACCGGTGAGCCCAGAGCCCCGGGCCTGAGCCTGAGAGCCAACGGTGGAAGGATAATAATGAGTGAAAGGGATACCACAGTGCGTATTGTGGGACTGGAACCCTATACAAGCTGCTTTATAGAGCTGGATGACGCCAGCTTCGAAAATGTGGCATGGCGACTCCCTTTTGAGAGCATAAGCGTGGCCGTTGATCCCAATATCCTCAAAACCGTCTGGATACCAGTAACCGTTGCCGGAGAGGCAACAGGATATGTCAGGGAAAAAAGAGACGGCAAAATAAACGGTATCGAAAGGATTATTGTGGGTATCAAAAACGCAGAAGGGAGAACCGTTGCACGTATGCTCACAGAGTATGACGGATATTACAGCTACTTCGGCCTGGCCCCGGGCAGCTACAGCGTTGCTGTTGACAGCGCCCAGATGGAAAACCTTGGAATGGTGGCCGATCCCCCCGCCATACCGTTTAATATGCTTTCGGATATTGAGGGAGATATGGTCACCGATCTCGATTTTGTGGTGCAGCCCCTGGCAGTAAGTGCCGGTACCGTCACTGCAGATCCAGCAGCAGCAGATCAGCCTGTGGTACCCGTCTCTGTTAAGGATAGTACCTTTATAACCATCCATGAGGTTGTGGAGGAACTTATTACCATCACCGAAGACAGCTGGGCAATACAGCTGGGTGCATTCAGAAACATAGAATATGCTGAAATATTCAGGGACAGGATACAGGCGCTGGTGGGCAAAAACGTTGAGATAGTGGTAGAGGATGGCTTCTATAAGATCAGGATACTGGATATCAGGGAGAGAAGTGAGGTGGATGCACTGATTGATATACTGACAAACGCAGGCCATACAGAGCTGTGGATCATCAGGCTAAAGGCAATGCAGCAGCAGCGGATACTTACTGAGCGCACCGACAGCACCCTGCGGATAACCGAGAGAGTGACAGGTTATGAAGATCTGCCTGAAGTGACACCCGATATGAGCATCCAGCTGGGAGCCTTCAGAAACAGCGCCTATGCACTGGCATTGCAGAACAGACTGAGGGCAGCCATAAACCAGGATGTTGTAATAGTGGAAGAGGACGGCTACCATAAGGTAAGGGTTACCGGCTTTAAGAGCATGAAAGAGATGGAGGCTATGATTCCATCGCTCGGACTGCTGGGAATGCGCGATATATGGATACTGCCGGTAGAGCAGCCCGTACTGCAGCCCGTACAAACTGAAAGGGCCATCGACACACTGCCGGTGGTTGCAGATACAGTGCCGGTGCTGCCCGTGGTAACAGAGAGAGACAGCGTGGTGGTGGATGCCGACACCATACCCGATCCGCCGCGCGTGGCTATCCAGGCCGGCATATTTGTCAGACGGGCAGAAGCGCAGAGGGCACAGAGACGAATAAGTGAATTGCTTGAACGGGAGGTGCTGATTGTTGAAAGATGGGACCGCTATTATGTCATAATACCCGGCTTCTACACACGGGAAGAGACCTACAGCTTCTATCCGGAGCTGGCCGGACTCGGTTATTCACAGATATTGATAATAGAAAACTGGGAGTCGCCGTAAACCCGTGCGCTTCACCACTCCCAGCTGTAACCAGCAGTCGACGTAAACACCCTGCCACTTGCGGCAGTAATCTCCAGCCAGCGGCAGTAACCTGCAGTCGCCGTAAACACCCTGCAATGCTCCGCTATCCTTCATCTGAAGGGAAACTGAGGAGTTTCGAATGCGATTTTTATGTTAATTTTTAGCATCCTATAAATATTATATTATCTTTGGTCCTGTAGTAAAAATTATGGTCATGGAAGAGAAAGAGAAGACTAGGTACTCCGATGATGAATTAAAGGAATTCAGGGAAATCATCATTGGTAAGTTGGAAAAGGCCAGAGAGGATTACGATATCCTGAAAAGCAGTATTACCAACGAGGAAAGTAACGATACAACCGATACATCTCCAACCTTTAAGGTACTGGAGGAGGGCGCCACAACACTCTCAAAAGAGGAGGCGGGGCGACTGGCACAGAGGCAGTTCAAGTTTATACAGTACCTCCAGGCTGCATTGGTACGTATTGAGAACAAAACATACGGCATCTGTCGTGAAACAGGCAAGCTGATAGCAAAGGACAGGCTGAGGGCAGTACCTCATGCAACCCTCTCCATTGATGCCAAGAACGCACAGAAATAGCTGACATACGGCTCACCAGATAACTGTCCGGAGAGCAGTAATGCCTGCAGTATGGAACAGAGCCGGGAGTTAACCCGGCTTTTTTGATTACAGGAAAGCGGTAACCGATTGTAAAACATAAACATAAAGCAATGAAGCGAATACTATCCCTTATTTCAGCCCTGCTGATGGCATCAGGAGCCATGGCCCAGCAATACCCCGCGGTTTTGTCGCTACGCACCCAGGCTGAGACCTTTAACCAGAACCTGGAGTGGAAGCTTGATAATATACTCCCCGGGATAATGAAGGCAGAGGGTCTTGATATGTGGGTTATCATCAACTTTGAATATACCGAAGACCCGGTTTATAAAACACTTAATACATGGCCGGGTGATGGCGCCAGAAGATTGTCAATACTTATCTTCCACGATGCACCGGACGGATTTAAAAAGCTCTCCGCCACCTGGCACGGGCCGTATGCATCAGGATATATGTATGAAGGGATATTTACCGACAGGGCCAGCGGGGCAGAAGCACAGTTTACTGCTGTGGCTGACTATATCAAAAAGGCGGATCCCAAAAGGATCGGTATCAATTATGACAATGCGGTACTCGATGATTTCTCTCATGCCAACGGATTATCACATATACACTATGAGAGACTGTGGAATGCCCTTGACAAAAAATACCGCGACAGGCTGGTATCGGCAAAAAGTGTTGTAAGAAGATGGTATGAAACACGCTCACCCATGGAGATAAGCCTGCTTAAGCAGATGACAATTGCCACACACACCCTTATCAGTGAGTTCTTCTCAACAGCAGTGATCACACCCGATGTGTCAACAGCCACGGAGGTGAGATGGTGGATCGCTGAAAAGATAAAGGAGCAGGGGTACGACTTCTGGTTCTTTCCGTCGCTTGATATAATCCGTTCACCGGAAAACCTTGCCCTTTATGGCAGGGATGATATTATCAGACGGGGTGATCTGCTCCATTGCGATGTGGGTATCAGCTATATGGGACTGACAACTGATATGCAGCACCTGGCATATGTATGCAGGGTAGGTGAGGAAGAGGCACCGGCCGGACTAACAGAGGTATATAAAAAAGGTCTCCGCTTTCAGCAGATAGCCCTCGAAGAGATGGTGGAGGGACGCTCAGGGAATGAGATACTCAATATAACCGTTGAACGGGGTACGGCAGAAGGGCTGCGACCCGTTATGTACAGCCACCCGATAAACTATTTCGGTCATGGCTCCGGTATGACCATCGGAATGGTGGAAAAGCAGAAATTCCTTGCCGGATCAGGCGAACATACCCTCTATAACAATACCACCTATGCACTGGAGTTCAATGTAACGGGAAAGGTACCCGAATGGGACAACCAGGATGTAACAATGGGATTCGAGGAGGATATGATATTCTCAGACGGAAAGGCATGGCTTATCGACGGCTACCCGCAGCACCTCTACCTGATAAAGTAGAAACAGCCGCCACCAGATCAGGAAGCCCCGGAAACTAAAGCGGAATAAGAGTCGCTGCAGACCCCGCAAAAGTTCCGGCAATAAGCTACGGAACCAGATTCGGGTAAGCCGCTGCCGGAACCGGCACAGTCCCGGGCAGCCGGATACTGACCAAGGCTGCCCCTACCCTTAAGCTCTGAAAAGACTAAAGGCAAAAGTCAGCTCTGAGGTCACCGGAGCCTTAAGCCGCAGAGAAACTGATCTCAAAAGAACGGCTCTGAAAAGAGAGAGATACGAACGAAAATTATCAAATGACCCGATAAACGGATGGAGAGCAGAATAGTTAAATTTTTCCATAAACATCATGTACTTACGATAGCAACCTCTGTGGATAACACTCCATGGTGTGCCAGCTGCTTCTATGTATATTCGGAGGAGGAGAATGCCCTGATATTTACCACCGATGATAATACCAGGCACGGAAAGGAGTTTG
>JAIVHO010000074.1 GCA_020201035.1 Bacteroidales bacterium
CCTGAAGTAGATGCTATGTGTGAACGGAGCTGCTGCACCGGAGAAAGAATCAACATTCTTTGCCCAGAACTTACGTGCAAGGTATCCGGTTCTGCTGTAGTGTGGCTCTGCAAGTCGCTCACGTCCACCCGCCCACAGCTCAAGGTAGAGACCTGTCTTACTGGTCCACCTCTGCTGGTTAAAGAGTATTGTATGGTAGAATCTGGGATCCCTGTCAACCCAAGGATCCTGCGGGTTAAAACCGGCATCATCCTCTATGTCAAGTCCGTTGATTGTTTCATATTTTGATACATGATTTTCGGACGGACTGAAGCCCTGTATAATACTTGGTGCAGCAACACTGGCAGCCGTAAACGGTATGTGTTTGCCACCATTGTTAACCGTTTCATAGAACTCCCATATTATCTCATCGTTAAACGGGGTATACATAAATATACTGTCATATCCGCTCGGGAACTCTATTGCCTCAACACCACCGGGAGTCATATAGGTTACCTGATCGGTGCCATTAGACTCTATCAGTTTATAAACACCTGTGCTTTCAGCCAGTGCAATAACATCCCAGGCTGCCTCAGCTGCAGCACTCCACCTCGAAACATCATTTGATGGATTATTGGTTGGACTTGCGTCAAAAAGAAGTGTGGAGGCTTTAAGAGCCATTGCAGCTCCCCTTGTGGGGCGACCGATATTCCGGTTATCCCACTCCAGTGGAAGAAGGGTTGATGCAGTGTCGCAGTCGGCAACAATATTCAGCGCTGTTTCATGGAATGAAAGTCTGGGAAGGGCAAAATTATCCGATCCTGTAAGGGCTTTTGTGATATAAGGCATTCCTCCCTGCCTGATCAAAAACTCATAATAGTACCATGCCCTCATAAAGTGAGCCTGTCCCTTGAGTTCATTTATCTGCTGCTGATTTGCATTCCCGCTTTCTACCAGCATTGGGATTTTCTCCAGTGAGATATTTGCTATCCTGATACTCTGCCAGGCATTCCATATTGCATAGAACTGAAGTGCCTGTCCGGTATTATATGAACGAAGCCAGTCTCCGGCCTGTGCAATAGGCATTGTTTCCCAGTCTGATGTATTGTAGCCTTCATCAGAAAGTGCAGCAATATGAGCATAATCGTAAGGAGCAATGGGATCAACCATATCCTTGTACATCCTGTCCTCGAATTTTCTGAAATTCAGGTAGTCTGTAAAGACATCCTCATCAGTCATACCCGTGGAGTCCTGCACCTTATCGAGATAATCCTCACATCCCTGAAAAACCAGGGCTACCGCTATCAAAAGGTATATTATCTTTTTCATTGTCTTTTAATTTTACGGGTTAGAAAGTAAGCCTGATCTCAAAATTGAATCGCTTCATCATCGGATAGGCACCAAAGTCAACACCCGAGTTAAATCCTTCAGGGTCACCACCAAGTATAAAGGGTGTCCATGTAATAAGATTGGTTCCTGTTACTGTAAAAGTAGCAGTCTGAGCGCCTATAGCATTCAGAACCCTGTTATCGTCGAATTGGTAGTTCAGTGAAATGTTCCTGAGCCTGGTATATTTTGCTTCCAGCACACTGAAACTGTTTATCTGGTAGTTATACTGGTTTGTTGCCATTGAGTGAACCGCCGGAAAGAGTGGATCAGTATTTTCAGGCGTCCAGTGATCTTCATGTATCAGATATGCATTATCCTTATTCTGTGTAAAAGGATAGAGGTAGAACATTCCTCCCTGACGCATCGGGAACTGTGCTGAACTGATTCCATAAATATTGGCCCGGAGTGAAAGTCTCTTGTAACCAACTTCGAAACTTGTGCTCCATGTCATCTCCGGAACATATGGATGGGTTGATACAACCCTGTCCTGGCTGTTGACTGTTCCGTCACCATTGTAATCCAGATATCTGAAATCACCAACTATCGGTGCGGGTCCGCTGGCAAGGGGATACATAAAGAGTTCATCGAAATTCTGATAGAATCCGATATTCTGAACACCGGCTGTTGGCGTGTAGTAGTTCATACGCTGAGCGAGACCTACAGGTTTGCCCTCTGCCTTAAGGTGTTCGGGAACTGTTGATGACTCGTCATAGAATACAACACGACTCTCATTGGCGTTTAGAATTCCGCGAACACGGAAGAACATACCGTTCAAAAAAGTTTTGTTAATTCCCAGATCTATCTCCATACCATGTGCCTTTGTCTCACCCAGGTTACCGTATATACTGCTTACCCCAACCCATGACGGAACTGAGCGTCTGGATTGCAGGATACCTGTGCGCGACTCATTATAAAGATCAACAACAACTGTTATCTGGTTTTTCAGAAATCCGGTCTCAATACCAATATTTCTCTTTACAGCTTCTTCCCATGTTGCATCAGGATTGGGGATTACCCCTTCGCTGATAGATGGGTAATACGTCATTGGATATCCGAATCCGGCTGTTCCGCCACCTTCAGTAAATTCTGATATATACTGCCATCTGGGAATACCGGCATCGCTACCAACCATACCCCATGATCCTCTTACTTTCAGATAGTTCATCCATGGCGCAGACTGTTTCATAAAGTCCTCCTCAGTAAGAACCCATCCTGCAGAAAGAGACGGGAATGTACCGTAGCGCATTCCTGGTGCAAATTTCTCCGATCCTGTATGTGCTATACTGGTTTCAAAGATATATTTCTGATCATAGTTATAGGCAGCCCTTCCTACCCAGTTCTCTTCGTATGAGGGAAAGCTGGAGCCATATTGAGCCTGCCTTCTGCTAAACACTCCAACAGCTGCAATATTGTGTAAGCCAAAGGTGCGGTCATAATTAAGCTGCGCGCTGTAGTAGTGGCTCCTGTTTGTGCCGGTAAGGCCTTCTGCACGTGACACATCGAGCTTAGGCTGAGGCTTATCATAGTTTACGTTACCGTTAAAATCGTATCGTGTCCATGTGGAGTCGGCAGGATTCAGATAGTACCCAAGGTAGTCTGAAAGGAAGAAGATCTGTCTGTATCCTACTCCACCCGTATATGAATAACGGGCCGATGCGGATAGACCTTCAGTAACAAAATCAAGTTTCTGCTTAAGGTTGATATCAGAGGTAATTTCGTTACTCTTCATCCTGTGAAAACCACGCCCACCGGTCCACATAAGCCTTATCTGTCCCTGATCAGGTCTGATAAACGGCCTGGTACCTGTCTGGTTATATGGAATCAGGTCATCCGGAAACTGCTGAACAGCCTCTTCAGGATAGAAAGGCATTGTTGTTACCGATTCAAACCAGGTTTCCTGGGTATAATAGTCTTCAGGCTTATTCCACACCTTCAGGTTACCACCAAGGTTAATTCCAGGTTATTTCTGAAAGTATATCTCTTGTGCTAGTAGTGAGCATTTTTACTGTCGTAGTCATACGGAAACACATCACCTATATCATATATATCGCCTTCAGTAAGATAACCTACAGATACGAAGTACTGTACAAAGTCGTTTCCACCCCTCGCATTAAGGTTATAGTTATTGTCAACGGCAGTTGTAAAGTAAAAATCCATCCAGTCAAAATCAGGATAGAGATAGGGTGAATCCCCGGTACGGTAGTGCTCAAGTGCCTCGTCAGAGATCAGCCTGTCCCACTGCCCGTCATTCTTATAAGCCTCATTCCGGAGAAGCATGGTCTCATAAGCATTCATATACTCCGGAAGGCGTGTTGCACTTTTTACAGATGTATTTGCAGAAAAATCGAGCTGAACAGCACCCTTGCGGCCACGCTTTGTATTTACTATTATAACACCGTTTGCACCCTTCACTCCATATACAGCTGTTGCCGAAGCATCCTTGAGGATGGATATTGAAGCAATCTCATTGGGGTCAAGGTTTGAGAAGGAGCGTTCCACTCCGTCTACCAGTACAAGAGGACTGTTGCTTCCCATTGATGCACCGCCCCTGATCTGCATGGTTATGGAGTTTGCCTCCTCACCGGGTGTGGGGTCCTGCATTATAACAACAAGTCCGGGCAGATTTCCCTGCAGTGTGTTTTCAAGGCTACCCCCCATCTTTACATCCATCAGCTTATCGCCACTGATCTGTGATACAGCTCCGACCATAGTCTCCTTTTTCTGGACACCGTAACCAACAACAACCACTTCATCCAGCTCAGATACAGCCGAACTCATAGTTGCATTAATAACAGACCTGTCATCAACAGTAATGGTCTGATCTTCCATCCCCACAAACGTGAAGCGTAGCCTTTCGCCGGTTGATGCCTCAATGGAATATTTCCCATCCATGTCGGTTGACACCCCCCTAGTGGTTCCTACTACAACTACCGAAACGCCAGGGAGAGTCTCACCGGACTCATCTGTAACCGTACCGGTAATTATCCTGCCCTGACCCATCAGCGATGCAGGGATCAGCAAGATAAGCAGCACCAGCAATTTTAGTTTCCCAAAAAATCCAGGTTTCATATTACATAGGTTTAATTAGAATATTGATTTACTCATTTCAATTACTATAGCATATTAATATGCTGCCATAGCTTAAAGGGAAAAGGGTTAGGTCCCTCCCCATTTTTTTTAAAAGAACTCTCCGGTTTTATCATAAGCCTCTGAATAATTAATGTGACCGTAAAAGAGCGTTTGCCTGTTTTCTGCTTTAATCACTCCCTCTTTCAAGGTCATTATTTCAAATTATTATTAAATGTTTATTTTACACTTTATATATTAAAAAAAAATCTTATCCGGAGTAAGTTTCATTAACCCGGACCACAAATCCGGTTATAATATTAAAAACCATCTTAAATTAAACACAGAGCAAGTTAAATATTTATTAATTATAAAGTGTTCATTTTACATTATAAATAAACTCTTCTGCTGCTAATTTAGATTTATTCCAAATAACCCTTTTGCATCCTTATCCTGTATATCTCTACCTCCCAGCCTGTTTAGGGAAAAGAAGCGTAAGTTACTCCGCAATCCAATAAAAAAACCGGGAAAATACCCGGTCTTTTTATTGAATACATAATCAGATTTAAAATATATTTTCAGGAAAACATTAATTATACCCCGGGTTCTGAGTCAGATTCGGGTTTGTATTCAT
>JAIVHO010000044.1 GCA_020201035.1 Bacteroidales bacterium
GGGAGATCATTACCACTCTACCAACGGAGCAATCGGGGAGTCGCGACATATCTTTATCAACGGAGGGTTGTTAACGCTGCAACCTAAAGAGATTGATATCATGGAGGTTGGATTCGGTACCGGTCTAAACGCCCTGCTGACAGCCATTGAATCTGAGGAGCGTGGTCTGAAAATCAGATATACAGCAATTGAAAAATACCCTCTGCCTGCCTCCGTTACCAACCGGCTCAACTATGGTATGTTATCCGGTGAAATGGGAGTTAAGCTCGGAGCATTGATAAATGCTGTTCCTTGGAACTGCCCGGTTACTGTCACCGAAAGGTTCATCCTGGAAAAGATCAGGGCAGATTTACTGACCTGGGATACAGAGAGACAATTTGACCTTGTCTATTTTGACGCCTTTGCTCCCGGTATGCAACCCGAAATGTGGAGCGGTGCCGTTATTGGCAAAGTTGCTTCATGGATAAGACCAGGAGGGGTTTTTGTAACATATTCAGCCCGTGGCGCACTTAAAAGAGAACTACAAAAGGCAGGCTTTACAGTGTATCATCCGCCCGGACCTCCGGGAAAAAGAGAATATACCAGAGCTGTAAAAAGAGAATGATCAATTTTCACATTTCTTTAACTCTTATTGCACGCTGAAAATAGTATCTTAGCACAAAATTTAAAAACAGAATTTATTATGATGAAAACTTATGGTTTTATACTGATTGCCAGTATTGTTATCGGTCTTTCAGCCTGTAATCAGGGCGGTGTTGAAAAAATAAAGGTTGAAACAAAAGAGGACTCGCTTGCATATGCAATAGGTGTTTTAAACAACGAGGGACTCTCAGGACAGGGGCTTGAACTTGATGCCATGATGATGGCTAAAGGAATGATAGAAGCCGCTGAAGGAAATCCTATTTTCAATGAAACAATGGCCCGCGGATATTACACCCTCTATATGCAGGGAATGCAGGAAGAGCAGATGCGTGAACAGTTCACTGACGTTATTGAGGAGAGTGAATCCTTTCTTGAGGAGAATGCAAAGCGTGAAGGTGTAAAGGTTACAGAATCAGGACTTCAGTATGAGGTTATTACTGAAGGCAACGGACCAAAGCCGGGTGCAGAAGACAAGGTAAAGGTACACTATACGGGAACCCTTGTTAACGGAACAAAATTTGACTCTTCCGTTGACCGCGGTGAGCCGATAGAGTTTACCCTCAACGGGGTTATCGCCGGATGGACAGAAGGTCTTCAGCTAATGCCGGTGGGATCAACATACAAACTCTATATACCTTATGAACTGGGCTACGGAACCAGGGGAGCCGGACAGGATATTCCTCCGTATGCAGCGCTGATTTTTGAAGTTGAGCTGCTTGACATCACAACAGGAAAATAGATTTTATTAAATAACAGAGGATGCTCCGGAAGGGCATCCTTCTGTTTTATAATTTTACAAACAGAAGAGGTCAGGAATGAAAAAAGCTGAAATACATACATCAAAAGGGGTAATGGAGTTAACATTTTTTGACAAAGATGCCCCCGCAACAGTAAACAACTTTACAAAGCTTGCTTCAGAAGGCTACTATGACGGACTTGCCTTTCACAGGGTGATACCTGATTTTGTGGTTCAGGGAGGATGTCCCTATTCAAAGGATATGAGCGACCCAAGGGTAGGTACCGGTGGTCCGGGCTACACAATAGACTGTGAACTGACAGGTGATAACCAGTATCATGATCGCGGCGTGCTTTCAATGGCACATGCCGGACGTAATACAGGCGGATCACAGTTCTTTATCTGTCACAGCCGCAAAAACACGGCACACCTTGACCGTAATCATACCTGTTTCGCCAGGGTTGGGAATGGGCTGGAAGTAATTGACCTGATACAGCAGGGTGACAAAATTGAAAAGATCACAATTAGCGAAGAGTAGTTATGGCATATGATATTACCGGTAAGGTTATTGAAGTAAATCCCGTTCAGCAGGTAAGTGACAAATTCCGGAAACGTGAGTTTGTTATCGAGGTTACCGAGCAATCAGGTCAGCGTGAATTTGTTGACTATGTCAAATTCCAGTGCATCCAGGATAAATGTGATCTTATCGATGAATCTTATATAGGATCCGAGGTAAGGGTTTCATTTAATATCAAGGGCAATAAGTGGGAACGCGAAGGCAAGGTGAACTATTTCACCAATCTCGATGCATGGCGTATTGAGAGAGCAGGCGAACAGGCGGAATCATCCGCTCCTTTTGGTGATTATGCACCACCTCCGTCACCTGATGATGATCCCGGCCTGAAGGGCGATTTTGAGGATCTGCCTTTCTGAGGATAGATCCGGCACACCTCTACTCTACTGTCACCGATTTGGCCAGGTTTCTTGGCTGGTCAACATTGCATCCACGGTTAAGTGATATATAGTATGCAAAGAGCTGCAGCGGCAGTGCCGTCACCATAGGCGCAATAAGATCCGGTACGTTTGGTATCTCAAAGTAATCATCTGCAATACTTCTGACGCTCTCATCTCCTTCCTGGATAATTGCAATTATACGCCCGTTACGCGCTTTTATCTCCTTGATATTTGATACCATCTTGGAAAGATTCTCCCTGTCGGTGGCAATAGCCATTGTGGGAAAATCATGGTCAATAAGAGCTATGGGACCATGCTTCATTTCAGCCCCGGGATAGCCTTCAGCATGAATATATGATATCTCCTTCAGCTTAAGAGCTCCCTCAAGGGCTGAAGGGTAATTAAGACCCCTGCCCAGGAACAGGAAATTATTGGAATCTGAATATTTATCAGCAAGCATCTTCAGCTTACCTGACCTTTTCAGAATCATAGTCATGGTTTCAGCCATCTGCCTCAGGTCACCGTTCAGAAGAGTTGAATTTACAGTCTCACCCCTCACCCATGCGAGTCGCTCCGCCAGCTGAGCAAGCCTCACCAGCTGCGCTGTATAGGCTTTGGTTGAGGCAACGCCTATCTCCGGTCCGGCCTCAAGATATATCTGCATATCGGTTTCTCTCTCCAGGGTTGAGTTCTTAACATTCAGAATACCAAGTGTTATTGCACCGGCTTCTCTTACCAGAGTATTGGCGGCAAGGGTATCGGCGGTTTCACCCGACTGGCTGATTGATATCACCAGATAATCAGACGGAATAACCGGGTCACGGTAACGGTACTCCGATGCATATTCAGTGTTTGCCGGAATCCTGGCAAGCCTTTCAAGCAGGTACCTCCCGATCAGACCTGAATGCCATGATGTGCCACATCCCAGAATAGTAACGCCTTTGATTGTTCTGAAAATATTGTCGATCTCTTCGGCAGAATATTTCTCACTTACAACCGGTAGTGGTTTGCTTAGCAGGTCACGGGCAATCTCAGGCTGCTGGAATATCTCCTTCATCATATAATGATCAAAGCCATCCTTGCCTGACAGGCGTCCGTCAACGATATACTTCTTCTCCTCCAGACTCTTCTTTTTGCCTTCAGCCGTATAAACCTCGCGGATTCCGTCTGTACCGGCAAATATAATATCACCGTTTTCAGGAAAAACAAAGCGTGTAGCATACTCTGAGATGGCATATATATCTGATGCAGTGTAGCATCCTGAATCATCCAGTCCCATTACGAGCGGACTCCCATGCCGGCAGATTACCTGCTCCCCGGGCCTGTTTTTATCAAGAAGTACAATAGCATAGCTGCCTTTGGCCTTTGCCTGTGCATTTATCAGAGCCTGCAGTATATTATCATTTGAGACCACATATTCATAATCGATAAGATTCAGCAATACTTCTGAATCCGTCTCACTCACGAAAGTATATCCGTTTGCGAAAAGCTCCTCCCGTATCTCCTCCGAATTCTCTATTATACCATTGTGGACCATCACAAGGTTACCTGAAAAGGAGAGATGCGGATGGGCATTTCTCTCGTTCGGTATTCCGTGAGTAGCCCATCGTGTATGGGCAATTCCGCTGGTTCCCTCGAATCGTGATGGGAGCTTGCTCTTAAGACTGCTGATATTCCCCTGACTCTTGAATATCTTCATCTCACCATTGTGAACTGCAATTCCGGCACTGTCGTACCCACGGTATTCCAGCTTTTCGAGTCCTTCAATAAGTATATCAAGGACCTGTCTGTTACCTGTATATCCAACTATTCCGCACATAATTTTTATTCTTCTGTTACTTTACTCTTAACACCCCGTAGCATTGATAGCATCTCCTCTCCCAGGGCATCCTTTGCTTTTATATGATCTTCAATGGATTTTACCATTGGGTTGGTTTCAAACTCTCCCCGTACCGATTCAAAATCGAGATGTCTCTCCCACTCTGTTCCGTCAACACCAAAACCGGTCATCTTAAGCAGCGAAAACTCCTTGCGTGCATCCTCATAGAGATACCTGTCAATCTCCAGTACTGCCGACCGCCACTTTTCAATAAACTCAATCAGTTCTTCGGAACATATGACTGACATATCAAGTCCTGAGTACTCCCTTAACATTTCGAAGGACCAGGTCCATTCGTAGCTGTAATAATTCCTGTGAATATTTGTAAGCATGGCATTTATCTCCTCAATGGAAGTGATACTGCCACCCTCTACCGATTTAAAAAGCACCTCCAGGGCCTCCAGCGGGGTTATTAATCCTGACAGGTCAACCCATCTTCCAGCGCCAACCGGCGTATCTTTTTCGAGCGCTTTCTGGAGCTCTTCATCCGAATCATAACCTCTTCCCTGGAGTCGGGTGATAAGGCTGTTTCCAAGAAACTTGACAATTGCAAGATCATAAAGGTAAATAGCACGGTCAAGTGAATCAGCTCTGATCAGCATACGGTTATAGCGGTACCCCGAATTATTAGCCACACCCCCGGCCTTCAGATTTTCCAGTATGCGTTTCCCGTTTATCATCTTTTGAGCCGTATATGGACTCAGCAGGTTAAAATTTATATGATCAAGCAGATTGGGATCGCGACGCACATCACGTACAGGCCATTTTTTCGAATCCCTGATTGTTCCAACGCTTTTAAGGTTAATGGCCGGAACCAGGATACTCTCGTCATTACTCTCTATAAGGTAGCTGAAAGGGAAATCAGAAGTATCGTTATTTTTATAATGCCTTCCCATAACAAGGGAGAATGCACCAATATGTGACGGCCACAGCAGGTATGAATCAGATGTGGTTTTCACCCCCCTCTCAATCACACCCTGGTGCAGAGGACCCAGTTTATAGAGATGGTTACTCTGGTTAGATCCGCTGCCGGCATTAAGGAATGAAAAAATACCAGCAATAAGAAGGGTTGATTTATGATGGGTTACTGTATAGGGACCTGCGAATACCGAACACGCTTCTCCGTGAAAACCCTGACAGTTGGCAAAGAAAAGAGACTCAACGGCAGAGTACTGCTTGTCAAGCAGACAGCCCTGACCAATAAAGCAGTTGGAGATCAATGTTCCGTCGGTTATCCTGGAGCCGGATGATACAATAAAGTTCTCCATTATTACGCCATCCCCTATAAATACAGGATCATCATAGCAACTGTTTATACTTCCGTTAACCAGCTTTCTGACTCCCTCTATACGGGCAGCACTTCCTATTCTGACGTTCTTTATGGAATCACAGTTCAGAATGGTGGCTCCACTTTTAATAACACCCATGTCACTCCTGATATATTCTACATATTCAGCCACCAGACTCTCAATGACCGATATCAGATCGCGACGATGACGGTAAAGTGCCAGTATATATGCTATATGGGTGGATAGGTGATCATATATGGGAATCTCCCTGCCTCCCTGCTCATTAATTGCCTTTACCCGCACCCCGTTTCCAAATGTTGACTCACCATCAACCGCAATTATATTTACGTTATGTATTACAGCCCGCGACTCAATGGTGTAATTTGAAATGTAACTGTGAACATTATGAATCAACACATTATCCCCTACTGTAACATTATTGAGCCAGGAGTTATATATCCCGGAAGTCAGTTTAACCCCGCCGAAAAGTCGTACCTCCTCTGTGAAAATGCCAAGTTTTATCTGACCGGTAAATCTGCTGTCATGAATATTTACGGTAGAGAAATTCTTAACTACCTGAATCTGATCCCAGTTGTCACTTGAACAACCCTGCATAACAAGCTGTCCCCTCTCCTCAGATGTGAGTTTGCGGTAACCTCCTTTATTTACAGATCTTTCGGCCATGCAGTTAAATTGTTTTACAAATCTAACCTCTTTAACGCTAAATATAGCATTCTGTTGCCTAACAAATACCTAACATTACTTTTTAACAACCTATCATTTAACAGATATCTAAATACTATTACGTTTATTATATGTATATTATATATTATACAATACATAACATGTATTTATATGTAATTTGACGAAACCTAACATTCGTTTGATAAACAGATATATTTTTTCAGACAGAAGCCATAAAGGAGGTAAGGGAGGTTTTACGGTCCAGACCGAGCTTTTTTCTGAGTCGCACCCTGCTGATCTCTGCACTCTGGGGAGTGATATTGAGCAGCAGTGCAATCTCCTTGGTTGAAAGCTGCAATCGCAGATAAGCGGATAGCTTCATATCCTTTGATGTAAGCACCGGGAACCGGGCGTTTAGCCTGTCAAAGAATCCCGGGTGCAGATTTTCAAAGTGAGACCTGAAATTATCCCATGAATCAGTTGAGAAAAGCGAATCGTCAATATGGCTTATCATCTGATCAATAAGCCTGTTGGAGGAATTATCACCAGGACTCTTAAGTTTACGAATATTATTTCTCACATACTGCAGTGTCTCATTCTTCTGAGATACGGACATCAGGAAGCTGAAGAGTTCCCTGTCCTTACTTTCAAGATCGCGCATATACTTCTCCTTGGCCCTTACCTCCACCTTTTTACCGTCCGAAAGATTCCTGATCTCGCCAAGTGCCTGCATCAACCGGGTTACATCATTCACCGAAGCCCTCTGCCCCAGATATTTGCCTCTTTTATCGTATACTCCACGGGTTCTTATCTCACACCACCTCACCTGCTTGGTTCTGGTAAGTATCCTGAAATTAAGGCTCTGACGGATATTCAGAAGACTTATCGCATCGTTTATATAAGTTGTGAAAAGAGCAAGATCATCCGGATGAATCAACTGGTTAATCAGTCCGCGCGAACTCAGAAGCTCATCCGCAGTATATCCGCTGATACTCTGAAATGAGGGCGAAACATACTCCAGTGATCCGTCGGGACGAAACCACATCTCCCAGTCATGAGCAAAATCTGCGATCAGCCTGTACCTCTCCAGTGCCTGATTAAGATCGTTCATGGCAATACTCAGGTTATCATTCTCCCTCTTAAGCTCCTGAAGCTTTGACTCAAGCCCGGCAATGCGCTCAATAAACCTTACATTATCTTCTTTTCCTGCCATATATGATATCTCATAAAAGCATTTACTATACTATATACCAATATTTTACTAAATTAATACTACAATTTGCAAAAACCTAATATAGCAGCTTATATTTTAAGAATAATTCATATTTTATATTACAGAATTCACCTCTATTGTTGTGTAAGTATTTTTCAGTGACAAAACACCGCACTTAGAGACGGATTACATTTTATGCAAGAAGCCCTTTATCATGGCGGGATTCCAGTTTTATGCAAGAATCCCTTTACCATAGCCGGATTTTATTTTTTGAAGTTAAAAGTAGTCTGCATCCTTTCACCCCGGGTAAGGAGATGCTATCTTTGAATCTTAAAATTTTCTGAAATGAACAATCCTCTCCTTACATTACGGGATACACCGTTTGGAATTCCTCCATTTGATAAAATAAAGACAGAGCATCTTATACCTGCACTGAAAAGCGCCATTGAGAGTGCAAGGGAGAAGATCGCTGCAATTACCCTCTCAAAGGAGCTACCCGACTTCCACAATACGGTTGAAGCGCTGGAGTATTCAGGCAGAAGCGTATCAGAAATTGCTGCCCTTATCTTCAACCTCAATATGGCGGAGACAGACTCCCCGCTGCAAAAGGCAACGATGGAGGCTTCAGGCCTTCTGACACGTTTCTCCAATGAGATTACACTTAACAGGAAACTATTCCTCAGGTTAAAAAGCGTGGAGGAGAGCGGAAATGCTGACAGATACGGGTCGGCAGGATCACAATTGCTCAGAAAAAAGATAAGGGACTTTATCCTTGGCGGTGCCTCACTTACCGGAAAAAACAGGGAAAAGTATGAAAAGATCACTGAGGAGCTGTCGGCACTTTCGCTGCGCTTTGAAGAGAATCTCCTGGCCGCAACAAACGAATATGAACTGCACATCACTTCACCGGGTGATCTGGAAGGCCTGCCGGAATCTGTTACAGAGTCTGCAGAAGCGGAAGCTGAGGCAAGAGGTAAGACCGGCTGGGTATTTACCCTTCACCAGCCAAGCTATATGCCATTTATGCAGTATTCCGCGCGCCGGGATCTTAGAGAGGAACTCTTTATGGCTCATTCCACACGGGCATACAGGAATAAGAACGGGAATAACAATAGTGAGATTGTACGTGACATTGTCAATCTGAGACTTGAACTCGCCAACCTGCTGGGATATAAACGATATTCCGACATGGTTCTTGAAGACCGGATGGCCGGATCAACCACGGGGGTAAGGGACTTTCTTGAACAACTTCTTGGAGCATCATCCGTGGCAGCACGCAGGGACATAGAGGAGGTGGCAGCCTTTGCAAAGGCGGGCGGGCACAGGGGTGATCTGGAGCGATACGACTGGCCCTTCTGGTCGGAGCGACTAAAAATGGATCGGTTCAGGATGGATGATGAGCTGCTACGACCATGGTTTCCGCTGGAGAGATGTGAAGAGGCTATCCTCTCCCTTGCCTCCGCTCTGTACGATATCAGATTCACGCACAGACCCGATATCCCGGCTTACCATAATGACGTAAAGGTATTTGAAGTAACCGAAGCCAGCGGTGATCACCTTGCTCTCCTTATGGTCGATTATCACCCCAGAAGCGGAAAAAGCGGAGGGGCATGGATGACCTCATTCAGGGAACAGCATCATTATAATGGCAGCGATATAAGACCAGTGATATCTGTTGTGGCAAACTTCACCAAGGCAACGGGTAAGCGTCCATCACTGCTTGCTCATAATGAACTGACAACGCTGATGCATGAATTTGGTCATGCGCTGCACGGGATATTCTCAAAAGTACCGTATGAAACAATCTCCGGAACCAACGTATCAAGGGATTTCGTGGAGCTGCCTTCGCAACTAATGGAAAACTGGGCCTATGAGAGCAGCTGGCTCAACACATGGGCAAGACACTACCTTACCGGAGCATCACTGCCGGGGGAGTTGATGGACACCATCATGGAGATGAGGACCTTTAATGAGGGGTACGCCACGTTCAGGCAGCTAAGTTTCGGGCTTCTTGATATGGCGTGGCACACACTGGATAAACCATTTAACGGTGATATTGAAGAGTTCGAAACCAGGGCGATGGCACCGGCATCTCTCTTCAGGGATATAAAAGACACCTGTATGAGCTGCTCTTTCGGCCACCTCTTCTCAGGAGGCTATGCAGCCGGATACTACGGTTACAAATGGGCTGAAGTACTGGATGCTGATGCCTGGAGCCTGTTTGAGGAGCAGGGTATCACCAGCAAAAACAGTGCGGCACTCTTCAGGCAACAGATCCTTGAAAAAGGAGGGTCGGAAGAGGCTTCAACCCTTTACAGAAATTTCAGGGGACGGGAACCCTCAATAAAAGCGTTTCTCACCAGAAGCGGGTTTTCCCGCTGATATTATATTGCTATATTTGTACTGCTGTCGGGTCAAAAACACCTACAGCCTATATATCTCTTTTTCAATACATTAAACACACAACAATGCTTCTTTTCTTCGAGTCGCCTGACAACACTGTTATAGCAGCCGGATGCACCGGCAACTTAACCGTAACAGATATTGAAAAGCTGGAATGGCTTTTCGGTGGTAAACACCTCCCCTCAAAGGAGAGTATGCCTGGGTATTATACAGGACCCCGCAAGGAGATGATAACCCCCTGGAGCACTAATGCCGTTGAGATTACCAGGAATATGGCTATCGTGGGTATTTCCAGGATTGAAGAATTTTTTCCGGTAACCGGACCATCTGCAGAGTATGACAGGATGCTGCAGACCCTATATAATGGACTTGACCAGGACATTTTCACTACCGGTCGTACCCCCGAGCCGGTAAAAGAGATAGATAATATCGCTGAGTACAATGATGATGAAGGCCTTGCCCTGAACAGCGAAGAGATAAACTACCTTGAAGAGCTTAGCAGTACTCTCGGACGAAAGCTTACTGATAGTGAGGTATTCGGCTTTTCGCAGGTTAACTCGGAACATTGCAGGCATAAAATTTTCAACGGTACATTTATCATCGACGGGCAGGAGAAGAAGTCCACACTTTTCCAGCTGATAAAAAAGACTACCCTTACCAACAGGAATCATGTGGTTTCAGCATACAAGGATAACTGTGCCCTCACTTCAGGGCCGGTGATAGAGCAGTTTGCTCCGGTCCGACAGGACAGGTCAGACTATTTCATGGTTAAGGATTTTGAATCTGTTATATCCCTTAAGGCAGAGACACACAATTTCCCTACTACTGTTGAACCGTTCAATGGTGCGGCTACAGGCACCGGCGGGGAGATAAGGGATCGCATTGCAGGAGGAAAGGGAGCCCAGCCAATAGCAGGCACAGCGGTCTATATGACCGCATATCCCAGACCCGACGGAGACCGTCCGTGGGAGGAGGCTACCAAGCCACGTGATTGGCTCTACCAGACACCCAAAGACATACTGATAAAAGCCTCTAACGGCGCCAGTGACTTCGGGAATAAATTTGGACAGCCTCTTATCTGCGGCTCGCTCTTTACCTTTGAACACTTTGAGGCAATGAAAAAATATGGTTATGACAAGGTAATCATGCTTGCAGGAGGAATTGGTTTTGGGAAAAGGGATCAGAGTGAAAAAGATATCCCTGAAAAGGGAGACCTCATAGTGCTGCTGGGCGGAGACAACTACCGTATAGGCATGGGCGGCGGTGCTGTATCGTCTGTTGAAACAGGCAAATACCAGAGCTCCATTGAGCTGAATGCCGTACAGCGTGCAAATCCCGAGATGCAGAAAAGGGTTTATAATGCCCTTAGGGCAATGACTGAATCGGATACCAATCCAATAGTTTCACTTCATGACCACGGTGCAGGCGGCCACCTGAACTGTCTGTCAGAGCTGGTAGAAGCAACCGGAGGAAAGATTGATATTAGCAAGCTGCCGGTCGGGGACCCTACACTCTCAGCCAGAGAACTGGTTGGCAATGAATCACAGGAGAGAATGGGGCTGGTAATCAGGGAGAAAGATATCAATACCTTAAAAGATATTGCGGAAAGGGAGAGAGCACCCATATATGTTATTGGTGAGGTTACCGGTGACCACCAGTTCACCTTCTACCACCCTGTTACAGGTGAAAAACCAATAGATATGCAGCTCACATCCTTCTTTGGAAATCCTCCTCAGACAGTACTGAAAGACACAACCATTAAACCGGCCTTTGCACCTGTTACATGGGAATCAGGAAAGTTAAAGGAGTATGCTGCCCTGGTGATGCAGATTGAAGAAGTGGCATGCAAGGACTGGCTTACAAACAAGGTGGACAGGTCTGTTACCGGCAGGATAGCCAAGCAGCAGTGTGCCGGTGAACTGCAGCTGCCACTCAACAATCTGGGAGCCATCGCCCTTGACTATCGCGGCATTAAAGGTGTTGCAACGTCTATAGGTCATGCACCTGCTGCCGCACTTGCTGACCCGGCCGCCGGATCCGTTCTCGCAATTGCTGAAGCACTCACAAATATTATATGGGCTCCTCTGTCGGACGGACTCAGAAGTATTTCCCTTTCAGCAAACTGGATGTGGCCATGCAGGAACAGCGGTGAGGATGCAAGGCTCTATAAGGCAGTGGAGGCGGCAAGTGACTTTGCCATTGCTCTGGGTATTAATATCCCCACAGGGAAAGACTCCCTCTCCATGACACAGAAGTATGGAAATGACACGGTCTATTCACCCGGAACAGTGATTATTTCAGCTGCCGGTGAGATCAGCAATATCAGAAATATAGTGGAGCCGGTGATGGTAGTTGATTCAACAACTTCCCTGTTATATATAGACATGAGCAGCCATCCCCGCTCACTGGGAGGAAGCAGCCTTGCGCAGGTTCTGAACAGGGTGGGTGATAATACCCCTGACGTTGCCGATGCTGAATATTTTGCAGCTGTCTTCGGGGTAATACAGAGACTTATTACAGATGACAAGATACTGGCAGGACATGATATCTCTGCCGGCGGAATGCTGACAACCATTTTGGAGATGTGCTTCTCAAACATCTCGGGCGGTGTCTCAATTAATCTTACAGAAACAGGTGAAGAAGATATTATAAAGCTGCTTTTCAGTCAGAATCCCGGTATAGTCATCCAGGTTGAAGACGAAGATGAGATAGCTGAAATACTGCTCAGTGAAGGCATCTCCTATTGGTCAATAGGAAATCCTGTGGCGAAACGCTCTCTCTTTATCACACATGGTGAAACAGAATATGAGCTACCCATAGATCATTACAGGGAGAAATGGTTCCACACATCATGGCTTTTTGACCGTATGCAATGCGGAGAAGAGCTGGCCCGTGAGAAAGCTGAAAACTATATGAAGCATCCCGTAAGATGGGATACCGGCAGCTTCCGGGGTGATGCCGAAGCTCTGGGATTAATCCACGGCAGAAAGACCACAACAGGTACCCGGGCTGCAATTATCAGGGAAAAAGGAGTTAACGGCGACCGCGAAATGGCCTATGCCCTGCACATGGCAGGCTTTGATGTGAAGGATGTTCACATGACCGACCTGATAACCGGACGTGAAACACTTGAGGATATTAACCTTATTGTCTTCGTAGGAGGATTCTCAAATTCTGATGTTATGGGATCAGCAAAGGGATGGGCCGGAGCATTTATGTACAATGATAAAGCGCGTATCGCCCTTGAAAATTTCTACAAAAGGGATGACACGCTCAGTCTGGGAGTATGCAACGGCTGTCAGCTGATGGCTGAACTGGGGGTTATCTACCCGGGACACCATGAGAAACCGAAGCTCAGGCACAACAGTTCAGGCAAGTTTGAATCAGGCTTCCTTACGGTAGAGGTAAAAGAGTCAAATTCAATTATGATGACCTCACTTGAGGGGATGAAACTTGGCATATGGGTGGCCCATGGTGAGGGCAAATTTGAACTTCCTCTGGAAGAGTCAGAATACAATATTCCGGTTAAATACCTCTATTCAACATATCCGGCCAACCCCAACGGCTCCGACTTCAACACTGCAGCCCTCTGCTCGGATGATGGCAGGCACCTGGCTATTATGCCTCATCTTGAGAGAGCATTTATGCCCTGGCAATGTGCTTCATACCCCGAAGAGATGCGCAATAATGATGTTACACCCTGGATTACGGTATTTGTAAATGCAAAAAAATGGATTGAAGTGAAGACTGGTCAAATGAAGACCGGTGAATAGTTACATATCCCCTGACAGTTAATTTGACGCCCTTATCAGTTGGTAAGGGGTCTGAGAATCACATGATCCAGAATAGTACTGACCCCGTTATATCCTGACTCTCTTAAACCAACGGCCGGAAGCACCTTTTCACTTATCACCTGCAGGTTGTAATGGCCAGGATCCTCAACGTAGATTGAACCCAGTCGTGATTCAGCCCTGAAGAAAGGTCTATCCTGCGGATCCGGCTTTATCTCATTACCCACCGGCTGCCCCTGGAGCCTCTTATCGCCGAAATTTATAATAACCGGATTCCTATATTGTAAATTCATGGTATCACGTGTAAGACTTGATAGCCATACCTCGTACCTACCAACACTGCTGATACTGAAATTCCACTCAGCAGTATTACGATCCGGATTATTCTCATCATTAAAAAGATATGCATCCTTCAGGTTGAGCAGTAAAGATCCGTCACTCAACTCAACCACCTCGCTCACCGACTTATTTGAACCAGCCTCATCAAACCCTCCGTTCACGTTGCCGCAACCCTGATTGATCATCAGTAACATTGCCACAATCACCCCCATAACTGTCTTTATCATTTTTATATATTGTTTTATATCTGTAAACGCAAAATAGCAACCTAAATTGTACAAAAACCGTACCTGTTTACAGAATTCCTGAATCTATTTGCTTTTCTCATCGCCCGCGGCGCGGATTGACCTGTGAAGCTAAATTTACCCCATGGTATAGAGGGATGTGATGCCTCCGTACCTGAATGTTCTCATAAATATTCTGAGGATAAGCAAGACACTTGTAAGAAGAAACAGCAGGAACAATCCGCCACCTGTTTCCGGTTGAAATCCTGAGGTTAAGGTAACGCCGCCCCAGGTAAGAAGTGCCTGAAGTGCCACTGCAAACAGTATAAAAAGGAATGAGGTAAAAAATGTGGTAAATGTGGCTCTGAAGCCATATCCCAGAGCTCTGAAAACCCTCTTTTTATCTGCTGCTGCAAGCCATGCCCTTGCATAATCTGCCACCAGCAACCAAATCAGAAGCACCGCCATAAAAACGTATCTTAATATTTCTGATATCTTCATTACAAGCTCCTCGTTGAGTGATCCTCCGCCCTGAAGTATAAAGGCTGGTGCGGCCAGCAACAGAAGGGCACTGATTATTATAAGTCCGGTCACCATCAGTGTAACCCAGAGATAGGGAAAAAATAGTTGTGCTGAGGCTTTAAAAAAATCCCCGATAGTAACTCCGCAACTGTTGGCACGCAAGGTGTCAAAAAGTCCGCCCGACAGGAAAACTCCCAGAAGCCATACAACACCGATAAGTGCAAGGAGTCCGATCATAAAACCGGTAAAGGGACCTGACAGCTCAGGCATTAAATCGAGCCAGTAGGCAAGGTCTGTTCCTCCCTTAAGCAGATCCGGTGCCATACTGTTACCTGCCTCATTCACCAGCAGGTTACGGAAAGGCACAATCAGAAGGGATATTGCCAGAGTGTTAATCAGCCATACTACCAGAATCTGTTTTGATGCCCTGGCACTTCTTTGGAAACCTGATGTTATTGCTTTGATAATCTTCATAATATCATTTTTAAAAACCGATCACCGTTGATTTAATCCCGTTCCTATAGTCAGGACGGCCCCATGTGCCATTCCCGGAGTATCAGACCGGGACCTGCAAAATAACTTTTAAATTGTAAGCAACTGTGTAAAGAGGTGAATCAATGCGGCCATTTTACGAACCGATCTTCTTACAGGAACATGATCCGGCTCCGTGGTCATTGAATTATTGCTTATGTCTGTATCCATCAATATCTTCATCTCCGGATCGATTCGGGCAGATGTAATCTTTGCTGCTCCGTGAAATTCAAGATCAGAATATCTTGACTTGCCGTCCCACTCTCTGGTCACGGTTGTACCGTCATCAAACCATACCATGATCTCCAGAGGTACCATTACTTCTCCCATCCGCTCGAGGCGAACCGTTGAATAGTAAAGAGTATCAGCCTTATCCTTAACCTCCTGAACAACCATGCCGGAGTCACTCTGCATCACTCCCCTGAAGGATCGTCCTTTATGATTGGTTATTCCGGCTATACGGTAATCACAATCACCTGTTCCGTAGAGAGTCTGGTCAAAAAACCAGTCCATGCCGTCAGGAAAGCTGTTAGCCAGCAATCTCTTTACAACCTCATTGGTAACATCAACAAAATCCCTGCCTGTGGGATGACTGAATCCCCATCGCCTGTAATACTCCCTGAACACCTCATCCATCACCGGTGTTCCTATGATGCCCTCAAGAGTATTTAGCCACACCGCTGCCTTTGCGTAAGACATCATGCCGTATGATCCGTGAGGGTATTCCCATGATGAAGGGGTGTTGTCTGTCACAAATCTCATAGGGGACTTTACATATCGCAGCCTCTGCATCATTTTGTCGCTCAGCCAGAAGAGTGGGTGATTAACAAGGCCTTTGTCAGGTCCCCAGTAGTGATCCATTATTCTTGTCTCCCAGTAGGTGTTTATTCCCTCATCAACCCAGGGCTCCTCAAATTCATTACTTGCCAGTATTCCCATAAAATAGGCATGACCAAACTCGTGTACTGTCACCATCTCAGGCATATGGATCCATTCAGGTATGCCTGTCATCGAAGAAGAGGTGAATATTGTAGTATACTCCATCCCGCCGGCTCCTCCACCTATGGCGGGAGGATCAACGAAGGTGAGGTGTGGCCACGGGTATGGCCCCACTCTTTCATCAAGGTACTCCAGTGCATTTTTTACTGCCTGCATCTGCCTTTCAACCTGGTCTTCACGACCCGGAGGATAGAGAAATCTTATCGCAACATGCTCCCATGTATCGTCTGCCACCTGGTAGTCGGGCCAGGCTGTCCATGCAAAATCAACGATATCTTCGGCCCGCCATGATATAACCTTCAGGGAGTCGCCCATCTCCTGCTCATCAATCAGCATACCGCCGCTGCCGGCAACATATTCTGCAGGAAGGGTCACATTTACATTATATACGCTGTGGTTGGCGTAGAATTCGGAGTTGTTATGAAACTGATGACAGTTCCATCCGTCAGTTTCCAAACCACCCATACCCCGGTTTTCATAGACACCAAATTTGGGGAACCATTGTGCCACAAAGAAAAAGTTACCCGTGAATCCGGTTCGCCGGATCGTGGAGGGCAGTTTGGATACAAATTCAATATTGAGCCAGAGGGTGTCTCCCGGTTGTACCGGTTCACTAAGGGGAACCCTCAGCACAGTCATGTCATGCTCATTACCGTCATCAGGCTGGATATACTCCATCCTTCCAATCAGGTCCTCCCCCCTGCTGTCAGAAAGGGAGAGGATATCTACATAACCATAATCAATCTCACGGAGCCCGGGTCCGCCACCTGAACTCAGGTAAAATGTCGATTTGTTGCTCCGGAAAGCATTCAGGTACAAATGCATCTGAACATCGGGCACCTCACCTGGTGAATCATTTACCCACATTGCCTCCATTGAGGCATGAATGGTTTTGGCATCAGCATTAAGCCTTGCATCGATATTATAGGCTGTCAACCTGCTGCTAAGGGGTTCATCAAGCACCACCTGGCCATTTATACAGCTACTCCAGATGATTACTATTACAATCAGACTAATTCTGTAAATCATTTCGTTGCACTTTAATTGACATGTACCTGAACAGAAGGTCCGGGTTCAGAAGAATAAAAGTAACCAATAAAATGATTAATGGAAATTAATGTGAGTTGTTTAACAAAGGGAGACCTTTAGCAGCCTCCGGAAGCCCTCTTTTTGGCAGGAGGTGCTGCTACTGCCGGGGTCGGCAAACAACCATCTTTTAGCAGCCTCCGGAAGCCCTCTTTTTGGCAGGCCGTTTGGTTATCGCCGGCAGTGGTGCTTCAACATCTGCCGGAGCTGTTTCTGCACCGGCATCACCGCCCAGTGCCTTTGATGCTCCCATACGGAAATTGTACCGTGCTATCTCTTCATCCGGACTTGTTGAAGATGGTCTCTCCGGGTTCATAATAACCTCTGCCCAGTAGTTGAGTCCTCCTTCCAGAACGTAGTTATTACGGTAACCCAGCTGACTGGTTATCATCCATGCTTCATTTGCCTTAACCGAACCATTGCTATAGAATACATTAAGCATCATATCCTGATCAACGAGATACCTGTAGTCACTGTTCAGAAGATCTGTCATTGGAAGGTTTACGGCTCCGGGAAGGTGAAACGCCTGGTACTCCTCCGGACTTCTGAGGTCGATAAGCCTTATTACAGGGTTATCCTCAACCAGAAAAGCGGCCACCTCATCAGGTGATATAAATTGTGACTTTCCGTGCAGGTCCTCCAGCATATCATCTGCTCCAACGCGGTATTGCATTGTTCTGCTCTGCGGCACTGCGGCTATAATAAGTCCGAGTGCAAAAAATACAACTGTGAAAATTACTCTTGGCTTCATAATTATCTCTTTTATAGTTCTTATCTGTTAAGATGAAGGCATCTTATTTCAATTCCTTAATATAAGTTACGTCAATCTGATTGTCTAACTGTCAAACAATAACCGTACCATATAATTGGCTTATTGCAAACCTGTCAGGCAACACCTCTTCCAGCTATTAATACTCTACTTTTTTACTTCTTTTCTCAAACCATTCTGCCAGCCAGAATGCTCCTGAGGCCATTGCAATAAACAGCAGTGCCATTACACCATCAGAAACATTCAATATCTCTGATATTTTTACCATACCCATCGGTTTGGCGTTATAGAGCCCCTCAAGAAGTGGATACCCTTCTGTGAACATAAGAACTCCGATAAAGAGTCCGCCCACGAAAACCATAGCGTCTATCTTACCAATTGCTGCACCGCAGAGGCTTGTTCCGGGACAGAATCCGCCCATTATAAATCCGGCTCCCATAATTACTCCACCTGCTATCGCTGAGGTAAGGAATGTGGGGTTAATATAGACCATATCCATATCTATCCATCCGAAGAGAGAGAAGAAGAGCAGGCCTGTCATAGCCGTTATTCCTGCCGTAAAAAATACCTTAAGTACTACCATATCGTATCCGTAGAAGACGCCTGCCAGCTTCCTGCTCGATGAAAACCCGCTGCTTTCCAGCACAAATCCGAATCCTATGCCAATAATAAATGCCAGCAGGAGATCAGTCTCCGGCGAAATTATTCCGTTTGTTATAAGTGGTCCCATTGTATTATCCTTTATCTTGTTAAATCCAGTTTTTCCTGAAGAAGTATGCCAGTCCGTATGCGGTTGCAAATATTGTCATCATTGTAACAATTCCGCCGAACGAAAAAACTGCCATCCCGCTGAGTGCTGCACCGCTGGTACATCCCCGTCCTATCTGTGAGCCCAGGCCGAACAGTATGCCCCCGGCCAGGGCAAATATAAGCCTGCGGCGCGAGGTTATCCGCGGACTGTGTTCCACCTTGAACTTAAGTCTGTTGGCCAGTACCCCTGAAATAAATCCGCCTACAATAACTCCCAGCACATGAAACACCAGCCATGCCTTAAGAGGCTGGGGATGCAGCTCCAGGTATTCGGAATAGAACGCACTGTTTTCTGTATGGTTGGGGGCAACGATATCCACCGCCTCCACCACCACGCTTTTAACGGCGCCGCTCGCTCCCAGTCCGCGACCACTCACAAAATTGGCTGCAATCAGCACAATGCCCAGAAGCACACCTCCCAGATATGGGTTAATGTACTTTTTAGACCTCTCAACTCCTCTCTCATTCATATTAATTAATTTTAAACCTGTTAATCTCCTAATTTCTCCAATGCCGACTTTTTATTAACTCATCAACCTGCCTTGCTGAATCACCAATCTAAAAATCTTTTAACTCATCAACCTGCTTTAAATGACATCAGCTCACTTTCCATTTTATTACCATCAACCTGCTTTACATATATCAATAGAGCCATCTGCTCACCTGACCAGCGTTGGCTATTATAAACCGGAGCATAATACCGCCAAAGATCACCAGTGATGCCGGTATTATTGCAGGCACCCTGAATTTTGCCAGCTCCATGGCTTCAAGTATTGCAGGCAGCACCAGTCCCATACCTACCACCAGCACCCAGAAGGGGGCTGTATACGGTCCTCCCAGGAAGAGGGCTGCTGCATCAATCTGCACCTGTGTGCTGGCAAGAAACCCCATAAACATATGTACTATAAAAAACAGTTCAACTATTATCAGTCCCAGGTCAATACGGCTGAACATCATTCTCTCTTTATGTGAGCGTGCCAGTATAATTATTGTTGCTGCGCCTGTTGAGAGTCCGGATGTCAGAAAGAGCGGCCCAAGGATGGATGTGTTCCATAACGGCCGTGCATTAAAGGCAGAAAAGAGAATTCCTGTATATATTCCAAGAATTACCGATAGAACGACCAGTGCCCATGCCAGCGGAATAATATGACGCCTGAAAAACTCTTCCAGGGTATCCAGAAAGGTAAATTTCCATTTCCACTGCGGGAATATCTCCCTGATATTAAGGGCCGCCCAGAGAAAAGAGAGAGGTGTTATTGCAATCAGTGTCCAGGCGCCCCATGACATTGGCGACTCAAGCTTTATTGTTGTATATAGTCTCCAGAAATAGAGCTGATGTTTAAGATCAAGAAAAAGAGCTATAAGTCCCAGCACCAGAGCCAAAGGGGCTACAAACGGAGCATAAACCACAGCGCCGCGGTATTTATCCCCTTTCCCAAGTATGGTATATAGACCGGCAAAAAAGAGTATCCCTGCTGCCAGTCCACCCAGGAAAAGGTAGAGGGGAATCTGCCAGTGCCATATATGCAGTACGGGATCTATATTGGGATTCATCCTCCCGCTTATTATCAGTTCTTCCTTCATTTTTCCTGCTTTTTAGGTAAGAAAATATATCTGTGGTTGTGTTCCTGCTTCCGGGATCAGGGTTTTATATTCCCTGGTTCTGATAACCCCTGAGACATCGCTGCCCGGGTCATCAATATCACCGAAGTAGAGACATTTTGTGGGACACACGGCTACGCATGCAGGATCATCTCCATGCTTTACCCGATGCTCACAGAAGGTACATTTATCGGCATATCCGTCAGGATGTGAAAATCGTGCATCATAGGGGCACGAGGTAATACATGCACCACAACCTATACACTTATCATGTTCAACAAGCACAATACCTCCTTCTACTATCTTTGAGGCTCCTGTAGGACAACATCTCACACACGGCGCATTATCGCAGTGGTTGCATCGCTCCGAGCGGATCTCTGTCTTCAGCTCTGGGTATGTTCCGAAGTTAACCTCCACAACCCAGTCACGTGCAAATCCGTGCGGCACATCATTCTCGGTCTGACAGGCCACAACACAATCGCTGCATCCCACACATTTAGCGGTATCAACTGCCATTGCGTATCTCATATCTTTTTCTCTCTTTTTTGTTATTATGAAATCACCTCTTCCGGTTCAAAAAGGAAGGTGACAAAATTCTCCCTCATCCCGGTTCCTCCCATTACGGGGTCAATTTTCACATTGGTTATCAGCTGGGTATCGCTTGCTCCCTTACCAAAACATCTTGTTAGCAATTTGTTTCCGTGGCCGAATCCGTGAACCATATATACAGAGTCCCAGCGGATACGCTCTGTTACTCTCACCTTAATGGGGAAATTAGAGACAACCCCATCCTGGTTCCTGAGCCATACCTCCATTCCGTTTTCAATACCCCATCTTTTTGCTATTGCCGGATTCACCCATACATTATTCTCATCCATCAGGTTACGCAGGTGCTGGTTATTTGATGTTCTGCTAAAGGTATGCATGGGGGCCCTACCGTAAATCAGCCGGTAATAACCCTCCGGCGGCTGGGGATGGGGTGTATATTTTGGCATTGGGTCAAAACCTTCGGCCGCCAGCTGGGTGGAGTAGAGTTCAATCTTACCGGTAGCCGTTCCGAATTCAATATCCTCACCTGGTGCAAAATATATATCGTCATATGACCTTGGAAGCACCTTAACCCCTATCCTCTTCATCTCATCGAGTGATGAATCAACCTGTTTCAACTGCCATTCTAGCAGTTCCTCAATATTCTCCCATGGATAGTACTCTTTCAGCCCCAGTTTGAGTCCCAGTTCCCTGGCTATCCACCAGCCCGGCTTACTGTTATACTGAGGCTCAAAAGCAGGCATCCTGAGTGCCATGGTAGGCACCCTTCCAGGACTTACCCTAATATCATCATACCGCTCAAGATAGGTAGCCTCCGGTAATACAACATCTGCATACCCTGTGATCTCCATTGGCATAATATCTACGGCAACTATCAACTCAAGCTTATCAATTGCTTCAAGCGTCCTCCTTTTATCAGGCAGTGTCTCTATAAGGTTTGTGGCATCCACAAACCAGGCCTTCACAAACGGCTCCCTCTCCCCGTCGGGGATTGATGCGTCAACAAGCACATTTGAGACTCCTTCACCTGCCAGCACATATTTATCAGGATAGTAGTCGCGCCATGTACGTGCAGGTTTGGGAAACTCAGGTCCTGGCATCTGGGGCAGGCTTATCCTGTCAGGGTTGTAGAATCCGCCCCTGCGGCCCCATGAACCAAGCAATGCATTGAGAATTGCGACAGTTCTAAGACGCTGGGTATCATCACCGTACCATGTTGTGTGCCGACCCGGATGTATGATAACAGCCGGTGAGGCATTGAACATCTCCCTGGCAGTATCCCTTATCACATCAGGTTTAATAGTGGTAATGCCGTATGCCCACTCAGGTGTGAAGCTACGCACATGAGCCTTCAGCTGATCAAAGCCAAAGGTATACTTCTCAACATACTCCTTATCATACCATCCCTCAGTGATCAGAACATTAATCCACGCCAGAAGGAGTGCCATATCAGTAGCCGGCTTTATTGGCAGCCAGAACTTCGATTTTCCTGCTGCGGTTGAAAACCGGGGGTCTACAGTAATTATTGAAGCGCCCTTATCTATTGCATCAGACATCTCCTGCACCTGTCCGTTATGCATATTTTCACCGATGTGCGAACCAATCAGAACAAGGCATTTTGTATCCCGTATATCGGTACGTTCAGGAGAGCCTATTGTTTCGCCAAATGTGAGATAGAATGCCTCTTCGCGCGGACCCTTACATTGTGCATATGAAGGAGCCGCATAGGTTGACGACCCAAATGCCTTCAACATATCGTTAAAATAGGCACTCCCTGTACGGTGCGAAAAAAGGGCTATGCTTTCGGGACCCGACTCCGCCGCGATACCCTTCATCTTTTCGGCAATATAGTCAAGAGCTTCATCCCATGTTGCCTCCCTGAATGTCTGGTTACCCCTTTCACCTGTGCGTATCAGAGGAGTCTTCAGTCTGTCAGGATCAAGATATGTTCCTACTCCACCTGTTCCCCTGGGACAGAGCCGCCCGTTGCAGTTGGGATCATCAGCATTCCCCTCCAGCTTCCAGATGGTGCCATCCTCCTTCTTGTATGTCCAGCCGGCACACTTCCAGAAACAGATTTCACAAACCATTGGTGTACGGTATAATCCGGCCGACAGAGGATCAGCTGGTGAGAAGAAGGTATTATTCAGTGCCTTAAGGGCCGGATTTGCAAGAGCGATGGAGGCTGTTCCCAGTCCTGCAATTTTGATAAAGTCCCTCCTGTTTGCCATACTCTGTATCCTTCGTAAAACTTTATTTAGAGTTAATCTATATATTTATATAGTTAGATTTGTTGGCAAATATATATCTAGCAAATGAATTGATAAAACATTTTGTTAATAAAATAACAGAAATATGCAATTTATCACTTTTTTGTATCCATTTAGCGAAAACGGGGAGTCTTTTTTTAATTACAATTTACCAAAAACTGTGAGCTGGTCTAAACTACCATCCGTAGAGAAAGAGAAGGCTATACTCATCAGCGGTTAAAGGAACCGGGTAAGTATTTTTTCATTACCACATTGCGAAAAAAGGGAGTTTATTTTTATTACCATCCGGAGAGAAGGGGATCCTTTTTTTCATTACTATTTAGCGAAAACGGAGAGGTCTTTTTTATTAAAATAAAACAAAAGGAGGGAGCTGATTTTCATTACGATCCGGAGGAAGCAGGTAAGCCTTTTACCTTTACCATCCGTATAGAAAGCGAAGGCTGTTCCCATCAGCGGTTAAAGGAACCGGGTAAGCTTTTTTCAGCAGCAGAAAAATAAGTCATATTCTGCAGCATATAACAACAGACTTTCAACTTTGGAGAATATTATTACATTTGTCCGGTAACATAAACCCAAAAAAATTAGCGATGCAAAAAGTCAATGATTTCCTGGTCGGGCTCGATGGATATATCGGGGGTCACCCATGGTTCGTTTTCCTGCTTCTTGGCACCGGTATTTTCTTCACTTTCTATCTCGGATTTCCTCAGATAAGATACTTCAGGCATGCCATCAGAATTGTCAGTGGGAAGTACGATCATCATCTGGATGTTGGCGATACCAGCCACTTCCAGGCTCTGACAACCGCACTTTCAGGGACAGTAGGAACAGGAAACATTGCAGGAGTTGCCCTTGCCATACACCTTGGGGGTCCGGCCGCACTCTTCTGGATGCTTGTAACAGCCATGATAGGTATGTGTACCAAGTTTGTTGAGGTAACCATCTCGCACAAATACAGGGATATACTTGAAGATGGCACTGTTTCGGGCGGACCGATGTACTATATGCGCAAGAAGCTGAATTTCACCACCAAAAAGGGAACGGTTATTAAGGCCGGTGTTATTATGGGAGGATTTTTTGCAGTAGCAACGGTACTGAGTTCATTCGGTACCGGCAGTCTGCCTCAGATTAACTCCATCTCCAACTCTGTCTTTTCCACTTTCGGCATAAACCATATTTTTACAGGTTTTGTTCTGGCCATTCTTCTGGGTATGGTTATTATCGGTGGGATTAAAAGGATTGCTGCGGTAACATCCACTCTGGTACCGGCAATGGCACTGATATATCTGATAGGAGCCCTGGCTGTTATTCTTTACAACTACGACCAGATTCTTCCTGCCCTCGGTTCGATATTCGGGGATGCCTTTACAGGTACCGCCGCCACAGGAGGTTTCCTTGGGGCATCACTCTCCTGGGCAATAAACAGGGGTGTAAACAGGGGACTTTTCTCCAACGAGGCAGGTCAGGGTTCAGCTCCTATTGCCCACTCGGCAGCCAAGGCCCCCGAGCCTGTTTCTGAAGGAATGGTTGCAATTCTTGAGCCTTTTATTGATACAATTATCATATGCACACTTACCGGACTGGTACTGCTCTCATCAGGTGTATGGAATGAAAAACATGTAAATCAGTTCCAGGAGACAGATATGTCATTTGTGGTAGGAAGCTATGATGACAGTGAGGAAGCAGACAGAATTGTACTTGCACAACACCTTAGTAATAAAAAGGATTCGCCCAGCCTTGATCTCTATAACGGCACACTAACCGTTGAAAACGGTGAACTGCTGAATGAAAACCTTACTCTGCTGCATGCTGAGTCTGTAGCCGAGGATTTTATCTTTAAATATGCAAACCAGCCCTACAGTGGCGAGATTCCGATAGTGAACGGAAGGATGGCTTTCAGCGATGAGGACAAACCCACGGCTCAGGAGAGAGTTACTGCACTCTTTAAAAAGAGTGAGGCTAACCGGGTTGTAATAGAGGGTAAATCCCTTATGCACAGTGCACCGCTTACAGCTATAGCCTTTACAAGAGGATTCTTTGGTCAGTGGGGACAGTATATTGTATCCATAGGCCTGCTGCTGTTTGCATTTTCAACAGCAATCTCCTGGTCCTACTACGGAGACAGGGCACTTACCTATCTGGTAGGACAGCAGTACGTGGTTTATTACCGTATTTTCTACGTAATAGCCTTCTTTATTGCCTCCTTTACCGATACCACTATTATATGGTCACTCTCCTATATAACAATAGCGCTGATGACCATTCCAAACCTGGTTGGATTACTTATACTGCGCAAGGACATAAAAGGTGTAATCAAACAGTACTGGATTGACTTCTCAAACGATCATCCATATGAGAAGATAGGGAAGAAACTCAGAGGAAAGCTCTAACAGGAAATTACTTTATCAGAAAACCCGGAGTATTATGCTCCGGGTTTTTGTTTTTACCGCCTTTCCAGCAGAGCAACGCATTCAACATGGTGAGTCTGCGGAAACATGTCAACAGGCTGTACCCTGGTTACCCTGTAGCGGTCGCTCAGCAGTGCTATATCCCTGGCCTGTGTGGCCGGATTACAGCTTACATAGACAATCCGGTCGGGAGAAGCCTCAGCTATCGCCATTGTAACCTTCTCATGCATTCCGGCTCTTGGGGGATCAGTAATTATCACATGGGGAGCACCGTTAGTCCGGATAAAATCACCGTTTAATATATCCTTAATATCCCCCGAAAAGAAAATAGTGTTTTTGAGATCATTGAGTCCGGAATTAACAACTGCATCGTCAATAGCCTCACTGACATACTCAATGCCGATAACCTTTTCCGCAGCCTGAGCAACAAAATTTGCAATGGTGCCGGTGCCGGTATAGAGATCATAGACAACCTCATGCCCCGTAAGTGCGGCAAAACTCCTGGCAACCTTATAGAGCTCATATGCCTGAAGGGTATTGGTCTGGTAGAACGACTTCGGCCCCACCCTGAACCGGAGGCCCTCCATCTCCTCAATAATATGATCCCTACCTTTATAACTGATAATCTCCCTGTCGGAAATGGAGTCATTCGGCTTATCATTAACAGTGTACATAAGGGAAGTTATCTGCGGAAACCTCTCCGCTATATAACTCATTATCAACTCTCTGAGATCAGGATCGTCGGCATAAAAGGAGAATATAACCATTAGCTCCCCTGTTGAGGCAGTACGGATAATCAGGTTTCGCAGAAATCCCTGATGGTTCACCAGATCAAAAAAGGGAATTTCACGGGCAATTGCAAAATCACGTACCTCGTTCCGTATCTCATTGGAGAGCGGGTTCTGCAGGTAGCAATGTTCAATATCCAGCACCTTGTCGAACCGACCCGGTACATGAAAACCGAGGGCATTCATCTGATCGAAAGTGCGACCCGACTCCACCTCACTTTTTGTGAGCCACCTCTTGTTTGAAAATGTAAATTCCAGCTTATTTCTGTAATAAAACTCATTTGCCGAGCTTATAATCGGGTCAACCGCCGGAAACTCAAATCCGCCTATCCTCCTGAAGTTATCCTCCACCTGCTGCTGTTTAAACTCAAGCTGTCTGCTGTATGGCAGATGCTGCCACTTGCAGCCGCCACACTCGCCAAAATGGCTGCAGCGGGCCTCCTGCCTCATATCAGAATACTTGTGCACACGGGTTACGAAACCCTCCATAAACTTCTTCCGCTTGCGGGTCACCTGAATATCCACTATATCACCCGGTACCATCATTGGCACAAATACTACCATATCATTTACCCTGCCCAGGGCCTTGCCCTCGGAACCAACGGCGGTAATCTCAACCTTCTCAAGCAACGGCTTTTTACTTCTGCCCATAATATTTTATTTTTCAACTATTTAACAACGGGTTCCTCTTGCCCGAAAGCGCTCACGATCCACTCTTTCCTCATGGTTAAATCAGATTATTCCAATGGCAAAAGTAACAATAATGAGTTTAGAATATCAGATTTCTGCAGAGTGTACCTGCATAACTTTTCGCCGGCTTGTTGGTGGTATCAAGGTCCCCTGGTAACGATAAGGGCAAGCCGGTTGCCACAGTTCTGAAAAATGAACCATCAGCACTATCTGAAAATATTCGGTTTTTCAGAAAACATACCCTGTATGGATACCTGCCGACAGGTGAGCATGTGAACCGGAGATATTTATTCCGGCTGAGGGACCGATATGGATACGTTTTGTAAGCTCAAATTCAAGGGACACCTCAAAGTGATTTGACAGATAAAACTCCCTGCTGCCCTTCTCCCCTCCTGCTGTTATTCCCGGACTATAAAGTAATCTGAGGTGATCAGTTGGTGTCCATGAGATTACCGGTCCGGCCGTAACATGTTTCTCAGCTCCTGCAACATACTCGGCTCCTGCACCTACACTCAAAGTATGGTCCAGCCAGCCTGTATCAAACAGGAGATGACCGTGGACACCCCAGGTGTATTCATTTTCTGCAGGCTCAAGGATAACTGACGGTATAAGTGCAAACTCACGATGATGGGTGTGATCATGACCATGCTGAGCCGTGAGGTTCATATTGCCGGAAAACAGAAAAATGGTTAAAAATATTATATATTTTTGAGGGAAGTCTGGATGGTTCATTTGATATGGCATATAATGGTTACTGTATGTAAGAAAAACAGTAAAAAGGAAATAATGTTCCAAAGATACTGGAAGGCACACCTGGTCAACCTTATGAAGAGACCAAAAAAACTGATACTCATCCACGATACTTCTTTAAGACTCAACTAACCCGGATACTGACTAACAAAATCATACACGAGCAATCAAGCGAAGCCACAAATAAAAAGTCAAACAGATGAAAAAGTTGAATTCCCTGATTAAAGATTTGGCCCTGGTACTGTTGGCAATAGCGATCCCGGGGATAAATTCCTGTTCAAACGGGGAAACTGTCAGCAACGGAACCGGAAGTGACATCTCCCTGGAGTATACAATATCAGTTACCGATTCTTCTTCAGACGTTTACCATATTGAGCTGGACTGCGGAGGCATCAGGGAAGATACAATTAGCTTCATGTTGCCCCGCTGGATGCCCGGGTACTACCAGATAATGGACTATGCCGAAGGAGTTGCCGGTTTCTCGGCAAGAGACAGGAATGGGCATGAACTTGAAGTCATAACCCCTGATCACAGCACCTGGCAGGTTATTGCCGGCAAGGGTAAGCGAATAAGGGTAAATTATGATGTTACGGCAGGAAGAAGGTTTGTGGCAAATAATTTTCTGGATTCAACGCATGCATATATTGTTCCGGCTGCCACTTTTATGTATGCTGACGGCTATACTGAATCTCCTGTTTCCCTGAAGGTGATTGTGAGATCAGGGTGGCATGATATTGCAACAGGCCTTGATTCAGTTCCCGGAATGTCAGATGAATTTACAGCACCTGATTTTGACATTCTTTATGACTCCCCGCTGCTTATAGGCAATCTGGAACAGCTCCCCTCGTTTTATGTCGACGGTATTGAGCACCGTTTTACAGCTTATAAACCGGGCGACTTTAACAGGGATAACTTTATTTCGGGCCTTAAAAGTGTTGTTGAGGCTGCTGTTGGAATAATAGGAGAGATTCCATATGAAAGGTACACCTTTATTGGCATTGGTCCGGGAGCAGGAGGAATAGAGCACCTGAACAATACAACTATAAGCTTTGACGGCAGCAGGCTGGATAACAGGAACTCCTACAACGGCATGATGAGCTTTCTGGCCCATGAATATTTCCACCACTACAATGTAAAGAGGATACGGCCATTTGAGCTGGGGCCATTTGACTACAGCAGGGAGAACCGGACCAACCTGTTATGGGTAGCGGAGGGATTGACTGTTTACTTTGATCACCTGATTATACGAAGGGCCGGAATAATAGATGAAGATGAGCTGCTGGCAAAGTTCAGTACCAAAATTGAAGCAACGGAAAACAGTCCTGGCCGTAAGCTCCAGTCGCTTATTCAGGCCAGCTACAGTACCTGGAGCGATGGTCCGTTCGGCAATCAGGGGCCCAATGCAGGGAGATCAATATCAGTATATGAGAAAGGTCCGGTAGCCGGACTGATTCTCGATCTGACGATTCGCAATGCAACTGCAAACAAAAAATCACTGGATGATGTTATGAGGCTCCTTTACCACAGGTATTACAAATACCTTGACCGCGGGTTTACCGATGCCGAGTTTCAGCAGGCCTGCGAGTCTGTGGCAGGGATCCCGTTGACCAGTGAGTTTGAATATGTGAGTACTACCGGTTATATTGACTATAACAGGTACCTTAAATACGCCGGACTTAATCTCATACTTGAAAAAGATCCGGTAAACGGCAGAATAAGAGCCACCATATCAAGGGAAGAAGAGATTACTCCTCTGCAGGAGGAGATACTGCAATCGTGGCAGGGGGTGTAGAGGGGTAGGTGGAAAGCAAGCTTTCTGTGAACAGGCCCATATGATTCCACCGGAATTACCGGCATTGCCGGTATTCCAACCATACTTTCCATGTAATCAGGTTTTTCACCTGCAATGCCGGTAATCCCGGGAGGGGGAGCTTCAAAGCATCTGCAGAAAACGCCTTACGGCGATTTTTTATTGGGCATTCCTGTCACTATATCTTATTCATTTTGTTTCGTTGTAAAAGGACCACCTACTGGATGCGCTTTTCTTATGGATAAGACTATGGCGGCAGGATTTTATCATTTTTTATATGATTGATCCTGAAAAATATTTGAGGGAATTAGCGAAGCATGTTGATTCCGAAAGTATCCTTGTAATATATCCTACTGGACATCTTGTAAGAGTTTATTGTCCATTTTCTGTAATAGTTGTGATTGAAGTCGGTGAATTAAAACTTGGAAACATCTATTTTGTGGAAGCTGTCAAGGTTTCAAGAGACCTGAAAGATGTGTATTTAATATTTGGAAAAGGGTACTTAATCAATTCATTTATGTTGAATTATATTATTCAATAATTGCATAATAGTTCGTAACTTAAAATAATTATACCAACCTTAATCTTGAATTTAAAAATTTATAGAGATGAGAGTAGCAGTATTATTAATATTCTATTTGAGTTTTTCTTTACAAAGTCAACCACAAACAGTAAAAAAATATCAGTTTGTAGAGCTTTACAAAGAGGGAATTCCAACTGAAATCAAAAACTAAAATCTTATTGAAAGACGGAGAGATGAGTAATACTCTTCCTGCGTTACGATACCGTTGTGGGTAATGCAGGCTTATGGGGAGCATTGCTTGTTTTGTTGATAGCAAAGGGGTTTACAACAATTACAACCTTCTCGTTATCATCAATAGCCACCAATATGAAGGTTAAAGGCGGAGGTCCATATTACCTTATAAGCCGAAGTTTGGGAGTGGAATTTGGTGGAGTGATTGCCCTGTTTTTTTATATCGCGTTGGCGTTATCCATTTCTATGTATGTAATTGGCTTTACTGAAGCGATATTCTTTACAATTCCTGAATTGAACTTATCGTTTAAATTGGTTGCAACCCTAACCAATATTGTCGTATTTACTTTTGTTTACATTGGAGCCGGTTGGACCATCAGAGTACAATACTTTATTTTGGCAGTCGTTCTTGCTGCAATAGGTTCGTATATATATGGTGCATGGGGACATGCATCTGTTGAAATTCTTAATGAAAACCTACAACCAAAATGGACAGATGGCCATTCAATCATAACCATTTTTGCATTATTTTTTCCTGCTGTAACCGGTATCATGGCAGGGGTTAATATGTCAGGTGATCTTAAAAATCCTTCCCGTTCTATTCCGCTTGGAACAATTTTCGCCATAGGTTTCACTTTTTTGATATATGCAGGCATAGCCGTTTTAATGGCTGCCAGTAGTACACATTCAAATCTGGTTGGCAAGGTGATGGTGATGCAGGAAATGGCCTGGTTTGGCCCCCTGGTTTATGCCGGCGTAATTGCCGCAACCTTATCATCGGCCTTAGGCAGCATGATGGGCGCTCCCCGAATCCTGCAGGCATTTGCAAAGGATAATATATTTAAAAGGCTAAAGTATTTTGCACTGGGAAGCGGCACATCGAACGAACCCCGCAGAGCGATTATAATTACTTTTCTTCTTTCTCAATCGGGTGTTCTTTTAGGTGACCTGGATAGCGTGGCACCAATTATTACCATGTTCTTTATTTTAACTTATGGCACCATCAATTTGGCCAGCTTTTACGAGATTATCTCAGCAAATCCCAATTTTAGACCTACTTTTAGGTTTAATCACTGGTCAATTTCGCTATTGGGAGCCCTCGGCAGCCTTGTCATCATGTTTTTAATCAATTGGATCTGGGCATCCATTGCCATAATTGTGGCAACAATACTGTTTTTGGGTATAAAACGCGCGCAATTGATAGTGCAATGGGGCGATGTGCTTAGCGGTTATGCCTACCATAAAGCGCGCAATGCCTTGTTAAAGCTGGAGGGGGAGAACTACCATCCAAAAAACTGGAGACCCTCCATCCTGACTCTTAGCGGACTTGCAGGAAGCAGAATGCATTTGGTTAAATATGCAAATTTTCTTTCATCAGGGCGGGGTCTTGTATCGCTGGCACATATCATAGAAGGTGATTTGGAGTCTCTTAGCAAGCGCCGTATTGAGGGAGAAAAGTTATTACGAGGTTTTATCCGCGAAGAAAAGCTGAAAGCTTTTCCCGTAGTAGTGGTTGACGACAATTTTGCCGATGGGCTAAAAGCGATACTACAATGCCATGGAATTGGTGGGCTAAGACCAAATATACTATTGCTTGGATGGAGTGATGACCCGGAGAAAAGAGAATCTTTCTCAACCATAATAAGCCTTACAAAAAAAATGGAGCGGAGCTGTTTGATTTTAAACTGCAGGCAGAAGGAAAGTTGGGAGCACCCCGTAGGCGCCATTAATATTTGGTGGACCGACTCAAAGAATGGCGCGATGATGCTGCTACTGGCATACCTCTTAAAAGGTAACCGTGAATGGCGCGACAACCCATTAAGGATACTACGCCCCGTTGCTCAAAAGGCCGATGTGGAAAATGTAGAGCAGGAGATGAGGGAGATTCTGCAAGGTGGACGGATAGAGGCTGAAATTGTCGTTATACCCACTGATAGACCATTGGATGCCATAAAGCATGCCATGTCTCCCTCTGCACTGCTCTTTGCAGGGTTTGAACCTGCTGATGAAGATCCAAAGGGCGTTATGCTTCCTTTTATGGAA
>JAIVHO010000055.1 GCA_020201035.1 Bacteroidales bacterium
GAATTAATCCTCCAAATCAAATCCAAATCCCTCCCTCAGAAATGGTTCGTAAAAGAGTCCTGTTGGGGGTACGGAAAGGTGAAGGTTTTTTAATGAGCTTTCACCTTTTTCTTTATCAAAACAGGATGGCGAAACCGAGCGACTTAAGGGCGCGAGCCAATGAGCTTGCATCACATTATTTAAGTTTTAAGATAGTTTTGGCTATTTGATCTCTTAAAGCGGTATCTACATTCACGTAATCGGCAAATTGTTTCCATTGATTCACTGTATCATTTATTTCGTCAACAATCTCTGATGCTTTTTTACATCGAATTGACTCCCCTATCACCAGTAAATCAGTTTTGGTAATCTCTTTTCTCTTGCCATTGATGCTAAGGGCATGCTGACTAACCCACTCACTGCCCGGGCGATATGCATGGCAAAGGTCATAAGCAGGAGACAACTCCCATTTACCTCCCTGTTTCAATAAAAAAGAAAAATTCTTGGTGTGGTCATCACAGTTCCTTGCAATAACGTTGAATACCATTCTTCTGAACATTTGCTCAGCATCAGCATAGGTTAGCTTCAACTCTCTCATGCACTGAAAGAGCTGTTCATAACTGAAACTATTCACAAGATTGTAATCAAAATGTTTTAGTGCACAGAAGGTTTGTGCGTGATGTTTAACTTCATTCCTCTCCCTGTCAAAGCGCCTGGTCATAAAATGCGCCCTGCCGTTTTCTTCAAGCAACCGGGAAGGCATCATCTCTATGCCACAGGCTTTTGCCATGTTGTAATAGGCCATTTCTACCCTGCCGTATCCATGGCTGCTACCTAACTGTACATCGCTTACCCCATCGAGCTTAATGATCCAATGTTCAAAGCCATCAGGGGCTTTGGTTTGCCCCGATCTTACTTCTCCACTTTTTTCATTCCAGGCTATCACGGCTTTTGGACGGGCACCTCCTGCAGAGGTTCCTATCTTTAAAATATCCAAAACAGCCTTTTCATCCTCTTTATTAAGATTTGTTGCAAATGCTCCACGTTTGTCCAGAATTTTTTGAGCTGTAGCAACAAGGCTATCAATTTCTATGGTAAATGTCCGCTTAGTTTCATTTAGCACAGCCGGTTCAAATTCAAGAGCGCCCATTCCTCGGGTTCCGATAAAACAGAGCATCTCTACCGGATTCATACTCTCCTGTGGCCTTCCTTGTTGTGCCAGCCACAGGCTAATTAACTGGTTTCCGTATTTATCGGGCAATGCATCTGCCAACATCCCGGGTAAACCTTTGAAGGTGTCGTATTCCGAATTTCTTTCCTTTCGGAGCTCAGGAAATGAAAAGAGGCGAATGGGCGAATCAACCGGCATTTCCAACGGAGCCAGGTCCCATCCAAGCTGCCTGAAGTCTGGATCAAATTCAAAGGTAGCGTAGCCAGTTTCTTCATCCCAGGCTACTGCTCCTGCAAGCTTCCCCCATATTTTTACTTCTGCTACCGTCATTATCTACCACTCTCTGCTTTCTGATTGATCATCTGTTTTTCCTGACTTACTTCTTGCACGTTGTCGTTTCTCTCTTTGCAGCCTGGCCAATGCCAAAGGGCTCAATGTCTCTTTAACTTCAAACAGGGACAATATAGGTAATTGATCCAAGACCCTTAATACCTGTATTAACGTGTTAACAGTAACCGTTTCCCCCCGTTCGAGCAAGCTCAATGTAGAACGACTTATACCGGCTGCTGCTGACAGATCATCCTGTGTTTTATTTTGCTCCATCCGATGATGCCTGACAAAAAGCCCAATATATTCAGCCAATGCTTTATCGCTCATAGAAGCCCATTCATTGAATGATTTATCAGTCATAAAACTACTTTCTGCTATTTAGTGAATGAATTATTATTCAAAGATAGTGCTATTTTGTTAAAATAACAAATGGCGTGAACGATATGTCATTCGCTAAGGCGCTATCTTCGCATTAGTGAACGATATGTCATTCATTAAGGCGCCATCCTCGCGTTAGTGAACAACAGCACCTCATCCTCCATCAAAAAGTTAAAGGGAATGCGGTTCCCGGGAGAGAGTTGGGATCCGGCAGTCCGCCAGAGTGATTTTACCAATTTCTATTCAGGCAACCCTCCGTAGTGATTTTCCACCTGTCACAGATTTTGCTATTGCTCCGATTATGATTAAGTTTGATGGCTATTTATACCAGACACAGAAATGAAGGAGAAGGAGGAACTTGAACTAACCAGGCCATATGGCGAAAAGCAGGTTCAGTTTGACAGAAAATACCTGGAGATGGCTACTATATGGGCATCAAATTCTTATTGCAAGAGACGCCAGGTGGGAGCCCTGATTGTTAAGGGCCGGATGATAATTTCTGATGGATTTAACGGTACACCTGCAGGTTTTGAAAATATCTGCGAGGACGATGAGGGAATAACAAAACCCTATGTACTCCATGCCGAGGCCAATGCAATTACCAAGGTAGCCAAGTCAAACAATTCAAGCGAAAACGCCACTCTCTATATTACATCATCACCATGTGTTGAGTGCTCAAAACTTATAATACAATCAGGTATCCGCAGGGTGGTTTACAGTAACCAGTACCACAATACAGAGGGGCTTAGTCTGCTTAAGCGTGCAGGCATAGAGATAGTTTTTATAGATCTCCAAAATGACACTTATGAAATACAATAACAGACCCGTAACAATAATTCTACCCCTTGTAATAGCCCTTTCACTTCTTGCAGGAGTATTTATCGGTTCACGAATGCCGGGGGGAACGGAAAACCAGCCGTTGCTCCTGAAGCCCAGAGCTGATAAGTTTACCCGGATACTGGAGATTGTTGAGTCCCGGTATGTTGACACTGTTGACCGGAATGCTTTGATAGAAGAGGCGATACCTCTTATGCTGCATAATCTGGATCCTCACTCTGTATATATTCCTGCCAGGGAATTGACAGCCATGAACGAGCCCCTTCAGGGAAACTTTGACGGCATAGGTGTTTCATTTAACATGCTTACCGATACCGTTTTTATTATAAATACCATTCCGGGCGGACCATCAGATAAGGTTGGAGTAATGGCGGGAGACAAAATAATCTATATAAATGACTCTCTGGTGGCCGGCACGGGAATCCCGGATGAAAGCATAATCGGAATGCTTAAAGGTCCAAGGGGAACAGAGGTGACCATTAAAATTCTCCGCAAGGGCGTTGATGATCTAATAGATTTCACCATAGAGAGAGACAAAATTCCGATATATTCTGTTGATGTCTCCTATATGATAGATGAAACCACCGGATTTATCCAGATCAGCCGCTTCTCCATGACCACCTATGAGGAGTTTACAGAGGCCATAACGAAACTGAAAAAGCTGGGAATGAATAAACTGATCCTTGATCTGCGTGGCAATGTAGGAGGCGTAATGGAGCCAGCGGTACGGATCGCTGATGATTTTCTTGATGAAGGTAAACTGATAGTCTATACCGAAGGCCGTAACAGTCCGCGCGAAGAGTGGAGATCAACCGCAAGGGGAAGGTTCCTGACGGGAGAACTGGTGGTGCTGGTTGATGAGTGGAGCGCCTCTGCAAGTGAAATAGTGGCAGGAGCGATACAGGATAATGACCGGGGAACACTTATCGGAAGACGGACATTCGGTAAAGGGCTGGTTCAGGAACCTGTAATGTTTAACGATGGATCTGCCATGCGACTCACAATTGCACGTTACTATACACCAACCGGTAGGTCTATTCAGAAACCATATGATAACGGATATGAAGAGTATTACCAGGATCTGAATGAAAGGTTCCACAGAGGCGAACACAGGGCAGCCGACAGCATCAGATTTGCAGATTCGCTCCGGTTTGTGACAGCAGGAGGTAAAGTTGTTTATGGCGGAGGAGGAATAATGCCGGATATGTTTATCCCTGCCGATACTACCGGAATGTCTATCTATTTCATGAAGGTACGCAATGCCGGACTTATCTACAGGTTTGCGCTCCAGTATACAGACAGCAACAGGGAAACACTAAACAGTTTTGGTGAGATAAAGAAGCTTAAACAATATCTTGACAATCAGGATCTCCTCAACTCTTTTATCGCCTATGCCTCTGAAAACGGGGTGCCGGCGGATATGGCGGGAATAAAGATTTCAGAAGATATTATCAACATTCAGATTAAGGCATATATAGCAAGAAATATACTTGACAATGATGGCTTTTATCCAATATGGCAGGAACTGGACAAAACGCTTAACGTAGCCATCGATCATATCAGCAACCAGTAGAATTAATTTGGTCAGGGCATAACCAGCGTTTCACAGTGAATCAGACGTTTTCCGGAGGAATGGACTGTACTCTGCGTATAAAACTGTCAACCAGAGCAACTGATTTTTCCGTCTCCTCGATAAAACCCATATGACCTGAAGTCTCAAGGGTTATGAGTGATCCGTTGTCAGGAATAGTGAGTTCCCCGGTCATAGTATCATAATCGATATAGTTATCCATCCGGCCCAGGAGAACCATTGATGGCAGTCTGCCTGATGTAAGAATCGCGCTCCGGTCCTTTCGTCCCATCATACCTTCCAGAATTGCAATAATTCCCCTGCCGGTATGGGCTGATGCAATCTGCTTTGACTTCTCAACGGCCTCTTCAAATCTTGAAAGATTTAAGGAGGCGAACATCCGCGGGATATTTACCGGATAGATAAGTTCCTTTTTGCCCGACTCCACTATCCCTATCTCGCGCATCCTGTTCTCCTTAACTTCATCACTGTCAGAATAGGGGTGTGAATGGAAAAGGATATAACCCGCGAGACGCTCCGGATAACGCTCAGCCATATTAAGGGCGACATACCCTCCCAGGGAGTGCCCAACCACAAAGGCCCTGCTCACCTTCTCGCTATCCAGTACTGCCATAACTGAATCAGCCAGAAAACACATGGTATGGGCGGTATCAAAATCAGATGACCTTCCATTTCCCGGAAGATCAACAGCCAAAACCCGATATCTTTTGGCAAGTTGCTCTGCAAACCCGCCCCACACCTCTGCCGACTCAAGGTAACCATGAATCAGTATCACCACATCTCCTTCTCCCGAAACAGTGTAGCAGACTATGCCACCACGAAATCCCACACTTTTTTTCATACGTTTAAAATTTTGTGTTTATCTGACATGAAGTTACTTAACGATTTAAGACCGAATGGAACCGCTTCGCCCTCGCATAATTAATAATCATTCTAATTTAGCTCCTTGCGGATAATTATATCCTATAACATGATATTTCTCTCGCACACTAAAAATAATTAAAATATATTTGTTAGGTTAGTAACCAGTCTAATAACAAAACCTACCTAAATTATGAAGCATGTTCTTTTCGCGTCCATATCAAAAAAGTTTGTTATGGCACTGGCCGGACTGTTTCTCCTGACATTCCTGCCCGTTCATCTGGGAATCAACTTCATGCTGCTGAACAGCGACCCCGAACCCTTTAACGAGGCAGCCCATTTTATGGCGACATTCCCTCCTGTGAAGATTGTAGAGATCATTCTGATTGCAGCAATTCTGATACATATTATCTACGGACTCATTATCCAGATACAGAACTGGATAGCAAGGCCGGTAGGCTACCGCTCAGGAGAAAAGGCCGAAACTTCATTCTTCTCAAAATTCATGATCTGGACAGGCGGAACTATTTTTATCTTTCTTCTAATCCACTTTTTTAATTTCTACTTTGTTAAGCTTGGCCTGGTACAGGGTGATCCGGAAAACTTTTACGATATGGCACACCAGTTATTCCGGATTACCGGGTATAACATATTCTACCTTATCTGTTTCATCCTTCTTGGTTTCCATCTTTACCATGCGTTCGGCTCCGCCTTCCAGACACTCGGACTCAATCACAGAATATGGACTCCAGTAATCAAGGTGTTATCAGTTATCTATGCTATTCTTATTCCGGCCGGATTTGCATCAATCCCAATTATCATCTGGCTTTTCTGAAAACCTGACAACCCGAAAAAAGAAGCAACATGACAAAACTAGAATCAAAAATACCTGAGGGTCCTATAGCAGAAAAATGGACCCTGTACAAAAATAAGGCTAACCTTGTTAACACGGCAAATAAGAAGAGACTCGATATTATTGTTGTTGGAACCGGTCTTGCCGGGGCAGGTGCTGCCTCATCCCTTGGGGAACTGGGGTACAATGTAAAGAATTTCTGTTATCAGGATTCACCCCGGAGGGCTCACTCTGTTGCAGCTCAGGGAGGAATAAATGCTGCCAAGAATTATAAGAATGATGGTGATTCTGTATACCGCCTCTTCTACGATATGATTAAAGGGGGTGACTACAGGGCGCGTGAAGCCAATGTCTACCGTGCTGCAGAGGTGAGCAATGACGTAATAGACCACTACACAGCCATGGGTGTTCCCTTTGCAAGGGATTACGGAGGCAATCTGGATAACAGGTCGTTTGGTGGGGTTCAGGTATCACGAACCTTTTATGCAAAAGGACAGACCGGACAGCAGTGTCTGCTGGGAACATACTCATCGCTTAACCGCCAGATCAACAAGGGATCAGTTACCATGTACCCCAGACGCGAGATGCTGGATATTGTAATTATTGATGGCAGGGCACGGGGAATTATTGTCAGAAACCTGATTACCGGTGAAATTGAGAGACACTCTGCTCATGCCGTTGTTCTTGCAACCGGGGGATACGGAACTATCTATTACCTCTCAACACTGGCGGTGAACTCCAATGCCTCTGCTGCATGGAAAGCTCACCGCAAGGGTGCATTATTCGCTAATCCTAGCTTTGTGCAGATTCATCCAACCAGTATACCTCAGCTTAATGAATATCAGGCCAAGCTGACACTGATGTCGGAATCGCTTCGAAATGACGGACGCATATGGGTTCCTGCCAAACAGGGAGACAAGCGTCATCCGAACGAGATTCCGGAAGAGGAACGTGACTACTTCCTTGAAAGGAAATACCCGGCATTCGGGAACCTCGTTCCCAGGGATGTTGCCTCAAGGGCTGCCAAGGAGAGATGTGACTCCGGTTACGGAGTGGGCGAAACAGGACTGGCAGTAAATCTTGACTTCAGGGATGCAATGAAGAAACAGGGTAAAGCAGCAATTGAAAATAAATACGGCAATCTTTTTGAGATGTATGAGACCATCGCCGGAACCAGCCCTTATAATGAACCCATGCGTATCTATCCTGCCGGTCATTATACAATGGGCGGATTATGGGTTGACTATGAGCTGATGACTACCATTAAAGGTCTCTTCTCCATTGGTGAGTCCAACTTCTCAGATCATGGGGCCAACAGGCTCGGAGCATCATCACTTATGCAGGCATCGGGAGATGGATACTTTATACTGCCATATACGATAGGCAACTACCTCTCTGACCAGATACGGGTGCCCAGGTTTGACACCAGCCTTCCGGAATTTGAAGAGGCCGAAAAAGAGGTTCTCGAAAAGATTAACAGACTGATGTCCATTAAAGGAACCCAGACTGCCACCTCCTTCCACAAGAGGCTCGGACGCATTATGTGGGATCACTGCGGAATGAGCAGAAACGAAAAAGGTCTTTTAAAAGCAAGGGATCTTGTTACAGAACTGGAGAAGGAGTTCTGGAGTGACCTGGCTATACCGGGTAAGCCTGAAGACCTTAATATGGAATTGGAAAAGGCAGGCAGGATAGCAGATTACTTTGAACTTGCTCAACTGATGATTACCGATGCCCTTAACAGGAAGGAGTCATGCGGAGCCCACTTCAGGGAAGAGAGTCAGACACCTGAGGGTGAAGCAATGAGAGATGACGAAAACTTTATGTATGTAGCTGCGTGGGAGTTTACAGGCGATACCAAAGCCCCTTTAATGCACCGGGAAGAGCTGGTATATGAAGAGGTGGAGGTCAAGGTGAGAAGCTACAAATAATTTTAATTACTAACACTACACAAACTGAATCAGATATGAAGGTTACACTAAAGATTTGGCGCCAGGAGAATGCCCGCAGCAAGGGATCATTCCAAACCTATGAACTGGATGGTGTATCAGTAGAAATGTCTTTCCTTGAAATGCTCGACTCCCTCAATACAAAGCTGATAAAGGAGGGTAAAGAGCCTGTTGCCTTTGACCATGACTGCAGAGAGGGCATCTGCGGATCCTGCGGTATGTATATCAACGGACACCCTCACGGACCGGCAACTGGCATTACAACCTGTCACCTCTCAATGCGCTATTTCAAGGATGGTGATACCATAACCGTTGAGCCCTGGAGGGCGAAAGCGTTTCCTGTTATAAAGGATCTTATCATCGACCGTAATGCACTGGATAAAATACAGATAGCAGGAGGATTTATTTCGGTAAACGTAGGATCAGCAGCTGAATCACACGCCATGCCCGTAAAAAAGAATAATTCTGACGATGCTTTTGATTCAGCGATCTGTATAGGGTGCGGGGCATGTGTTGCAGCATGCAAGAATGCCTCTGCCGCGCTGTTTGTTTCAGCCAAAATATCACAGTTTGCGCTCCTTCCACAGGGACGTGTGGAGGCAAAAGAGAGGGTTCGGGCTATGGTAGCCAAAATGGATGAGGTGGGATTTGGTAACTGCTCAAATACCGGAGCCTGTGAAGCGGAATGCCCCAAACATATCAAACTTGTAAATATTGCCAGAATGAACAGGGAGTTCTATAAGGCATACTGATTTAAACAAAAGCTTACTGAAAAAGGGTGGGGCCTAACAAAAAGGACCTGCTGAAAAGGGCTTACTGAAAAAGGGTCTGGTATCTTTACCTGGCCCTTATTTTTTGTCACCTTCCCTCCTGAGAAGAAGACTCAAAGGAACAACACTAATAACCACACCCCCCACAATAAACAGCAGCCAGCTAAACTTTTCAGGCTCATAACTTAATGCAAGCCGGAAGAGTCCGTCCGAATCGGGCAGGTTTATCAGCTCACTTATGGTGTAGTGTTTAAGAACAAACCTTGAGTAGTCCATGGCAAAAGCGGTTATCACAATGAGTGATCCAGCTATCAGCAAAGCCCAGTGCCAACCCTTCAGGACTATCAGTACACCCTTGTCCCTGCCCCTGACAATTACCACTCCAAGGAAGATCATAAGCACAGAAATAATAACAGGAGTAATAACCGGGCCGGTCCAGGTAACCGGTATAAGAAACAGTACATCCCACTCCATCAGCGACCCGGGCCATCCTATCAGAATCCACAGAAAGATATAGTAGAAAATATCCCATACTCCGAATGCCAGTATAAACCAGGCAAACCGTTCAGTAAAATGCTTACCGGCAATAACAGCTACCGCAACAAGCATTATCATGGTAGCTGCCTCTCGTATAATCTCTGTAAGGGCAAGACCCGGATCCATCTCTGAAAGCGGAAATGAAAATCCGTCCGGGTAAAGGACCTCTCTTATCCATATAACCACCGCACTTTCCAGAAAAGCCATAGCCACTGCATAAGCTATAATCCAGCCGAAAAGAAACTTTGTCTTCATAAACACCTAGTTAAGAGAGTATAATTTATAAAAAAATAAGGAATCAGGTATAAATATTTTTAAGAACATAAACCCGGGGTGTTGTACGGGGCCACAAATGTATATATTTGAATGTGCTATTAAACTTATCCGTTGTGATGTGAACCATTCTCCGGATATTTAAACAATATATTATGAAAAGATTCTACCACATCCTTCTTGCACTTACTCTGATGGCAGGCCCTCTAAACGGCCAGACAATCATCAACCGTGACCCTGTGATCAGTGAAATGGTCAGCGCTGTTTCACGTGACAATATAGAGTCAACCATCAATACACTGGTATCATTTCACACGCGTCATAATTTGAGTATACAGGATGATCCGGACCGGGGAATAGGAGCATCATGGAGATGGGTGAAGGCTGACATGGAAAAATCCATTCCCGCCTCTGACGGCAGGCTATCCGTTGAGTATGTTGATTACATAGTTGGAGGTGAGGGACAGAGAATAAAGGAGCCTGTTGACCTGAAAAATGTTGTGGCTACCCTCAAGGGAACCGATCCTGAGGATGACAGAATCCTGATTATAAGCGCCCACCTCGATAGTCGGGTAGAGGGAGACGCTGACAACACCACTTTTGCACCGGGTGCCAATGATGACGGATCAGGCGTGGCAGCAATCCTCGAGATGGTCAGGATCATGTCACCACACCCCTTCAGTGCAACAATAAAATTTATGATAGTAACGGGTGAAGAGCACGGACTGCTGGGAGCAGCCCATATGGCAAATATTGCTGAAAAGGAAGGGTGGAATATTGTTGCAATGCTGAATAATGATATGATCGGAAACTGGCAGTCGAGCGGCACCCTCCTGAGGGATAATATGAGAGTCCGTGTTTTCAGCGAGGGTGTTCCTGCATATGAAACGGAGGAAATGGCCCGCACAAGAGCCTACACCTCGGGAGAGAACGACGGAAAGGCACGCCAGCTTGCACGTTATATTAAGGAGACAGGTGAAAGATATGTAGATCAGCTGGATGTTACCCTGGTTTACCGCAACGACAGGTTTGGGAGAGGCGGCGATCATACTCCTTTCTGCCGCAAAGGGTTTACCGCGGTTAGGATTACTGAATTCAATGAGAATTATGACCGCACACATGCCACCCCACGTGTAGAGGATGGTATTGAGTACGGCGATTTGCCTGTTGGCGTTGATTTTGAGTATGTCAGAAAAAATGCAGGTATAAACCTTGCAACACTGGCCAATCTGGCCCTCGCACCCTTTTCACCGGAGAATGTCTCCGTCAATCTTTCCGGGATGAGCAATTCCACAACACTCTACTGGGATAAACCAGCACAGGGAAAAGAGCCGGCAGGCTATTACCTCCTGATTAGGGAAACATGGCAGCATACATGGGACAAAAAGATATTTGTCAGCGATACGGAGATTACCGTTCCTTACTCAAAAGACAACTATTTCTTTGCTGTTCAGTCGGTGGATAAGGTGGGCCATGAAAGCATCCCCGTATTTCCTGCTCCGGGAAGAAGAAGATAATTGCTTAATAACAAATGTGAAAGGGGATTTATTCCCCCTTCACATACCTCTTCTGCTTCAGCTGAGTTATTG
>JAIVHO010000017.1 GCA_020201035.1 Bacteroidales bacterium
GAAGCAGTATTTCTTTTCGGCGGACTGGCAAATGCAGGCACTCTTCTTTTTGATCCGGTTAACAGGTATGTGGATGAGATGATACAACCGGTATTCAGAGGCAGCGTAAAGGTACTTCCTTCTTCAATAGATGAGAATAATGCAGCCATAATTGGATCAGCTGCCCTCGCTATGAAATCAATCTGATTTCCCTGCTTCAAAACTGCCGCCTTTCCAAAATGGGCCTCTGCTACGGCAGCCCATGCCCTTGAATCAATCTGATTTCCCTGCTTCAAAATCCACTTTACCAAAATGGGCCTCTGTTACGGCAGCCCATACCCTTGAATCATCCTTACACTGCTGCTTCAAACCCCCGGGTTTTCCAAAACAGTTCTCTGTTAAGCAAGGAAATACTATATTTACACTTGTGAAACAAAAAAGGGATCACTTAAGATATTATCTCCTATGATCATGCAGGTTGCTGTAGGTATTGATATCGGCGGAACAAATACGGAATTCGCGCTTATTGACCGTAAGGGAACAGTTCTGGACAAAGGAAAACTGAATACCCGGGATTACAGGAAACCTGAAGATTTTGTGGAAGCACTCTTCAGGGAGATCGGGATGATCGCCCATAAACAGGGAAACACTGTTTCCATTACCGGTTACGGAATAGGAGCCCCAATGGGGAATATCAACAGGGGAACGATTGAACATCCTGCAGGCCTCCCATGGACAGGGATCATTCCTGTTGGAGAACTCTTTTCAAAATATACCACGTTGCCCGTGTATGTAACAAATGATGCCAATGCTGCAGCGGTGGGCGAGATGATCTACGGAGGAGCAAGGGGGATGAAGAATTTTGTGGTGATAACCCTGGGGACGGGACTGGGCGGAGGTTTAATAGTGAATGGAAAGCTGGTGTACGGTGCTAACGGGTTTGCCGGCGAACTGGGACATACCTCCGTAAGGCCGGGATCATCAAACCGCGAGTGTGGCTGCGGCCGTAAGGGGTGCCTGGAGACATATGTTTCGGCAACAGGCATTAAACGTACCCTGCTTAAGATTATGGCTGATTCTGTTCTCGACAGCGAACTGAGGAATCTTAGTTTTAATGAACTTGATTCAGTGAAGATTTATGATGCTGCAAATCGTGGTGATAAAATAGCAACAGAGGCTTTTAACCATACCGGAAGGATGCTCGGTTTTAAACTGGCAGACCTGGTGGCAACGGTAAATCCTGAGGCTATCTTCCTTTTTGGAGGGCTATCCCTGGCAGGTGAAATGATATTCAGGCCTGCCCGCGAAACAATGGAAGAGCAGCTTCTGTCAGTTTACAAGGGTAAGGTAAAGCTGCTTCCGTCACAGCTTAATGCGCAGAATGCCGCTGTTATGGGAGCCGGTTCACTGATATGGGCCATTGAAGAAATATAACTACTAAATCCTCCGGCATGACTAATTTTGATCAGGTACTTAACTATATTCTCGGTGCACTGCTTATCGTAATAGTCTTTTCACTGGGATATGCATACCTTAAGCCTCACAGGATACATAACAGGTACCCTGTCTCCACGCTGGTACTGAAAACAACATATCTGGCATACCTCCTGGTTCTGATGATAGTGGTCTATTTTGCCAGCCTGAAAAAGGGAGGTCTTATAAATGTCTTTTACGATATTGAATTTTTCGGATTTCTGCTGGTACTGTTTGTACCAACAATCGGGATCTTTGTACGTAAACTGGGGCATTTCAGAAAAAACAGGGAAAACTTTTACTACTTCTTTTCGCTGGTTAACCTGCTCTCAATAGCTGCCCTTCTGGTGATGTACTTCATATAGCATGAGGGAAACATCCGGACAGGTAACAATAATAAAATAACCATAACGGTATGATAAGTTGGAATCTTCACTTAAATTTACACTAAACCATTAAAACTCAATATATGATAAAGGAGAGACTCATTGATTATATCCGCGACAGTATAACAGGAAACTGGGATATCGAGGCACTGGGCGATTATCAGGGTAAAAGCTATTCCTACCGTGATATTGCCGGAAGCATACTTAAACTGCATATGCTGTTCAGGGAAGCCGGAATAGAAGAGGGCGATAAGATTGCCCTGCTGGGCAAGAACTCGGCTAACTGGTGTACAGTCTATCTGGCCACTGTTACCTATGGAGCGGTAACTGTACCAATACTGCCTGATTTCAAGCGTGACGACCTGATGAATATTCTGAACCACTCAGACTCAAAGATGTTGTTTGTGGATGAGAAATTATGGGAAACGCTGGCTTATAATGATCTTAAGGAGATTAGTAACGTAATAAAACTGGAGTCGTTCTCCTACCTTGCCGGAAGGGATGAAAAGAGCAAAGCATTTAATGACAGACTGAGTGAAGCGTTTAGCGAGAAATATCCTGATCTTAAAAAAGAGGACCTGGTATTCTCAGACATTGATAATGAAAAACTTGCGGTTATCAGCTACACCTCGGGCACCACTGGTTTTTCAAAGGGAGTAATGGTGCCCCACAGGAGTCTGGCCGCCAATGTTAGGTATGCCCAGAATAATATGCCGCTTAAGCCGGGTGACAAAATAGTATCTTTCCTCCCCCTGGCACATACATATGGCTGCGCCTTCGAATTCCTCTTTCCGTTTACCTACGGTTGCCATATAACAATCCTTACCAAAACACCATCACCACAGATTATTATACAGGCTTTCAAGGAGATAAGGCCCAGGCTGATACTCTCTGTTCCGCTGGTGATAGAAAAGGTGTATAAAAAACAACTTATCCCTGTAATCAGTAAACCGGCCATGAAGGTGATGCTGGCAATTCCGGGCCTTAACAGCATATTGCATAAAAAGATCAGGGCTAAACTGTTTGAGTCATTCGGAGGTAATTTCCACGAGATAGTGATAGGAGGTGCAGCATTCAATGCTGATGCCGAGAAATTCTTCAGGAAAATTAAATTCCCCTTTAGCGTGGGATACGGGATGACCGAATGCGGTCCGCTGATAAGCTACGCATCCTGGACAACAACGAAGCTGGGAGCATCGGGCCGACCGGTGGATACACTGGAGGTGACAATAGACTCCGATAATCCACAAAAGGAGGTTGGTGAGATTATTCTCCGCGGTGACAATGTGATGCTGGGATATTATAAAAATCCCGAAGCAACAGATGACGTGATTGACAGTGACGGATGGATGCATACCGGGGACCTGGGATATATGGATGAAGAGGGGAATATTTTTATAAAGGGAAGAAGCAAGAGTATGCTGCTTGGTCCGTCGGGAAAAAATATCTATCCTGAAGAGATCGAATCAATGATTAATAACCAGGATTATGTAGGCGAATCAGTGGTGATATCAGAGGAGGATAAACTGGTTGCCCTTATCTATCCCGATTCAGAACAGATGAAAAAGGAGGGGATTACCGAAGAACAACTGCCTGAAATTTATGAAACAATACGTAAAATGTTGAATGAAAGGCTTCCTTCATATATGAATGTTTCCCGGTTCAGGATCCATAAGGAGGAGTTTGTAAAGACACCCAAACGTAACGTAAAAAGGTTCCTCTATACAAAGGATTGATCCCGGCAATGAGTGAAGCGGACAAATTGTTTAAATACCTGGTTGTTGTTGCCGGAGGCGTAGGTAAACGAATGGGAACATCAACTCCCAAACAGTTTATGCCTCTGGCAGGAAGGCCACTGATGATGCATACCATTGAACGGTTTGTCTCAGCCTCTCCCGCCACAGAGGTTATTGTTGTCCTGGGTAAGGAATTATTCAATGAGTGGGATAGGTTGTGCAGGGAACATAATTTCACCATACCACATCGTATGGCGGAGGGAGGCGCAGAGAGATTTAATTCGGTACGCAGCGGCCTTAACCTTATCTCCAGAAGTTCACTCGTGGCTGTGCATGATGCTGTAAGACCTTTTGCATCATCCGCAACAATAGAAAACTGCTTCAGGGAGGCTGCCATTTACGGTAATGCAGTGCCGGTGGTAACACCCTCTGAAACAGTCCGTCAGGTGATGAGAACCGGTAACAGCCGTATACTGCGCAGGAATATGATACGCCTTGTACAGACACCTCAGGTCTTTAATTCGGAGATAGTGCTTAAGGCATACAGCAGACCCTACAGGAGCAGCTATACTGATGATGCCTCGGTGGTGGAGGCAGCAGGAGAAAAGATACATCTGGTGGAGGGAAACCCTGAAAATATTAAGATTACCACTCCCGCTGATATGATATTAGCAGGGGAGATCCTGAAGAGAGTTAGCAGCTAGCAGGGGAGATCCTGAAGAGAGTTAGCAGCTAGCAGGGGAGATCCTGAAGAGAGTTAGCAGCGGGTAAACAGGCAAAAACAGGATGCGGAAAGTAAGAGAATCAACTGAAGCAATAAAAGGATTCAGGAAGGAAGAGCAAGCACAAAAACAAAAGCAAGCACGAAAGCAAAAACAAAAACAAATCAGAGGATTAAATATTCAGATATCCGTATATGCAATAGAATAAAAAACTGGCTTTATGAAGAAAAAGGTTCTTACACTTGCTGTGAGCCTGATGCTGTTGCTGGCATCATGTGCATCACTTATGACAGTGCTTGACACTGTTGTGTCATCGGCTCCCCTTACCGAGGCGGAGGTTTCAGACGGATTAAAGGAGGCTTTGATTACCGGTGCCAGAAATGCAGCCGGCAGGCTGGGTGCTACAGACGGCTATTTTGGTGACCAGGCCGTAAGGATACTGCTGCCTGAAGAGGCTGCCGTTATAGTGGATAATATATCAAAGATCCCTGGTGGCGACAGGCTGGTGCAGGATGTTATTCTAAGCATAAACAGGGCAGCAGAGGATGCAGCCAGGGATGTTGCTCCTATCTTTGTAAACTCGGTTACCTCAATGACCCTGAGGGATGCCTTTGGAATACTGAATGGTTCTGATGACGCAGCAACCCGGTACCTGCATAACACAACCTATGATCAGCTCTATACATTGTATACCCCTAAAATAGGGGCTTCAATAAATAAGCCGCTTGTTGGAAATGTATCAACGCAGGATACCTGGGATGCCCTTACCCAGCAGTGGAATCAATTTGCTACATCACTGGCAGGACGACTCGCGGGATTTAAGCCGGTAGAGACAGATCTCTCCTCATACCTAACCCACAGGGCACTTGACGGGATGTTCCTTAAGGTGGCAGAGGAGGAGCTTAAAATCCGTGAAGATGTAAATGCAAGAGTAACACCTCTGCTGAAAAGAGTATTCGGAACCCTCGATAACAGGCAAACAGGAGCTTAAACGGCCCGGCAAACCGCGCCAACAGGCAGACCGGCAACCCGCCGCCAACAGGCAGACCGGCAAACCGCCGCCAACAGGCAGACCGGCAAACCGCCAACAACCGGCAAACAGGAGTTTAAACGGCCCGGCAGACCGGAGTATAGGCAGACCGGCAAAGCGCCCCAAACGGCAGACCGGAGTATTGGCAGCCCGGCAAACCGGATCAATGGCACCAGATATACCAAAGAGCAGAAGAAACACCTCCACAATATGTCACCGAAAACCGTTTTTACAATTTTCCCCGCCCTGTTTATTGCTCTGATTGCAGAGGCACAGGTTAATGACTGGGAGAATCAGGATATTATTGCAATAAACAAGGAGAGTGCACACGCCACATTTATCCCCTATGCAGGTAAGGAGCAGGCACTACGCTCTCTGCCTGATAACTCACCATGGTACCGTAGTCTGAACGGAACATGGAAATTCAACTGGGTTAACCACCCGGATCTGCGTCCCCGTGATTTCTTTCAGCCCGACTGCAGCGTTAGTCACTGGGATGACATAGAAGTGCCATCCAACTGGCAGTTAAAAGGTTACGGCAAGCCTGTCTACTCCAATGTAAGATATCCTTTTGCAAAAAATCCCCCGCTGATAATGGGTCCGGCGCCCGAAGGATATACAAAAAATGACCTTCCCAATCCGGTAGGGTCATACAGGCGAAACTTTGTTGTACCTTCTGAATGGCAGGGGCGTGAGATCTTTATCCATTTTGCAGGAGTAAGCAGCGCATTTTACCTATGGGTAAATGGTGAAAAGGTTGGTTACAGCCAGGGCAGCATGACACCTGCCGAGTTTAATATCACCCGGTGGGTGAATGAGGGCGATAATATAATAGCCGTGGAGGTATACAGATGGAGTGACGGCTCATACCTTGAAGATCAGGACTTCTGGAGGCTTAGTGGTATCTTCAGGGATGTCTTTCTCTATGCACTGCCCGAGATCGCACTGTGGGACTATTTCCTTACTTCTGATCTGAATGAAGACCTCTCTCAGGCATCCTTTAATGCAACCCTTGAGCTTCGCAATTTCGGAGGCACCGGAAACTGGAGCGTTGAGACATGGCTGTTGCCCCGGGGCGACGATATCACGAACAGTAAGCCTCTTGCCGTTACGGAGGTCAGGGCGCCGGGTAAAAAGAAAAGCGTTACACTGGATCTTTCGGCAGAGATACAGAATCCGCTGCTCTGGACAGCAGAAACCCCCGGTCTCTACACCGTTTTGCTGGTGCTGAAAAACCCGCAGGGAGAGACGCAGCAGGTGGTTCGAAGCCTGTTTGGGTTCAGGAAGATAGAGATCAGGGACAGCCAGCTTCTGGTGAACAATAAGAGCATTAAAATCAAGGGGGTCAACAGGCATGAACATGACCCGGTTTCAGGACGTCATGTGTCAAGGGAGAGTATGATTACCGACATTGAGCTTATGAAGAGGTTCAATGTTAATACAGTGCGTACATCGCACTATCCCAATCACCCCGACTGGTATGAGCTGTGCAGCATATACGGTCTCTATGTGATTGATGAGGCTAATGTGGAGTCGCATGGAATGGGTTACGGAAAGGAGTCGCTCGGTCACGATCCCTCGTGGCAGAAAGCCCATGTTGACCGACAGGTCCGTATGGTTGAGCGGGACAAGAACCATCCGTCAGTGATAATATGGTCAATGGGAAATGAGGCTGGTCCGGGAATCAATTTTGTTGCGTGCCGTGAAGCAATACTGGCCCTCGATAGCAGTCGCCCCATCCATTACGAGAGATATAATGAGGTGGCGGATATAGAGTCCTCAATGTACCCTTCGGTGGAGTGGCTTGAGAGCAAAGGGAAGAATGCCGGATCCAAACCATATATAATGTGTGAATATGCACATGCAATGGGTAATGCCGTTGGCAATCTGCAGGAATACTGGGATGTAATAGAGAGATACCCTTCTCTTATCGGAGGATGTATCTGGGACTGGGTTGACCAGGGACTGCAAAAAGAGATACCCGGCCGTCAGGGCGAATATTTCTTTGCCTATGGAGGTGATTACGGCGACAGGCCCACCGACTGGAATTTCTGCATCAACGGACTTACAACACCTGACAGACAGGTTACTCCGAAGATGGAGGAGATGAAGAAGGTATACCAGTATATCGAAATAAAACCTGTTGATGCAGCCAGCGGAGAGGTGACAATCACCAATAAATACTCCTTTACACCGCTTAGCAGTTTTATTGCTGAATGGCAGGTTACCTGCAACGGATCGGTTATGGCATCGGGCCCGCTGGAGTTGCCTGCGATAGCACCCGGCAGCAGTGCCGTAGTTACTATCCCTTCGGCCAGTCTGAGCATGAAAGCAGGGAATGAATACCATCTGATCATTTCCTTCAGGCTAAGGAAGCCGGAACTGTGGGCCGGCACATCACATATTGTGGCGTGGGAGCAGATACCCCTTTCTCTGCCAGCCTCCATGCAGGAGAATCCTGTGGTGATGCCGGAAGATCAGTTTTTTCAGGTGGTAACAGATGACCATAGTGACTGGCTTTCAGTTGAAGGTAAAAATTTTGCGGTCACATTTAGCAAAAAGGCCGGAACAATCACATCTCTGACATATTATGGAGTCAGGGTTATTGAGACCAGCGATATTGCCATCAACGGGATTCAACCGGAAACCGATATGATCCACTGGCCCGTTGAACATAATCAGCATCCAGGAGGACCATTGCCAAACATCTTCAGGGCACCGGTTGATAACGACTATATTTTTGGGGGAGGTCCAGGACCGCGCTGGAGGGAAAATGGTCTCGGATCGATGATCCATACAGTAAAGGAGTTCGGCTACCGTCAACGAAGCAACAGGGTGGTTGATATTGATATTGTAATTGAATCGGTGTCACCAACCGGGTACACAATGCTTACCACGACCCGATATTCGGTCTGGGGTAACGGAGCCATCGATGTGGCTGCCACATTTAACCCTGATAAGGCAGAATGGACTCTTGCAAAAATGGGATTTCTGCTTCATATGCCCCCGGGATTTGAAGAGGTTGAATATTTTGGTGCCGGACCGCATGAAAACTACTCGGACCGCATGCAATCGGCTGCCATAGGAAGGTACAAAACAACGGTGGACGGGATGTTTGAGCCATATGTAAGGCCACAGGATATGGGCAACAGGAGTGAGGTAAGATGGTTCAGCGTAACAAACCGAAGCGGATATGGAATCCTCTTTACGGCCCCCGTACCCTTTAACTTCTCAGCCCTTCACTACCGGCCTCTTGACCTTGACCATGCCAACCATCCATATGAGCTGACACGGCGTGATGAAACGGTGATAACAATTGATGCGGCACATTGCGGTCTGGGAGGGGGTTCCTGTGGCCCCGGACCTATGGAGAGATATCTTCTGCCGGCCGCTGACACTGGTTTCAGTTACAGTATAAGACCATGGAACAGCCACTCCGGAGATAAGGCTGTTGCTGCAGGATTGAGATTTCCCGGAGAATAGGATAACAGATGATCAGAATACCGGGAGAACGGAATACGGGAGAAACTGATCACCATATACTAACCTACTCAAAAAGAATAGAGTGGCATAATATTATAATGACATGGTTCCACAGATACCTTAAGGGAGAGGAAGAGCAGTGGTACAGACTCTTCCCTGAGGCTAAAAATTAGAAGCAATACTGGTTCCGTTGGGAGTAATGCCGGATCAGTTGGTGTTTCCTGCTTGTGTTGGGAGTAATGCCGGATCAGTTGGTGTTTCCTGGTTCCGTTGGGAGTAATGCCGGATCAGTTGGTGTTTCCTGCTTCCGTTGAGCCCCTGACAATAAGCTCGGTTCTGATAACGCGTCGCTGGAACGGACGCGAGGGATCTTTTATCCGTTCTATCAGGAGTCGCGCCGACTCCTGACCCATTTCATAGCCATGCTGGTCAACGGATGTGAGCCCCGGATCAGTAAGTCCAGCCAGCTGGCCGTTGGTAAAGCCCACGATTGCAATATCGCCGGGAACAGTAAAACCGTTCTTTTTTACAATTTTCAGGGTCTGAGCCGCAGTAAAGTCATTTACAGCAAAAAAGGCATCCGGTCGGGGATTACGCCTTAAAAGGCTTGGAATTATCCACTCTGCCTCTTCCCTGACATCGCACTTGACAATATTCTCTTCACTTACAGGAATCCTGAATTCATTGAGTGCCCTTATATAGCCGTCAATTCTTCCCTTGGCAATAAGCAGGTTCGGCGGACCTGAAAGGTGAACAATGCGTTTGCGCCCCTCCAGGATCATATGCTTAACCGCGTTGTAAGCACCCTCTTCATCATCCACGGTCACCTTGTCCGATTCAACCTCCTCACATACCCGGTCAAAAAAGACAACAGGAATATCCTTACGTCGCAGTTCATGGAAATGCTCCATATTCCTTGAAAGCTTGGCAATGGAGACCAGTATGCCGTCAACCCTGCTGTTGATAAGAGTCCGGAGACTGGCTACCTCGCCCTCATAACTCTCCTTGGACTGGCAAACAATCACATTGTAGCCCTTTTCATTGGCATAATCTTCAATTCCGCTGATAACGGTTGAAAAAAAGTAGTGGACAATTTCCGGTACTATAACCCCCATTGTGTTTGTGCTCCCGCCCTTAAGGCTGAGGGCAATGGGGTTGGGCCGATAGTTCCATTTCTCGGCCAGCTGGTTTACCAGCTTTTTTGTTTCAGGACTGATATCAGGATGATCCTTCAATGCTCTTGAAACAGTTGAAGGAGCAATATTCAGTTCTGCTGCAATATCCTTAATTGTGACATTAACTTTATTCATAACCAATCTAAATAACCAGCTTACAGTAAATATAATCAAAATATTAACAAAAACGTAATAACCTATGAATGCACCTTTCCCTCATTACAAACGTTTGCGGTATCGATTGCGTTAAAAACATACTAAAGAATTGTTTAGAGTGGAAAAATAGTCGAAATTTATAGGATTAACAATTCACAGCAGGTAATCAGGCGTGCTGGAAACAGGCAACCAGAGGTACTGGTAACGGTAACAAGAGGTACTGGTAACAGGTAACAAGAGGTACTGGTAACAGGCAACCAGAGGTACTGGTAACAGAGAACCCGGAGTGGCACGTAGCCGGCAGGGTGATGAAGAAGGAAACGCGAAGCTGCAATACAGCACAGGAGAAACAACCGGCAGGGTGATAAAGGGAGGAAGAGAGGAAGGTTAACAGGCTTGCAGGAGTTGGAAAGCGGGCGACAGGAGCGGTGAATCGACTTCCGGCAAAAGAGAAAAGCGGATAACAGAAAAGAACAAACAATTATAAAACTAAATCCTTTAACTCTATGAACAAGCTAATAATCAGGCGACTATTATTTCTGTTTGCCGGTGTGTTGATTAGCAGTGCCGTTCTGGGACAGGAGATAACTGTCACAGGAACCGTTACTGATCAGGCTGACGGCTCACCCCTGCCTGGAGTGAACGTTATCGTGAAGGGGACCTTTACAGGAACCAATACAAATGCTGAGGGATTATTCTCTATAACAGTTGAGAGGGGAGCAATCCTTGAATTCAGTTATCTAGGATATATTCCGAAAGATATTACCGCCGCAGAGGGAGCACCCATGCGGGTGACCCTGCAGATGGACCTCTACAATATTGAAGAGGTTGTTTCCATTGGTTACGGCACTGTCCGTAAATCTGATGCAACGGGATCGGTATCTACAGTCAGCGCAAATGATTTCAATGTAGCTATCACCTCGCCGCAGGAACTGATCTCGGGGAAGATTGCCGGGGTTCAGATAACAACCTCCAGGGCATCAAACGGGGTAATTATTATTACAACAAAAAAAGGTGCTGCCGGCAAGCCTCTGACCGTTGCCTATAATGGTAATATGACTATCAGTACTCCGTCTGACTTTGTTGATGTTCTTTCGGCAACCGAATTCAGAACCATGGTTAACTCCTATTATGCAGGTAATGCAAATGCAACAGATTTGCTGGGAGGTGCCGAAACAGACTGGCAGAGAGAGATCTACCGTACAGCTATCAGTCATGATCATAACCTGAGCCTTTCAGGTGCCGCCTATAACCTGCCATACAGGGTTTCCCTTGGCTACTCCGGACAGGATGGGATACTGAAAACAGACCGACTGGAACGGTTTACCGGGGCGCTGACCCTTACTCCATCACTTATTGACGGATATCTTGATATTTCGTTGAATGCCAAAGGGATGGTTGTAAATAACTTTTTTGCCAACAGGGGTGCCGTTGGATCGGCGGTCTCCTTTGATCCAACACAACCTGTTCTTGTTGAGGGAGGCGATTATGGAGGATACTATACCTGGCTGCAAACAAACGGCTCAGGTCTGCCTATTACAATTGCAACATCCAATCCGGTGGCTCAGCTCAATATGCGTGAGGATGAATCAACGGTCTACAGGATGATCGGTAATGTACAGTTTGATTACAAGATGCATTTTTTACCTGAGCTGAAGGCTACTCTTAACCTTGGGCTTGACCGCTCCTCAAGTAGTGGCACCATCTTCGTGGAAGAGAATGCACCATGGGCAATTACAGACGGCGGGGAAAAGGGAGAATATACACAGATTAAGAGCAATGAGCTGCTCGATTTCTATCTGAACTATTCAAAGGAAATTCCCGGGTTCAGCAGCCGGATAAATGCGACAGCCGGTTATTCATGGCAGCATTTCTACAATGAAGGAACAAACTTCAGGACCAACGTTGCTGAAACAGTCACCTTCTCCGATACAGACTATAAGAATGAACTCTTCCTGCTCTCATTTTTCGGAAGATTGAATTATACCTTTAAGGATCGGTACCTTTTTACCGCCACAATGAGGTATGACGGCTCATCCCGCTTCTCACCGGAGACACGCTGGGGACTCTTCCCCGCCCTCGCTTTTGCATGGGATGTGGCACAGGAGCCTTTTATGACACTTGACGCCTTCAATTCGCTTAAACTGCGGGTTGGCTGGGGTGTTACCGGACAACAGGATATAGGCGGATACTATGTGTACCTGCCGCGCTACACACAGGGACTGGAAAATGCACAGTATATGTTTGGAGACACATATTACCTGACATTGAGACCGGAGGGGTACGACTATAATATTAAGTGGGAAGAGACAACCACCTGGAATGCAGGTATTGATTTCGGGATACTCTCTAACAGGATTAACGGATCATTGGACCTCTATTACCGTGAAACAAATGATCTGCTGAACTATATTCCTGTTCCCGCAGGCACAAATCTTACCAACTATATAAATACCAATGTGGGCGACCTGGTAAACAAGGGAGTGGAATTTTCAGTGACCGGCAAGGTGATCTCAACACCCGATATGGTTTGGTCAGTAGGGTTCAATGCCACTATGAACAGGAACGAGATTACAAAACTTACCATGACAGATGATCCTACCTATATCGGTGTCTTTACCGGTGGTATTTCAGGAGGTGTTGGCAATAATATCCAGGTGCACAGCGTAGGCTATCCGGCAAACTCCAGCTTCTCGGGTCGTGCCAGCATAGGTAATTATATATATGACAATATGGAATCCACGAGGGGTACATATAATAACCTCTATAACTCGGTTGGTTATCTGAATAATGTAACCCCATCCATCTATGAAACCGGTTTTGAGAACTCCAGATACTGGTCAGACTATTATATGCATAACGGTTCCTGGTTCAGGATGGACAATATAAGCCTGGGTTACACATTCGGGGATATCATCCCGCAGGTATCAAGCCTAAGGGTTTACGGAACCATACAGAATGCATTTATTATCACAAAGTACAAGGGACTTGATCCGGAGGTATTCAGTGGTATAGATAATAATATCTACCCGCGACCGAGGAACTTTATCTTCGGGGTAAGCGTACAGTTCTAATCAGAAAAAGCAAGAGATATGAAGACACGGAAATTATATTTATACATAGCGGGAGCGATAGCCCTGATAATGGCCTTCACCTCCTGTACAAAGGATCTGGATACTATTCCGCTTGATCCTGACGAGGTGACCTCGGCATCTGTTTATACAAAGGATCTTACCAATTATACCAAGGTGCTGGCCAAACTCTATGCCGGACTTTCGGTGACCGGACAGGAGGGTCCGGCCGGAATGGGTGATATCAGCGGACTGGATGAGGGATTTTCACAGTACCTCAGGCTCTACTGGTACGCCCAGGAACTCTCAACCGATGAGGCAATAATATCATGGAACGATGGCAACCTGAGGGATTTTCACGATCAGGACTGGTCGGCATCAAACGAGTTCCTTGCAGCACTCTACTACAGGATATACTACCAGATATCGGTTACCAACGAGTTTCTGCGTGAGACCACACCATCCAGGCTCGATGAGCGGGGTGTGGCAGAGGCAGACAAAACAGTAATAAATACCTACAGGGCAGAAGCCCGTTTTCTGAGAGCGCTGAGCTACTACCATGCAATAGACCTCTTCGGAAGCGTTCCCTTTGTTACAGAAGAAGATAACGTAGGCTCTTTTTTCCCTGAGCAGATAAGCAGGGCCGATCTCTTCAACTTTCTGGAGAGTGAACTCACCTCAATAGAGAATGACCTGATGGATGCAGGAACCAGCGCCTATGGAAGGGCTGACAAAGGAGCCGCATGGATGCTGCTCGCCAGGCTCTATCTGAATGCTGAGGTTTATATCGGTCAGAGCCGTTATACAGAGTGTATCACCTACTGCGGGAATATTCTTGATGCAGGTTATACACTGGAGCCGGAGTTTGCAAGACTCTTTATGGCAGATAATCATACCGCATCAGGTATTATTTTCCCTATAACCTTTGACGGAACATTTACCCGTACATGGGGAGGAACAACATTTATTATCCATGCTGCAGTAGGCGGAACAATGGCTCCGGGCGATTTTGGTATTGACGGCGGATGGGCCGGCCTGAGGACAACCAGGTCACTCGTGGAGAAGTTTATAGATCCCTCAATACTGAAAAGTTTCACGGCAAGCAGAACCCCGCTAAAGGGCAGCAAGGCATACCCGGTGCGATATGTGCCCGGTGACCACAACGGATGGGCTCATGATGATAATAATGTGATTGCCTCTGTTAACAGTGATGATAACTATGAAGGATACTTCTGGATGACAGATGGCAGCGGCTTTAAGATAACCGCTGATAACACCTGGGATGAGAACTATGGTGATAATGAACCTGACGGAGTACTTGACCTTAACGGTTCAAACATCTCTGTTACAGGTGACGGATACTATAAGCTTTATGTTAACTGGGCTACCAAAGAGTATACATTTGAGAAAACGGAATGGGGAATTATCGGTGATGCCACTCCAGGCGGATGGGATGCTGATACCAATATGGAATATGATGCGGAAACAGGAGAATGGGTTTTAGTAGCAAACCTTAGTGCCGGCAAACTTAAATTCAGGGCTAACGATGGATGGGACCTTAACTACGGAGATAACGGTGCCGACGGAATTCTGGAATCAGATGGAGCTGATATAGATGTGCTGGAACCCGCTAAATACGAGATTCGGCTTAAACTGGGAGTTCCTGACTATACCTACTCAATTGTCAAGACCATATCGGATGAGAGAATAATGTTTTATTCGGACGGACAGTCAATTGAGATTAACGAGATATTTGAATTTACAGAAGGATGGGCGGTGACCAAGTTTACCAACCTGACATCAGGCGGTGTTGCAGGGTCACACCTTACTTATACCGATACCGACTTCCCGCTCTTCAGGATAGCCGATGTATACCTTATGTATGCCGAAGCAATCCTCCGCGGCGGTACCGGTGGAGATCCCGATCTGGCCCTTGAACTCGTAAACAGGGTTATTGCAAGAGGATATGCCGGCGATGAGGGAGCAAATATTGAAAGCGATGATCTGACCCTTGACTTTATCCTTGATGAGAGAGCACGCGAGTTCCTCTGGGAGACACACAGAAGAACTGACCTGGTCCGTTTTGGCAAGTTCAGTAATAGTGATTATGTATGGGCATGGAAGGGCGGTGTGCCGGAAGGACAGCCGGTCGACAGCAAGTTTGATATCTACCCGCTGCCTGCTTCAGATATCGCTGCCAATCCCAATCTTGAGCAGGTATATTATTAACAGGTGCCTCTATGACAATTTGAGATAATAAAAAACAGAAACAGATGAAAAAATTAAATCTGATAGCAATAATAACAGCGGCAATGGTTCTTGTCTCGTCCTGTGAGGATGAGGTCAGAGACCCGATTGTTACACTGAATGCTGCCCCGGAAATATTAGCGCCCACAGGGGGCTCCTTTGTCCTGACAGAGGAGACGGAGGATGATCTGCTTACCACAGTGGAATGGTCTGATGCCGATTTTGGCTACATGGCGGCAATAACATATACACTTGAACTGGATGAGGCAGGAAATGATTTCTCCGAACCAATTGCCCTGGCAACATCACAGGAGTCACTTGCTCCTCTCTATGTGGGGGAGATTAATAACTTACTGCTCTCAGCCGGCTACCCTTTTGCCGTGGAGGGGAATTTTGAAATGCGTGTGGCTGCTGCGGTGCATAAAGATGTGGATACCCTCTTCTCACAACCCGTTGCAATGTCAATCACACCGTTTGAAAAGATTATTATCTATCCCAAACTGTGGGTTCCGGGTGATTATATGGATCCACAGTGGTCGCCGGGTGACTCGCCCAACCTCTACTCAATAAAAAGCAACAACAAGTATGAGGGCTATATATGGAACCCGAATGCAACGGCCAATTTCAAGTTTACAAGTGCTCCCGACTGGAACAGCACAAACTACGGATATGGATCTGGTGATGAGGTTTCAGGTGTGCTGAGCGATGATTCAGGAGCCGGTAACCTATACCTCACCAGCGCGGGATACTATAAAATGAATGCTGACCTTACAGCTATGACATACTCATTCCTTAAGACCGAATGGGGAGTTATTGGAGATGCAACACCCGGTGAATGGACCACAGATACCAATATGACCTATGATCCCGCTACAAAGGTATGGAGTGTTACTCTTGACCTGGTGGCAGGCATGATTAAGTTCAGGGCCAATGACGGCTGGGATCTTAACTACGGAAGTAACAATGCCAATGGTATTGCAGATCCGGGAGGCTCGGATATTTCGGTAGCATCAGCCGGAAACTATACTGTTGTGCTTGATCTTAACGGACCGTTGTACAGGTATTCAATAACCAGAAACTAGAGTTGATTTGGGTTTAGGGGAGGTTGTTTTTCCGGTACGCCGGTTAAATAACCTCCTTTTTTGTATCTTAACCGGGAGATGACAAATAACCCGCGGCGGAGATGAAAACTTCCGGTAAGGGTAAGAACCTTCGGCGGAAAGAAATAAACTCCAACAGAGGTAAAGAACCTGGTGCTGAAAGGAATAACCTCCCACAGAGCAGAGGTAAAGAATCTGGTGCTGAAAGGAATAACCTCCCACAGAGCAGAGATAAGGAATCTGGTGCTGAAAGGAATAACCTCCCACAGAGCAGAGATAAGGAATCTGGTGCTGAAAGGAATAACCTCCCACAGAGCAGAGGTAAAGAATCTGGTGCTGAAAAGAATAACGCACTTAATATTAATAGTATAATTATGGGGGAAAGGAAATATCACATACCGCTCCGTAACAGGCTAATCCCCAAAGTGATTATTATCCCGGTACTCCTTTTTACCCTGATTATCCTGATGGGGGCATGTAATAAGAAGGAGGAGCAGGATGAGAGAAGATACTTCCATGACCACACCACCTTTATAATGGGTGCTGACCTGTCTTATGTGAACCAGATACTCGACAAGGGAGGTGAATACCGTGACTCCGGGAGGGTAGAAGATCCATACAGTATATTCAGTAAATATGGAACAAACACGGTGCGACTGAGGTTATGGCATAACCCGGTGTGGACGGCCGAACTGTACGGGCCTGGCACGGAGAAGATATATAACGGGTTTGAGGATGTGGCCCTGGCTGCCTCACGGGCAAGGGAGGAAGGGATGAGCATTTGTCTCGACTTCCACTACTCCGATAACTGGGCCGATCCGCAGAAACAGGTTATCCCGGCAGCATGGCAGGGTCTGACTGCAGACGTTCTGGGCGACAGCCTCTATAACTACACCTTCAAAACATTACGAAAACTTGATGCTATGGGCCTGATGCCGGAATATGTGCAGGTGGGCAATGAGATAAATCCCGGCTTTCTGCTTCCCTCAGGTGATCGCTGGATCGGTAACGGCGAATCTTTCCTTTCGCTTCTTAACAGAGCAACCGATGCTGTACGTGATGCCTCAGCCGGGTCGGAGATTAAATCACGCATAATACTGCATATCGCCCAGCCAGATCATGTTGATAACTGGTTTGCCGGAATAGAGGATAGAATGCCCGATTTCGATATTCTGGGCATCTCCTATTACTATATCTGGTCAGAGGTGCGACTCGATCAGCTTTCATGGTATATCAGCTCGTTCAGCAACAGATACGGAAAGGATGTTATGGTAGTTGAAACAGCCTACCCTTTTACTACTGCCAATGCTGACACCTATCCAAATATTATTGATACATCCCGGCTGGTGAATGGTTATCCCGCCACACCGGGAGGTCAGCTTGACTATCTGGTGGCTATGACGCGGGAGATTGCCGAAGGAGGAGGGAAAGGACTAATCTACTGGGAACCGGCATGGATCACTTCCCCGCTGATAACGCAGTGGGGTAGCGGCTCGGCATGGGACTGCAATACCCTCTTTAACTTTGAGGGAGAAACAATCGAATCGATGAACTTTATGACCCGGAATTATGAGTTTTAAAATAGCAGTACAAGGGGGCCTGATGCTCCTTTTTATAACTTTACTATCGGCCACGCTACAGGCAGAACCGGCTGATAAGGGAGGTGCGGAGATTCAACGGGTGGAGTTGACCGGCAGTGAAGCTGAGGTTCCCCGGGGGGAGTCGCGTGGTAATCAGGAGTATGCTGAAAGAGTGCAGATTTACGGTACTCACTCAGAGGTTCTGCTGGTGAAGAAACTCAGAAGGCAGGCAGAGAGGGAGGAACCTATCAACAGTCCGACAGGGATTGAACGGGTGGAGCCCCCGAACTGGTGGACAGGAATGGAACATCCCTCACTGCAGCTGCTGGTGAAGGGTGACAATATCGGTGGAAGCAGGGTGTCACTCAGCTACCCCGGGGTTACACTCTATTCCGTCACCTATCCTCCCTCACCGGACTATCTCTTTATTAACCTTCTGATAGACCCGTCGGCGCAACCGGGAACCTTTACGGTGACCCTTAGCGACAGCAATGTTACAGTCGCGGAATTTGAATATAGTCTGCTTGAGCGGGAAGATGGTTCGGCAATGCGACAGGGGTTTGACATGGCAGACACGGAGGTGATATAAAGGGGATAGCTGATAATCTTGACTATATCAGTTCGATGGGATTCACTGCTGTTTGGCTTAACCCCGTGCTTGAAAATGATCAGTCCGACTGGTCCTATCACGGATATGCCGCCACCGATTTTTATCGTGTCGACAGACGTTTCGGAACAAACGCGGAGTACAGGGAGATGGCCAACACTGCCCGCAAAATGGGCGTTAAGGTTATTATGGATATGATATTCAACCACTGCGGCTCATCGCACTGGTGGATGGAGAACCCTCCGTTCCCCGACTGGATAAACAACTATCCTGACTACAAAATTACCAGCCACAGACGCACGGTTAACATGGATCCGTATGCCTCACAATATGATATTGAGGCTATGACTGACGGCTGGTTTGTTCCCTCCATGCCCGATCTGAACCAGCGCAATCCGTTTATGGCAAACTATCTTATACAGAACAGTATATGGTGGATTGAATATGCACACCTTGCCGGTATAAGGATGGATACATACCCCTATCCCGATAAGGAGATGATGGCTGAGTGGAACAGCAGAATACTCCTTGAATATCCCGGCTTTACCATTGTGGGCGAGGAGTGGAGCCTTAATCCGGCCCTGATCTCTTACTGGCAGAAGGATCAGAATAACAGGGATGGGTATAACGGCATGATAACCAGCATGATGGACTTTCCGCTTCAGGATGCAGTAGTAAGAGGACTCACAGAGCAGGAGGATTTTGCGACCGGCCTGGTGACCATATATGAGATGCTGGCAAATGACTTTCTCTACCCTGATCCGGGGAAACTGGTGATATTTCCCGATAACCACGATATGCCACGCTTCTATATGCAGGTGGGAATGGATGACGATCTCTTCAGACTCGGCATCACACTCTTCCTTACAATAAGAGGGATACCCCAGATTTTCTATGGAACAGAGATACTGATGACCCACCGGGAGGGGAACGACCATGGTGTTATAAGAAAAGATTTTCCCGGAGGATGGCCCGGCGACAGGGTAAACGGTTTTACCGGAGAGGGGCTCACCGCAGAGCAGAAAGAGATGCAGGATTATATAAAAACGCTCCTTAACTACCGTAAGAACAGCGAGGTGCTCCATACCGGCACACTTACCCATTTTGCCCCTGAAAACGGAGTATATGTTTATTTCCGCACCAACAGCAGTGATACTGTGATGGTTATACTGAATAAGTCAGAAAAAGAGGTTTTGCTCCCCACAGACCGTTTCAGCGAGATAACGGGAAGGTGTACAAAGGCCCGGAATGTAATTGCCGGTGAATGGATTGAGTGGGGTGATTCAGTAATTGTACCCGCCCGGAGACCGCTGGTTCTGGAGCTGGAATAATAAGTTGAGGCAGGGCCTCCCCCCCGTCAGGCAAACGGGAAGGGTGTGAGCGGAACAGTTAACAGAAATGAACGGAAAGGGAAAGAGATATGGAACGAATGAAAAGGAGAATTATTATAGCAATGCTCCTGATGGCAGTAGCAGTTACCATAGGGGCACAGGTAGTGACAACGGAACCGGCAATTCCGGTTACAGGGACCGAGATTATTATCTGGTTTCACAGTGACAGGGAGACCGGAGAGCTGAAGGATTATACAGGGCCCCTCTATGCCCATACCGGTGTTACCATTGCCGGTGTAGGGAAGTGGCAGAATGTGATAGAGAGCTGGGGCAATAATGATACGCAGCCTCAGTTTGAGTATATGGGAAACAACCTCTACAGGCTTGTAGTAACACCTGATATCCACACTTATTATCCTGACCTCACGGGAACAGAGGAGATTACGGAGATATGCCTTGTTATCAGAAGCGCCGATGCTGAACTGCAGACCTCTGACATATTTATTTCCATCTTTGAGCCGGGCCTCAATATTACCTTTGTAACACCAGAGGAGTCATCCCTGGTTGTTCCTCTGGATGAAATAATAGATATTAATATCTCAGCCACACTTGCCGATTCCATTGTACTGTTCGTTGATAATGTGCGGGAGCTTGGTGCAGAGAATCAGCAGGAGATAACGTTTCAGTACCAGGCAGGAGAGTACGGAGGTCACTGGATAAAAGCGGTGGCATGGGATTACCCTGAGTTTGCTGCCGACTCATTTTTCCTTTTCGTTAAAAAGGATCCTGTAATAGCATCACTACCCGCGGGGGTTACTGATGGAATAAATATTACGGGAGCCGGCACTGTTACACTGGTACTCTATGCCCCCGGCAAGAGTGACGCCTTTGTGCTGGGCGATTTCAATGAGTGGACAACATCAGATGAGGGATATATGAATATTACTCCGGACGGTAACAGGTTCTGGATTGAACTGACCTCAATTCCTGAAGGGGTGGATCAGAGGTTCCAGTATCTGGTTGGCGGAACCCGTGTTGCCGATCCATATGCCGAAAAGCTTCTGGATCCGTGGAATGACCAATATATTCCTGCCTCAGTATATACCGGGTCAATGGAGTACCCTGAGGGTATGGCCGGGGGTATTGTTTCGGTATTCAATACCATGCCTGAAGAGTATATATGGGATAACACTTCCTTTATTCCGCCGCCGAAGGAGGAGCTGGTTATTTATGAACTGCTGGTACGGGATTTTGTGGCATCACATGATATCAAAACCCTGATCGATACTCTTGATTATCTTGACAGGCTGGGAGTAAATGCTATTGAGCTGATGCCGGTAAATGAATTTGACGGTAACAACTCATGGGGTTATAACCCTAATTTCTATTTTGCGGTGGATAAATATTACGGATCAGGGAATGATCTCAGGGAGTTTGTTGACAGCTGTCACAACAGGGGCATGGCGGTAATACTTGATATGGTTCTTAACCATTCATGGGGACAGTCGCCGATGGTGCTTATGTGGTATGACAAAAGCTCATACAGTATACTGCCTGAAAATCCCTACTATAATGTAACGGCAACACATGATTATAATGTGGGGTATGATTTTAACCATGATAGTGAGGCCACACGCTACTTCTCAAAGAGGGTGATGCAGTTCTGGATTGAGGAGTACAATATTGATGGCTACCGGTTTGATCTCTCCAAGGGATTTACACAGAAAAACACCCTGGGAAATGTCTCTGCCTGGGGTGAGTATGATGCCAACAGGGTTGCCCTGTGGAAGATGTATGCTGACCATATATGGTCTGTTGATGCCGACTCCTATATTATCCTTGAACATTTTGCCGATAACGCTGAGGAGAAGGAGCTGGCTGGCTACGGCATGATGCTGTGGGGAAATATGAGCCACCAGTACAGCGAGGCAGCCATGGGGTACTCCTCTGATATATCGTGGGCATCATGGATTAACCGGGGATGGGATTACCCTCACCTGATAACCTATATGGAGAGTCATGACGAGGAGAGGATGCAGTACAACAATACAAAATTCGGGTCTCAGCAGGGGGATTATAATATAAAGTTTCTATATACCGGACTTGAGAGGGATATTCTTGCTGCGGCCCTCCATTTCACCATTCCCGGACCCAAAATGCTCTGGCAGTTTGGGGAGGTGGGATATGACTATTCAATTGATTATAACGGCAGAACAGGCGAGAAGCCCATCCGGTGGGACTACTACCTTAATGATCACCGCAGGAGGGTTTATGATGCCTGGGCCGCTCTGATCAGGCTTAAGCGCACGGAGCCTGCCTTTACATCTGAAGATTTCACCATCAGCCAGCAGGATAAGAAGAAGAGCATCTCCATTGCCCATTCAGATATGGATATAATGGTTATGGGCAGTTTTGAACTCTCCATAACAGATCAGTCGGTTCAGTTTACCCGTACAGGCAAATGGTATGAATTCTTTACCGGTGACTCAATCACTGTGGAATCAGTTAATTCATCCTTTACCATGAAGCCGGGAGAGTACCGTATCTATACCACCAAAAAACTTACAAGGCCTCAGATAGCCCTTTCGGTTAATGATGTTCTCTATACAAGGGCCAATGGCGACTGGATAACCCTCTGGCCCAATCCGGCCGGTGATAATCTTAGTTTAACCATTGATCCTGAGCTTCCACCGGCTGAGTATGCCCTGATGATTATGGATATGAATGGAAGAACGGTTATAAGCACAACCATTGAACAGGGCCAGGGGGAGAGGAAGGTTAATATCAGCTCCCTGGCACCGGGCAGCTATATGCTCAGGCTCTCAGGGAACGGGATTACCGGTATAAAAAGGTTAATTAAGCGGTAACCTGTTAACCAGAAGGTATTCCCATCCGCCAAGCTCCAGGGTGGTGCCTTCAGAGAGCGTTATTATACTGTCGCTGAAGCAATCGGTATAGCTTCCTGCCACTGTGGTGTCACCCAGGGTAAAGGTTGCGGGTTCCGCTGACATATTGATAATTGCTATCACCCTGTTTCCCTCCTTTTCACGCAGGTAAGCACATATATCTTCATCCCCGGTTGTCGGAAGCAGCTGGTATGATCCTCCCTCTTCTCCGTTATACAGGGATATGTTCTCAGATTTAAAATTGTTAAGGGTGGTGTAGAAGGGTGTCAGGTCAGACTCTTTCCATTCAATGGGATCCCTCTCAAAAAATCCAAGTCTCTTGTCGAGTCCCGCCTCCTGCCCGTTATACATAAGAGGAATGCCCGGGATGGTATAGATATATACAGCCATTGCCCTGTGGGCCTCCCCCAGTCTTTCGTCGATGGTTCCTGCCCATGAGTTTTCATCATGGTTATCAATAAATCTCATCCTGTAAGCATAGGGAGGGAATTTTTCAAGGTCTTTCTCAAGCACGGCATTAAGTTCGGCAACCTCTTTTGTTCCCTGGGCAACTTCGTTGATTATGTGATGCAACTCCCATGAGTAGTTAATATCAAATCCATTATCAAAAAACTCAACCCTGTCCTCATTCTCTGCCAGCATCAGCACAGGCTTTATCTTTTCCATTTCATGCCTTGCCCTGAGCCAGAAGTCGGCGGGTGTAACATGAGGATGATCCACCCTGTAGCCATCAATGCCGGCCTCCCTTACCCAGAAGAGGAGCGATTCCTGCATATAGTCCCACAGCTCCTCATTCTCCCAGTCAAAGGCAATAACATCGGTCCAGTCATACGGCGACACAAATCCACCCTCTTCATTCTGCCTGTACCAGTCGCGGTGATCAGTTGCCAGGTGATTATCCCACGAGGAGTGGTTTGGCACCCAGTCAATAATAACATGCATCCCTGCCTTGTGAATGGCATCCACCACCATTTTGAATTCTTCCATTGTTCCAAACTCAGGATTTACCTCCCGGAAATCCTTTACCGAGTAGTAGCTTCCCAGGATGCCCTTCCTGTTAACCTCCCCTATGGGGTGGATGGGCATAAACCATATCACATCCACTCCCAGCATTGCCAGACGGTCAATATGCGGAAGGATGGCACTGAAGGTTCCCTCATCGGTAAACTGTCTTACATTTACCTCGTACAGTACATTATCCTTTGACCACTCCGGGTTATTTGCCGGTCCGCTGGCAATAGTTGCCTCAGGGCTCTGTCTGTTACAGCCTGTAAATATTGCTGCTGTCAGCAGTGCAATAGTTAAAAAATTTCTTCTCATGATACAGAGTGTTTATTTTAGTTTCATTCAGTAAAGTTAAAGACTCTTCCAGTATAGTTAAAGACTCTTCTTCTCACCGGGTTTAATCAGATATTCCTTACCCTTAAAGGTGACGGGGACCGGGCGATCCGACAGGTTAAAAATTGTTGTCTCCTCCATGGTGGTGCTGATCCTGATCAGGTTATTCCTGAATCTCATCATAAAGGAGAGGCTTTTCCATGCCTCCGGCAGCACCGGATTGAGGAAGAGCCGGTCATTCTTTATCCGCATGCCTCCGAAACCCTCAACAATAGCGAGCCAGGTTCCGGCCATGGATGTTATATGAAGACCTTCCCTGACCTCCCTGTTGTAATCATCGAGATCGAGTCGCGCCGTCCTGAGGTAGAGCTCATAAGCCTTTGATGTGTATCCCAGCATGCTGGCAACCACTGAGTGGATACTCGGAGAGAGGGATGATTCATGCACTGTGTGCGGCTCATAAAAGTCAAAATTTCTCTTTATTGTCTCCCTGTCATAATCATCTTCAAAGAAGTAAATGCCCTGAAGCACATCAGCCTGCTTGATAAAGCAGGAGCGCAGTATACGGTCCCACGACCAGTGCTGGTTGATGGGCCGTTCATCCGGGTTTATCGTATCGGTGGTGAGCAGTTCCTTGTCAAGGTACCCGTCCTGCTGCACAAAGATGCCCCGCTTCTTATCCACGGGGAAGTACATATTTTCTGCAATCTCTCTCCAGAGCGCAGTTTCATCATTGCCGGGCATTATCTCCCCGGATAGCTGTTTATCCTCCTCAATATAATCCTTCCGGATCCTTTCAATATTTTCAAGGGTATATCTGAGAGTCCACACCGCCATCAGGTTGGTATACCAGTTGTTGTTAACGTTGTTTTCGTATTCGTTGGGCCCTGTAACGCCGAGGATGACCCAGCTATTTTTTTGGTGTGAGAAGCTGGCCCTGCGGCTCCAGTAACGGGAGAGGGCAATCAGCACCTCGAGTCCGCCCGAAAGCATGTAGCTGTAGTCGCCGGTATGGTTGATGTAGCGGTAGATGGCATAGGCTATTGCGCCGTTGCGGTGTATCTCCTCAAAGGTTATCTCCCACTCATTATGGCACTCCTCGCCGTTCATTGTCACCATGGGATAGAGCGCCGCACCCCCTCCGATCCCCAGAATGGAGGCATTCTCAATGGCCTTTGGGAGGTGCCTGTAGCGGTATAGCAGGAGGTTACGGGCCACCGATGAATCGGCTGTACTGAGATAGAACGGGAGGACAAAAGCCTCTGTGTCCCAGTATGTTGACCCGCCATATTTTTCTCCTGTAAACCCTTTGGGGCCTATATTCAATCTCTCATCGTGACCGTCATATGTCTGGAAGAGATGGAAGATATTAAACCTTATTGCCTGCTGGGCAGAGGGATCTCCTTCAATAACCACATCAGACTCATCCCATATCTTTTTCCACCACTCCTTCTGCCGGTTAAGCATTTTATCGAACCCTTCCGCTGCAAACTTCTTGCTGAGATCAAGGGCCCGGGAGTGCAGGGTTTTGGCAGGATGGTTTAATGAGGTGGTTACCGCCACGTATTTCTCAATCACCATCGTGTCTCCCTTTTTAAGATCCTCATTATGGTAAATGGAGACATATTTTTCATAGTTGCGGATGCCTTCACCTTCAACAGGCTTACGATCGTTAACCCTGAAGGTGCTTCGGGCAGCTATGGCTACCCTGAATCCTGTTTTACGGGTTGCGGTTTCCATAAATGAGTATGCGGGTTTTGACTCGCGGTGTACCTCTTCCCAGAAATACTCATTATAGTTGGCATCTTCATTATAGACATCGCCATCAACAGAGGATTCAACGGTAAGGAGTGTATCGCTGTTCAGCGGTGTTATTGTGTACCTTATGACTCCTGCTTCCCTGTCGGCGCTGCTCACAAACCTTGTTACCTCCGCCTCTATCTCCAGTCCGTTTACCATTCTGACCCTGAAGGAGCGGTAGAGATATCCCTCTTTCATATTGAGCTCGCGCCTGAAGGATAGCACCTCGCACTTTGACAGATCAACCTCTTCTCCTCCTGCCCTGATGCTGATGCCTGTCCACGAGGGTGAATTGATCACCTTGGCGAAATACTCCGGATATCCGTTTTTCCACCATCCCACACGTGTTTTGTCAGGGTAGTAGATACCTGCAAGGTATGATCCCCGCAGAGTATCTCCGCTGTAATGCTCTTCAAAATTGGCCCTCTGCCCCATATAGCCATTTCCTATTGAGAAGATGCTTTCAGAGGCCCTGTTCATTTCAGGGTTGAAGCCCTCCTCCGTAATCTTCCACTCGTCCACTCGTAAATTGGGGTTCATGATCCGTATATTTTTATCAGTTTTGAATAATTCAGTTCACTTAGGTCGGTGACTACTGTGGCGGCCATCCTGAGAGCCTCCGGTTTTCCCACTCCTATACATTTCATCCCTGCCCTGCCGGCAGCCTCCACTCCTGCTACAGCATCTTCAAAAACAATTACCTCATCGTACCGCAGTCCCATCTCCCTTGCAGCAAGAACAAACACCTCGGGATCAGGCTTTGCGCTGTTTACCCGGGTACCGTCAATGATAACATCAAAGCGGTCAGTAAGACGGAGCCTCTCAAGGATAAGCATTGCATTTTTACTGGCTGATCCCACGGCACACTTTATACCATGAGAGTGCAGCTCTTCAAGCAGCTCTACTGAACCGGGCAGAATATCTGCGGGTGTCAGTTTGCGTATATATTCAATGTACCACTCATTCTTTTTTACCGCAAGCCTATCCTTTGCGGCTTTATCTTTTTCTATATTTCCTGTGGCCAGCAGTATATCGAGTGAGGTCATCCGGCTGACACCCTTCAGCTGCTCATTATCCTTTTCGGTAAATTCAAATCCAAGATCTCCTGCCAGCCTTTTCCATGCAAGGAAGTGGTAGCGGGCGGTGTCAACAATCACACCGTCAAGATCAAAAATGCATCCTTTAAGTATAGCGGCCATATTTTCTGTTTTTATCAGGCATAACGTGTCGGTTGCTCAGTTTACTTTTTGTCTCCTGGATCAGTTACAAAAAGAACCGTCACTGCAGCCACTATAAGTGAAATTCCTCCTGCAACGAGGGCGTAAATTGTTTCGCCCGAGAAGAGGTGTGTTACCAGAAATCCCAGAATAGTAGCGGCCAGTATCTGGGGTATCACAATAAAGAAGTTGAAGATTCCCATATAGACCCCCATCTTGTTGGCCGGGAGGGAACCTGTCAGTATAGCGTACGGCATTGCCAGGATGCTTGCCCAGGCGAGTCCTATACCTATCATGGAGAGTATCATCATCTGCGGGTTGGAAAGAAAAAAGATGGATATGAGTCCGGCCGCACCGGTAATAAGGGATATGGCATGGGTAATTTTCCTGTTGAAGAGACGTGAGAGCAGCGGAAGCAGCATAAGTCCGAAGATGGCAGCAAAGAGGTTGTACCAGCCGAACATACCACTGACCAGATTGGCTCCCTCATTATACGCCTCGGTGGTGGTGTCAGATGTGAAATAGAGCCTTGAGGTAACTGCCGGGGTGGTATATATCCACATTGAGAAGAGGGCAAACCATGAGAAGAACTGCACCACGGCAAGCTGCCCCATTGTTTTTGGCATCCTGTAGAGGTCGGTGATAATGGCAACGAGTCCGCCCGAGCTGCGACGGATGTTCACCAGCAAAGCAACAAGGAGCTGCAGCAGTCCGAATGTGAGGAGGCCTCCGGCCAGTATATAAAGCTCCTTCTCCAGGTCGTAGAAGAATACCGGAATGCCTGAGGCTATTCCTGCCAGACTCCAGATAATGCCCCGGCGCAGGTATTTGTTTACCGGTTCAGTCACCTCAGGAGCAGGTGGTGCACTCTCCTCCTCCGCCCTGCTGAATTCCTCTATCTCTTCGGGGGAGTACTCCTTTGTGGAAAATACAGTATATAGTACGGCAGCAAGGAAGACGGCTCCTCCCAGGTAAAAAGATAGCTTTACTGTAGCGGGAATCTCCCCTTCGGGTGCCGTATTGGAGATATTGAACCAGTTGGAAAGAATATAGGGGAGCCATGATGCCACAAAGGCACCTATACCTATAAAGAAACTCTGCATTGTAAAGCCCAGCGTCCTCTGCCTGTCGGGCAGCATATCACCCACAAACGCCCTGAAGGGTTCCATTGATACATTAATGGAGGCATCCATTATCCACAACATTCCTACAGCCATCCAGAGCGCCGGAGAGTTGGGCATCAGTATCAGGGCCACTGATGCCATTATTGCTCCTACAAGAAAGTAGGGTCTTCTTCTCCCCAGGCGACCCCAGGTTTTGTCACTCATATGCCCTATTATGGGCTGTACCAGCAGCCCGGTCACAGGCGCTGCAATCCAGAGTATCGGTATACGGTCAATATCTGCCCCCAGTGTCTGAAAGATGCGACTTACATTGCCGTTCTGAAGGGCAAAACCAAACTGTATGCCCAGGAACCCGAAGCTCATATTCCATATCTGCCAGAAACTGAGTGTCGGTTTTTCTTTTTACACCGGCCTGTTGTTTCAAACGTTTTCGGTGATGTCAGAATATTATGTGGCATGGCGTTATTTATACAGAGTCTAAACAATATTTGCTTCCGTCAGGTGGTGCAGGAGGTGGCTGCGATTCCATTGAAGCAGGGGTCCAGGCTTTCTGCAGGAGTTGGGGAGTGTGAAATTGTATGTGGTGGTACTTGTGGCGCTGATTTTGGTGGTGCGTGTGGTGATGATTTTGGGGGTGCGTGTGGTGCGGATAATCCTGGTGCATATGGTGCTGATAATGGGGTTACAGAATTGGCGGATATCAGTTATCTTTATGGTATGAGTGAGAAATATATACTTGCAATAGATCAGGGAACAGCAAGCTCCAGAGCCATTCTGTTTGATCACAGCGGCGGGGTGGCTGCAGTGGCCCGACGAGAGCTTACACAGATATATCCTAAGCCCGGCTGGGTTGAGCATGATCCTGATGAGATATGGTCAGGGCAGGCGGCAGTAATATCCGAGGTAATGGCGAGGAAAAGGGTCACAGGAACCAGCCTGGCGGCCGCGGGAATAACCAACCAGAGGGAGACCACCATTCTGTGGGACAGGGAGAGTGGTAATCCGGTATACAATGCCATAGTGTGGCAGGACAGGCGTACGGCGGATTACTGTGAGGAGCTTACGGAGAGTGGTTACGGGGAGATGATACGCGAACGTACAGGCCTTATCCCGGATGCCTATTTCTCGGCAACAAAGATTAAGTGGATACTGGATAACGTTCCGGGTGTGGCGGCCAGGGCGGCAGACGGAATGATCTGTTTTGGCACTGTCGATTCCTGGCTTCTCTGGAAGATGACCGGCGGGTCACTTCATGCTACCGATGTAACCAATGCCAGCAGGACCATGCTCTTTAATATCCATACCATGCAGTGGGATAATGATCTTACGGAGCTATTTGGAATACCGCTGTCGGTGCTTCCTGAGGTGAGAAGCTGTTCGGAGATATATGGTTATACACTGCCTCATGTAACAGGGCATCCTGTTCCGTTGGCAGGAGTAGCAGGAGACCAGCAGGCGGCACTGTTTGGTCAGCTATGCCTGGATGAGGGGATGGTAAAAAACACCTACGGCACAGGGTGTTTTATGATACTCAATACGGGCAGTAAACCGGTATCATCATCCAACAGGTTGCTGACAACGGTGGCATGGAAGATTGGAGAGAGTGTCTCGTACGGACTTGAAGGGAGTGTCTTTATTGCAGGGGCGGCCATACAATGGTTGCGTGACGGGCTGGGTATAATAAAGGATGCCGCTGCCAGCGAGGATCTGGCAGCTTCAGTACCGGATACCGCTGGCGTTGCATTTGTACCGGCATTGTCAGGACTGGGAGCTCCTCACTGGGATCCCCATGCAAGAGGTATAATAACCGGGATAACCCGGGGAACCACGGCAGCACATATTGCCAGGGCATCACTCGAGAGCATAGCCTTTCAGGTGCGTGACCTGATGGTGGCCATGGAGAATGACAGCGGCCGAAAGATAAGGGAACTGCGCGTCGACGGGGGTGCTTCGGCCAACGGGCTGCTGATGCAGTTCCAGAGTGATATACTGGGAATAGAGGTGGTGCGTCCTGATGTTATGGAGACAACTGCCTTCGGTGCTGCCTGTTTGGCCGGACTCGCAACAGGCTTCTGGTCGTCGGCCGATGAGCTGCGGGCACTGCCGTCGCGACATACCTCCTACTCTCCCCGGATGGACAGGAGATTGCTTCAGCAACACCTTAAAAGGTGGCGTGATGCTGTGGATAAGGCTAAAAGCTGATAACGGAAGACGTGTAGCGTCACACGGAGAGCGGCACAGGAGTTGCGGAACCGGAGTTGCGGAACCTGGAACCGCTACACTGGTTATACTGACCGACTGAAACTGTAGCTACGCGATTGGCAAGGAGTAAAAGTTTATTAATTTTCAGGCTTCAGTGTGATGCTCCCAAAATATTGTATTATATTTGCACGATCAAAAGAGAAAAAATGAACTTTTACGCACTGCATCATCATCATCATTATACTTGCCGGGAGGCGAGCAGAAGGTGATTTGTGCAATGCCCTGAAAGGAATTTACATAATATAGCCAGAAGCCCGTCCTCACCGACGGGTTTTTTTTTTATAACAAAGAAATTATTAAGGATAAATTATAAGGTGTAAACAATGAAAGAAAGACTGAAAATTGCTGTACAGAAGTCGGGCCGCCTCCAGGACGGTTCACTGTCTGTTCTTCGTGAATGTGGTATCACCATTGATAATGGTGGCGACCAGCTGATTGCTTCGGCGCGCGATTATGATGCCGATTTCCTCTTCCTGCGTAACTCGGATATTCCGCAGTATCTCGAGGATGGGGTAGCCGATCTGGCAATACTGGGTGAGAATGTTGTTATTGAGTCGGGAAAAAAGATTGAGGTGATCCATAAGCTGGGATTTTCGCGCTGCCGGCTCTCGATGGCTATTCCCCGAGGTGCTGATTACGACTCTCCAGCTTGGTTTAACGGTAAGCGTATTGCCACATCCTATCCGGCAACGCTGCAGAAATGGCTTAAGGATCAGGGCATTGAGGCTGCCATCCACGAGATTAGCGGATCGGTGGAGATAGCCCCGGGTATCGGTCTGGCCGATGCTATATGTGATCTGGTAAGCTCCGGCTCAACCCTTATTAAGAACGGGCTGCGCGAGGTGGAGGTGCTCCTTGAATCGGAAGCCTGCCTGGTAAAGGGTCCCGCTCTTACGCCGGAAAAGGAGGCCATGACCCGTGAGATACTCTTCAGGATTGAGACGGTGGAGGCAAGCCGCAATAACAAGTATGTACTGCTAAATGCCCCCGATGAAAAGCTGGAGATTATCTGTTCCATCCTTCCCGGGATAAAGAGTCCTACCATTATGCCCCTTGCCATGACGGGATGGAGCTCGGTGCATTCGGTTATCTCTGACAGCGATTTCTGGGATGTAATAGGGCAGCTGAGAGAGAACGGCGCTGAAGGGATACTTGTTATCCCGATAGAGAAGATGGTAAGGTAAGAGTGCCACCTGAGAGAGAACGGCGCTGAAGATGGTCAGGTAACAGGGCAGTTATGCCTTCAATAAAAGAATAGTTATGAAGCAAGAGATTATCAAAAGGGTAACATACACTTCGCTGGATGAGGTTATGGCGAAGCTGAAAAGGGAGTCGGCAGTTACTGACCAGCTTCTTTCCCTTGCCGCCGGGGTATTTAAGGATATTGGTGAGCGGGGTGATAAAGCGGTGAGGGAGTATACCAGTAAGTATGATAAGGTTGAGATATCCGGCTTCAGGGTAACGGAAGCCATGATGGATGATGCAGAGCGCCAGATCCCGGAGGAGCTGAAAAGAGCCATTGCCGTTGCTTCCGCCAATATAGAGAAGTTTCATGCCGCACAGAAAATAGCTGCTACCGTTACCGAGACAATGCCGGGAGTAAGATGCTGGCAGAGGCAGGTACCGGTGGGCAGGGTCGGGCTTTATATCCCCGGTGGCAGGGCACCCCTCTTCTCTACTGTGCTGATGCTGGCAGTACCGGCCGTGATTGCCGGGTGCCGCGAGATAATGCTTGCCACCCCTCCCGGCAGTAACGGAATACCGCACCCTGCAATTCTTTATGCCGCCAGGGTAGCCGGCGTGGAGTCTCTCTACAGGATTGGGGGCATGCAGGCGATTGCTGCCATGGCGCTGGGTACTGAGACAATACCGGCAGTCAATAAGATCTTTGGGCCTGGCAACAGCTATGTTACAGCAGCGAAGCAGTATGCATCCGCCCTGGGTGTGGCCGTAGATCTGCCTGCCGGTCCGTCCGAGGTGATGGTGGTTGCCGACGGCTCCGCCAATCCCCGCTTTGTGGCTGCCGACCTGCTGTCGCAGGCAGAGCATGGCCCTGACAGCCAGTCGGTGCTGGTAACAACATCATCCTCTTTTGCTGATGCAGTATATGCTGAAACAGAACGCCAGCTGGCGACTCTTCCTGAGAGGGAGACAGCCCTCAGCAGTCTGGCCGGGTCAGCCATTGTGGTAGTGCCCTCAGAAAAGGAGATACTGGAGGTGGTAAACAGCTATGCCCCGGAGCATCTTATACTTCAGGTGCCTGACGCAGCAGC
>JAIVHO010000075.1 GCA_020201035.1 Bacteroidales bacterium
ACAAACTCATCCCACATATTGAGTGCCACAACAACAGGTATACCTGTTTCAATCAGCTGGGTTGTCAGAAAGAGGTTACGTTCAAGATTACCCGAATCCACCACATTCAGAATCATATGAGGCTGCCGGAACATGATATAGTCAGTAACATACTGCTCCTCGGGCGAGTAGGGAGTAAGCGAATAGGTGCCCGGCAGATCAGTTACAACAATAGTATACCCCCCCACCTTCATCTCTGCCTCCCGGGCCGATACCGTGACACCTGAGTAGTTGGCTACCCGTTCCCTTGATTTGGTGGCATAATTAAATATGGTTGTCTTGCCGGAATTGGGATTACCCACAAGGACAATATTTATCCTTTTCCCTGATGCAATGGCTCCCCCGTTTGTCTTCTGACTGAGTATGGGGGATAGTGTTTCAATGTCGGTATAACGCTCAGGGGTACCGGGAAGATTAATCCCGGGAAGAGGCTCCACCTCTATCATAGCAGCATCCTTACGCCTGATAGTAAGCTGATAGCCCATAACAGAGTATTCAACGGGGTCTTTAAGAGGAGCCGACTTGATTGCCTTTACCTTTTGTCCCTCAATAAATCCCATCTCATTCAGTCGCCGGCTGATATTGCTATCACCATGTATCCCTGTGATCAGAGCCTCCTGGCCGGTTGTAAGATCCGAAAGCCTCATAACTCCACCTCCATAACTCCACCTCTGTTTAAAGATGCAAAGTTACTTAATTACCAGATGGCTTCTATCCCCAATTGTAGGTATATTGACACATTCTTCCCTGATCTTGTCCCTCGCGCCGCGAGAAGCAATTACTCCTTAAAAAAAAACGGGAGCAGTTGTAAACAACCCTCCCGGCTCTTCTCAAAAACAATCCAAAGCTACTATGTCTGCTTGCTCTATTTGTGAGCTGTGCAGCCTGCACACTCTGCAGTGGCATGCTCAGCACATTTCTCTTCACAGTTTTCCCTGCACTCTTCCGTGCACTCATCACAGTTACCTGTACACTCTTCACAGGTACACTCATCGCAGTTGCCATTGTCGCAACCGGCTTTACTTCCACACTCTGCCGGAGAGGCTGCCGGTGGTGCTGCCGGAGGTGTTGCCATCTCTCCGCCGCATGATGATGTGCATGATCCGCAGTCAGCGGGAGTAACTGCCTCAGTTTCTGCCTTTACCCTGTCCTCTTTCTGATCCTGTGCGCTTACAGTAATAATAAGTATAAATGCCAGCACGGCAAGAGCAGAAATTCCCAATAATACCTTTTTCATAATTATCGTTTTTTTTGGTTAGACTATTCGCTTTATCCGGGATCAAAGTTAAGCGGCTGCAAAAAAAAAGGTGTTACGCCGGGGTTAATTGAGGTTAAGGCGATGTTAAATTTTTCAGCGAACGCAGAACGGCCCGAATGCAGGAGGCACAGTTTAACCACAGCGTAACCATGGCGATGAACAGGGCTGTTGACAATCTGTCACGCGACAGGATGCTGTGTGACCAGATAAGCAATTGTCTTATGGACGTGGATCCCGGTGCATGCTCAATGGCAATGCAGCACCTTGCTGAGTGGGACAATATAAAAGCTGTTATTGAGGATGATCTGAGATATTACGGCCTCGACCTCGACTTTGAATTTGATATTGTAAGAGGTGATCAGATGGATTACAACGGCGGATCACAACAGAAGGAGATTTACCTGAGTGAGGGCCTTGAGGAGATGCTTGAGAGGTCAGGCTACAAGTTAAAAATCAGCTTCCCGGGTCGCCGCGATTTTATCGTGGCACAGATGGGCAGCGTCTTTGTTGTATCAATTATACTGCTTGTCATAGTAACACTCTCTTCCATTATTATCTACCGGCTATACCGGAGGGAGCGCGAGCTCTCGGCCAATATTGTTGATTTTGTGAACAGCATGACTCATGCCTTCAAAACGCCTCTTACAAATATCTCGCTGGCCAACAGCATGATAGCCAAAAATACCGTGGTTGGTAACGACAGGAAGATGACTTCCTATACCGGGATAATAAAGAGCGAACACAGAAAGCTGAAAGAGCGGGTAGACAGGCTTCTGACAACCACCTTCTCCGAAACAGATCCACCCTCGCTTCACGAACCGATAGACGTAGTGCCGGTGGCAGCTGATATTGCCTCCACCTTTGATGTGCAGGTATCGGATAGAAGCGGAACCATTGAACTTGAACAAGAGGGCAGCGCCATCTACGTGGCAGGCAATCCCGACCTCTTCTATATAGCACTTTCCAATATAGTGGATAACTCTGTCAGATATTGCGAGACCCCGCCAGAGATCAAAATATCGCTCCGTAAGGAGAACAACAGGGTGATAATCACAGTTAAGGATAACGGAAGAGGTGTTCCCGGTGAATACCTTGAGAGTATCTTTGACAGGCATTTCAGGGTTCCGGCAGATGAAAAACATAATGCGGAGGGCTTTGGTCTTGGGCTATATCAGGTAAAAAATATTATCACCCGCATGAATGGCAGGGTGAAAGCCACACAGCCTGAGGGGGGAGGTCTGGCAATTACTATCGATCTTCCGGCACTGGGTGAAAAATGAGCAGAGAATCAAAGGATATAAAAATACTGCTGGCAGAGGATGATATTAACCTCGGCTTTTTGCTGGTCGATTTTCTTGAAGGCAACGGCTACGAAGTGAAGCTTTACCGTGACGGACTATCTGCCCTCAAGGGGTTCAGTGCCTATCGGTCCGACTTCTGTATTCTGGATATTATGCTTCCTGAGATGGATGGATTCTCACTTGCAGCAGCGATCAGGGAGCAGAACAGGGAGGTGCCGGTGATATTTCTCTCAGCCCGCTCCATGAAAGAGGATAAGATCAGGGGCTTCAGGATAGGTGTAGATGACTATATCACAAAGCCCTTTGATGAGGAGGAACTGCTCTGCCGTATTGAGGCAATACTTCACAGGACAGGCCCGGGAAACGGTAATGGTAACTCCCCTGCAACCATTGCAATAGGAAAATACCTGTTTGATCCGGCTAACCAGATGCTGAGCCTTGGTGATATCAGTCACAGGCTGACACTCAAGGAGAGCAGCGTGCTCTGCAAACTCAGCCTGGCAAAAAACCAGCTTGTCAGAAGAGATGATATAATGACTGATGTTTGGGGTGAGGCCGATTACTACAAGGGCAGGAGCCTTGATGTCTTTATCTCCAAAATACGCAACTACCTGAAAGAAGACCCCTCGGTAAAGATCACTACCGTTCCTACTGTTGGTTATATCCTGGAAGAGAAGAATATCTTTTGAGGAATAGACCTGATGATGCTTTTAATCAGGCCTGCACCTTATATTATTAAGCAAGCAACCGGTTCAACCATTTTTCATGGCTTAGCTTTCCGGTTGATGTAACCCGGGGCGCAAATTGGGTTTAATCCTTTTCTAGCATCTTCTGACACTACAGATTCGGCTTTAGCTCTTCGGTATAAAGTTTATAAAAAGCCTCTCTTATCTCATCCCTCACCCGGTAATACTCACTCTGAATAAACTCCTGAGTGCCGGTAGCGTGTGACGGATCGTCAAAACCAATATGCAACCGGTGCTTAACCTTACCCAGGAATGCCGGACAGTTTTCGTTGGCTCCTCCGCATACTGTTATCACATATTCCCATTCCTGACCCAGATACAGGTCAACGGAATCAGAAGTATGATGACTTATATCGATCCCGATCTCCTTCATTACCCTCACAGCCTCAGGGTTCAGTTTCCCCGACGCTTCAGTTCCTGCAGATGATACCTCCAGTCTGTCATCGAACGACTTCAGAAATCCATGTGCCATTTGGCTTCGGCAGGAGTTACCTGTACATAAAATCAATACTTTCATACAACAATTTTAATAATTTTTACTTTAATGATAATTCTCACACCAGTTATTTGTTTTTAACAAGTCTAAAAGCTCCGGTTATATTATGAGTCAAACAATTAAACCCTGCTTTCTGTTTTTGTGATCCCCACTCTTAAGGAGTGCAAAGGTTGACCACAATTAGCACTTATTGTCAGCCACGGATTCATACTATTCAATTAAGCCTCTTACGCAGGGAAACCGGAAAATTAAATAGAATGTTCATTTCTTTTACAGTTCCGAGAAAACTCCATTTTCCAACTTTCCTACAGCTTTTAACCCAATTATTTCTTCCTGGCTCAGGGGAATCGGGAATAATGGTTTTGCACCGAACAGTTCCTGCGCATTGTAGAGATAGTGCTGTTGTAATTTCCACCGCTCGCGTGAAAAATCATCAGGGCAGTCGGCTTCATTTAAAATCTGGTTCAGCAAAACACCTTG